>NZ_JBHVCP010000082.1:0-25512 GCF_042803315.1 Streptomyces sp. NPDC057424
CCCCGGCCGCGTGACGCGGCCGGGGCTCCCGTCAGGCGGGGGTGTCACCGCACCGGGTGCCCCGCCTCCCGCAGCGTCTGCTTGACCTGGCCGATCCGCAGGTCGCCGAAGTGGAACACCGACGCCGCCAGTACCGCGTCCGCGCCCGCCCCGACGGCCGGCGGGAAGTCGGTGAGCCTGCCGGCGCCGCCCGAGGCGATGACCGGGACCGTGACGTGTCCCCGGACGGCCCGGATCATCTCCAGGTCGTAGCCGTCCTTGGTGCCGTCCGCGTCCATCGAGTTGAGCAGGATCTCGCCCGCGCCGAGTTCCGCGGCCCGGTGGGCCCACTCGACGGCGTCGATGCCGGTGCCGCGGCGGCCGCCGTGGGTGGTCACCTCGAACGAACCCGACTCCGTGCGGCGGGCGTCCACCGACAGGACCAGGACCTGGCGGCCGAAGCGCTCGGCGATCTCGCGGATCAGCTCGGGGCGGGCGATGGCCGCGGTGTTGACCCCGACCTTGTCCGCGCCCGCGCGCAGCAGCTTGTCCACGTCCTCGGCCGTGCGGACACCGCCGCCGACCGTGAGCGGGATGAACACCTGCTCGGCCGTGCGGCGCACCACGTCGTACGTGGTCTCGCGGTTGCCGGACGAGGCGGTGATGTCCAGGAACGTCAGCTCGTCGGCGCCCTCGGCGTCGTACACCTTGGCCATCTCGACGGGGTCGCCCGCGTCGCGCAGGTTCTGGAAGTTGACGCCCTTGACGACCCGGCCGTTGTCCACGTCCAGGCAGGGGATGACTCGGACCGCCAGGGTCATGAATCGTGCTCCTCTAGTGTCCCTCTGAATGCTTCCACTTCCACCGACACCAGGACCCGGGAGTCGATGAAGCCCTGCACGACGAGCAGGGTCGTGACGGGGCGTACGGCGTCGAACAGTTCCTTGTGGGCCCGGCCCACCGCGTCGACGTCCCGGGCGTGCGCCAGGTACACACGGGTGCGGAGCACGGACTCGGGTGCGAGCCCGAACTCGCCGATCGCCTCCAGGGCGGTGGTGAAGGCCACCTTGGCCTGCTCGTACGGGTCGCCGTCGCCGTAGAGCACATCGCCCTTGAAGGCGGTCGTGCCCGCGACCAGCACACGGTCGCCCGCCGCGACGGCTCGTGCAAAACCGAAGGACTCTTCCCAGGGACTTCCGCTCTGCACACGCCGCACGGTCATGACGACACAGCCTCCAAGGCCTCTTCCAGGGTGAACGCCTTCGCGTACAGCGCCTTCCCGACGATGGCGCCTTCGACACCGAGCGGGACGAGGCCGGCGATGGCCCGCAGGTCGTCGAGCGAGGAGACCCCGCCGGAGGCCACGACCGGGCGGTCGGTGGCGGCGCACACGTTGCGCAGCAGTTCCAGGTTCGGGCCCTGGAGCGTGCCGTCCTTGGCGATGTCGGTGACGACGTACCGCGCGCAGCCCTCCTTGTCGA
Source organism: Streptomyces sp. NPDC057424 (assembly GCF_042803315.1). Lineage (NCBI taxonomy): Bacteria > Bacillati > Actinomycetota > Actinomycetes > Kitasatosporales > Streptomycetaceae > Streptomyces > Streptomyces sp. NPDC057424. The sequence goes on from NZ_JBHVCP010000082.1 coordinate 1,461, forward strand.
GGCGCTCCAGCGTCTCGTAGAGGTCGCCGCCGTCGCGGGTCCAGCCGCGGCCGCGCAGGGTCGTGCCCCGGACGTCGAGTCCGACCGCGATCTGGTCGCCGTGCTCGGCGATGACCTTGGCGACCCACTCCGGGGTCTCCAGGGCGGCCGTGCCCAGGTTGACGCGCTTGCAGCCGGTCGCGAGGGCGGCGGCGAGGGTGTCGTCGTCGCGGATGCCGCCGGACAGCTCCACCTTGATGTCCATGGCCCGGGCGACCTCGGCGATCAGCTCGCGGTTGTTCCCGGTGCCGAACGCGGCGTCCAGGTCGACCAGGTGCAGCCACTCGGCGCCGGAGCGCTGCCAGGCGAGGGCGGCCTCCAGCGGGGAGCCGTACGAGGTCTCCGTGCCGGACTCGCCGTGGACCAGGCGGACGGCCTGGCCGTCACGGACGTCGACGGCGGGGAGGAGTTCGAGCTTGCTCACAGGGTTCCGATCCAGTTGGTGAGGAGCTGGGCTCCGGCGTCGCCGGACTTCTCGGGGTGGAACTGCGTGGCCCACAGGGCGCCGTTCTCGACGGCCGCGACGAACGGCTTGCCGTGCGTGGACCAGGTGACCTTGGGGGCTTCCAGCGTCGGGTTGTGCGTCTCCAGCGACCAGTCGTGGACGGCGTAGGAGTGCACGAAGTAGAAGCGGGCGTCCGGGTCGAGGCCGGCGAACAGCTGCGAACCGGGTGCCGCCTCGACGGTGTTCCAGCCCATGTGCGGCACGACGTCGGCCTGGAGCGGCTCGACCGAGCCGGGCCACTCGTCGAGGCCCTCGCTCTCCACGCCGTGCTCGATGCCGCGCGCGAAGAGGATCTGCATGCCGACGCAGATGCCCATCACCGGGCGGCCGCCGGACAGCCGGCGGTCGACGATCCAGTCGCCGCGCGCCTCGCGCAGGCCCGTCATGCAGGAGGCGAAGGCGCCGACGCCGGGCACCAGCAGGCCGTCGGCGTTCATGGCCTTGTCGTAGTCACGCGTGATCTCGACGTCGGCTCCCGCGCGCGCGAGGGCACGCTCGGCGGAACGGACGTTGCCGAAGCCGTAGTCGAAGACGACGACCTTCTTCCGCGTCTTCAGGGGATTGCTCAATTCCACACCTCCAGCCTCACGACACCGGCTGCCAGGCACATCGCGGCGCCGATCGACAGGAGCACGATGAGGCCCTTGGGCATCTGCTGCTTGACGAAGGAGTAGATCCCGCCGACGAGGAAGAGACCGACGACGATCAGCAGGGTCGAGGTGCCGTTCACAGGGCGCCCTTCGTGGACGGGAGGATGCCGGCCGCGCGCGGGTCGCGCTCGGACGCGTACCTCAGGGCCCGGGCGAGCGCCTTGAACTGGCACTCCACGATGTGGTGCGCGTTGCGCCCGTAGGGCACGTGCACGTGCAGCGCGATCTGCGCCTGGGCCACGAAGGACTCCAGGATGTGCCGGGTCATGGTGGTGTCGTACTCGCCGATCATCGGCGCCATCTTCTCGGGCTCGGTGTGCACGAGGTACGGGCGGCCGGACAGGTCGACGGTCACCTGGGCGAGGGACTCGTCCAGCGGGACCGTGCAGTTGCCGAAGCGGTAGATGCCCACCTTGTCGCCGAGGGCCTGCTTGAAGGCGGCGCCCAGGGCGAGGGCGGTGTCCTCGATGGTGTGGTGCGAGTCGATGTGCAGATCGCCCTCGGTCTTCACGGTCAGGTCGAACAGACCGTGCCGGCCGAGCTGGTCGAGCATGTGGTCGTAGAAGCCGACGCCGGTGGAGATCTCCGTCCTGCCGGTGCCGTCGAGGTCGATCTCGACGAGCACGGACGTCTCCTTGGTCGTCCGTTCCACGCGTCCTACGCGGCTCATAGCTCCTGCTCCTTCTTCAGTTCACGGACCGCGTCGAGGAACGCGTCGTTCTCTTCGGGGGTTCCGGCGGTGACCCGGAGCCAGCCGGGCACGCCGTTGTCCCGGACCAGGACGCCCCGGTCGAGGATCTTCTGCCAGGCCCGGTGGGAGTCCTCGAACCGGCCGAACTGCACGAAGTTCGCGTCCGACGCGGTCACCTCACAGCCGATCGCGAGCAGTTCGGTGACCAGGCGGTCCCGTTCGGTCTTGAGCTGCTCGACGTAGCCCAGCAGCGTGCCGGTGTGCTCCAGGGCGGCCAGGGCGGTCGCCTGGGTCACGGCCGACAGGTGGTAGGGCAGCCGGACCAGCTGGACGGCGTCCACGACGGCCGGGTGCGCCGCGAGGTAGCCCAGGCGCAGGCCCGCCGCGCCGAACGCCTTCGACATCGTGCGGGAGACGACTAGGTTCGGGCGGCCCGACAGCAGCGGCAGCAGTGAGTCGCCGTGGCTGAACTCGATGTACGCCTCGTCGACCACCACCATCGACGGCTTCGCCGCCTGCGCGGCCTCGTACAGCGCGAGGACCGTCTCGGGCGGCACGGCGGTGCCGGTGGGGTTGTTGGGGGTGGTGACGAAGACGACGTCCGGCTGGTTCTCGGCGATGGCCTGCTCGGCGGCGGCGAGGTCGATCGTGAAGTCCGCGTTGCGGGGACCGGAGATCCAGCCCGTGCCCGTGCCGCGCGCGATGAGGCCGTGCATCGAGTACGACGGTTCGAAGCCGATGGCCGTGCGGCCCGGTCCGCCGAAAGTCTGCAGCAGCTGCTGGATGACTTCGTTGGAGCCGTTGGCCGCCCAGACGTTGGCCACGCCGACCTCGTGGCCGGAGGTGTCGGTGAGGTACTTCGCCAGCTGCGTGCGCAGCTCGACCGCGTCCCGGTCCGGGTAGCGGTTGAGGTTGCGGGCCGCCTCACGCACCCGCTCGGCGATCCGCTCGACGAGCGGCTCGGGCAGCGGGTAGGGGTTCTCGTTGGTGTTCAGCCGTACGGGGACGTCCAGCTGGGGCGCGCCGTAGGGGGACTTGCCGCGCAGCTCGTCCCGTACGGGCAGATCGTCGATACGTACGTCGCTCACTTGCTCTCGGGCACCTTCCAGCCGCGCGTCCACTGTTCGGCTCCGCCAAAACGTGCCTTGATCGCCGCGCCGTGCGCGGGCAGGTCCTCCGCCTCCGCCAGCGTCACCACGTGGTGCGCGACCTCGGCCAGCGCGTCCTGCGTGTAGTCGACGATGTGGATGCCGCGCAGGAAGGACTGGACGGACAGGCCCGAGGAGTGGCAGGCGCAGCCACCGGTGGGCAGGACGTGGTTGGAGCCGGCCGCGTAGTCGCCGAGGGAGACCGGGGCCCAGGGGCCGATGAAGATCGCTCCGGCGTTCCTGACGCGGTCGGCCACGGCGGTGGCGTCGGCCGTCTGGATCTCCAGGTGCTCGGCGCCGTACGCGTCGACCACCGTGAGGCCCTCGTCGACACCGTCGACCAGCACGATCGCGGACTGCCTGCCGGACAGGGCCGGGACGATCCGGTCGTCGACGTGCTTGGTGGCCGCGACCTGCGACTCCAGCTCCTTCTCCACCGCGTCGGCGAGCTCGGCGGAGTCCGTGACCAGGACGGCGGCGGCCAGCGGGTCGTGCTCGGCCTGGCTGATCAGGTCGGATGCGACGTGCACCGGGTCGGCCGTGTCGTCGGCGAGGACCGCGATCTCGGTCGGGCCGGCCTCGGCGTCGATGCCGATCCTGCCGGTGAAGTAGCGCTTGGCTGCGGCGACCCAGATGTTGCCGGGGCCGGTGACCATGTTCGCGGGCGCGCAGGACTCGGTGCCGTAGGCGAACATCGCGACGGCCGTGGCACCGCCGGCCGCGTACACCTCGTCGACGCCGAGCAGCGCGCAGGCGGCGAGGATCGTCGGGTGCGGCAGGCCGCCGAAGTCGGCCTGGGCGGGAGAGGCGAGCGCGACGGACCCGACGCCGGCCTCCTGCGCGGGCACCACGTTCATGATCACGGAGGACGGATACACGGACCGGCCGCCGGGGGCGTAGAGCCCGACGCGCTCGACCGGCACCCACTTCTCGGTCACGGTGCCGCCGGGGACGACCTGGATGGTGTGCGTCTCACGGCGCTGCTCGCGGTGGACGATCCGGGCGCGGCGGATGGACTCCTCCAGGGCCGCGCGCACGGCCGGGTCGAGCTCCTCCAGCGCGCGGGTGAGCGCGGCGGCCGGCACCCGTACCTGGTCGAGCCGGACCCCGTCGAACCGCTCGGCCGCGTCGATCAGCGCCGCGTCGCCCCGATGATGCACGTCCTCGCAGATCGGACGCACCTTCTCGAGGGCGGCCGCTACGTCGAAGTCGGCTCGGGGCAGTAGGTCGCGCAGGGCGGGGCCCTCGGGAAGGGCGTCGCCGCGCAGATCGATTCGGGAGATCACGTGCTCAATTCTCTCAGACCCGGGTGAGGCGCCGTTCGCGCGTATCAATGGCTGATACAGAACGCCGCAGGAACCCGGAAGATCACCTTCACGTCTTGCGTTCGGGGCGTCACGCAACGGGCATGAACTGGTGTACGAGGCAAGTGACCCGCGAGTACCTGGGGAGGAAGGAAGAGCTGTGACCGAGGGGGCCGGCGTCCGTGCCGGGGATCTGCCCGACGACCTGACCGCGGCCGAGGCCGGCATGTGGCAGGCCTTCCGCAACGGCACCGTGTACGACCTGAGCAGCGGCGACGCAGTGGTGGACGATCCGCACGGCGGCCACCCCTGGGGCGGGGAGCGGACCGTACGGGCCCGGATCGTGTGCTGGCTGCTCCTCGACGGCCCGCCCGCCCTGGCCGGCCGTGTGTCGTCGCTGAAGCTGACCGGCGTGCAGGTCAGCGGCTCGCTGGACCTCGCGGGCGGCACGGTGGTGCCGTATGTCGAGATGCGCCGCTGCCGGTTCGAGCAGGACGTACTGCTGCCGGAGGCCCGTTTCACCACCCTGCGGATGGTGGACTGCTCGGTGCCCCGGCTGGAGGCGGCCCGGGTGCACACCGAGGGTGATCTGCACCTGCCGCGCTGCCGCTTCCACCACGGCATCCGGCTCACGGACGCGCAGATCGGCACGGACCTGATGCTCAACCAGGCGATCGTGCACCGGGACCGCAGCGGCCGGTCGATCGCCGCGGACGGCATGACCGTCGGCCAGGACTTACAGGCGGAGCTGCTGGAGTCGCACGGCGAGCTGAGCCTGCGCGCCGCCACCATCGGCGTGTCCCTGAGCCTGCGCGGGGCCCGTCTGTCCAACCCCTTCGAGCGGCTGGCGCTGAACGCCCCGCAGCTGACCGTCGAGCGCAGTCTGTATCTCACCCCGGCGGGGGTCGGCGCCCAGGCGATGAGCGGGATGACGCCGGCGCAGGGGACCCGCATCCAGCGCTTCGCGTGCGAGGGCGGGATCCGGCTGGACGACGGGCGGTTCGGCGACGCCGCCGACTTCGAGCGGGCCCGGTTCACCCTCACCGACGACCAGGAGCTGTCGCTGCGCCGGGTGCAGACGCCGGAGCTGCGGTTCCTCGGGGAGCAGCCGCTGCGCGGGCGGGTGGTGCTGTCCGGGGCGAAGGTCATCAACCTGATGGACCGGGCGGACGCCTGGCCGGGCCCGGGACGACTGCACATGGGCGGTTTCGCCTACGAGAACCTGGTGCCGCGCGGGCCGTTCCCGCTGGCCGAGCGGCTGGGCTGGGTGGCCGCGGCGACCGCCGAGTACAACCCGGAGCCGTACGAGCGGCTCGCGGCCGTCCTGCGGGCCTGCGGCGAGGACGAGGACGCCCGCGAGGTGCTGCTCGCCAAGCAGCGCCGGCATCGCGAGAACCTGCCGATGGCGGCCAAGCTGTGGGGCTATCTGCAGGACTGGACGGTCGCCTACGGATACCGGCCGGGCCGGGCCGCGGTGTGGATGGCGGCGCTGTGGGCGGCGGGCTCCCTCGCCTTCGCGCGGGCCGGGCACCCGCCGATGAAGCGGGGCGAGCACCCCGAGTGGAACCCGGCACTGTTCACGCTCGATCTGCTGCTGCCGGTCATCGACCTGGGCCAGGTGGGCTTCTGGCAGCTGCGCGGGGGCTGGCAGTGGCTGGCGACGGCGATGATCCTGCTGGGCTGGATCCTGGCGACGACGGTGGCGGCGGGGGCGACCCGGCTGCTGCGGCGCAACTGATGGTGCTGGTGTGACCACAGTTATTGAACTGTCACGGTTTTACGTTCTCTTGACCATCGGAAGTACAACTTTCCGCAGGTTCCATGAACAGTCTGGCGCCGCCATGACCAGCCGACTTTCAATGGTCGGCACCATGGCAATGCAGCTCCCGTTCCTCCGCCCCGGCCGGATGGCAAGGACCGTCCCCCGCCTCGTCGGCGAGCCGTGCTCCGACGACGAGGTGCTGCTCGACGCGCCCGACGCCCGGCTGAGTCCGGCGCTGGTCGCCGCCGCCCGTGGCGACCACGGACCTGCCGCCGCGCTGCTCCTGGCGACCCGCGTGGCTTCCGAGTGGGAGCGGCGCGACCGGTACGTGACCCGGCTGGCCGCCTTCGCGCGCTCGCGGCCCGAGTGGCTGGACGCCTGGCTCGCCACCGCTCCGCAGGACCCCGACGCGCTGCTGGTCGGGGCCCAGCTGGCGGTGGACCGCGCGTGGCAGTCACCGGCCCGGGCCGAGCTGCTGCGCGAGGTGAGCCCGCTGATCACGGCCGCGGCCCGGGGCGACCAGCGGGACCCGGTGCCCTGGCGGCTCGCGCTCGACCACGCCCGGGGCGCACAGGCCGGGCACACGTACTTCGAGGAACTGTGGGCGGCGGCCGTACGCCGTGCCCCGCACCACTACGGCTGCCATGTGGCGGCCCTGCGCTACCTGGCCACCTCCTGGCACGGTTCGCACCACGAGTGCTTCGACTTCGCCGACCGGGCCGCGCAGGACGCTCCCGCCGGCGCTCTCGTCCAGGCCCTGCCGCTGCGGGCGGCCTTCGGCTACCTCACCGACGACTGCGGGCCCGAGGTGCCGCGCGAGCGGCTGGACGCGGCCGCCGACCGGGCGATCGCGCTGTCCCCGCGGCTGCCGACGGCCGACCCCTGGCCGGCCCGGATGCGGAACCTGCTGGTCTTCGTCCTGGTGTGCCTGGAGCGCTGGCCGGACGCCACCGAGCAGCTGCGCCTGAACGGCCCGTACGCCACTTCTTTCCCCTGGGACCAGGTGTCGGACGACCCGCTCGGCCACTTCCTGCGGGTACGCGAGGACATCCGGTCCGCGGCGGGCGGGGACCCGTCCGGGCATCCACGGAGTGAACGGGGCGGACGAGTCCGTCCCGGCGCCCATTAGGCTTTTGCGTCGTGACCACCGTCCGGCTCCCCCTCTTCCCCCTGAACTCGGTGCTGTTCCCGGGGCTCGTGCTCCCGCTCAACGTCTTCGAGGAGCGGTATCGCGCCATGATGCGCGAGCTGCTGAAGACGCCCGAGGACGAGTCGCGCCGGTTCGCCGTCGTGGCGATCCGCGACGGCCACGAGGTGGCCCCGACCGCACCCGGCATGCCTGACCCGACGGCCCTGCCCGAGCGGGGACCGGCGGCCGGTTTCGGCACGGACCCGGCCAAGGCGTTCCACAAGGTGGGCTGCATCGCGGACGCGGCGACGATCCGGGAGCGCGCCGACGGCTCCTTCGAGGTGCTGGCGACCGGCACCACCCGGGTGAAGCTGCTGTCCGTCGAGGCGTCCGGGCCCTTCCTGACGGCCGAGCTGGAGCCGCTGGAGGAGGAACCGGGCGACGAGGCCGCCCCGTTGGCCGAGGGGGTGCTGCGGTCCTTCCGCCAGTACCAGAAGCGGCTGGCCGGGGCGCGGGAACGGTCCCTGGCGACGGGGGCCGAGCTGCCGGACGAGCCGGGCGTGGTGTCGTACCTCGTGGCGGCCGCGATGATGCTGGACACCCCGTCCAAGCAGCGCCTGCTCCAGGCGCCCGACACGGCGTCCCGCCTGCGCGACGAGCTGAAACTCCTTCGCTCCGAGACGGCGATCATCCGTAGTCTGCCGTCGTTGCCGGCGTCGGAACTGACGCGCGGCCCGATGAGCCTCAACTGAGCGGATCGGCATGGCGAAGAAGACGAAGAAGCAGCAACAGAGCGGCGGCACCCCCGCGACGGTTGCCCTCACGGCGGCGGGCGCGACGTACACGGTCCACTCCTACGACCACGACCCCGCGCACCCCTCCTACGGCGAGGAGGCGGCCGAGGCCACGGGCGTCTCCCCGGACCGCGTGTTCAAGACCCTGGTCGCGGACGTCGACGGCACCCTCACGGTCGCGGTGGTCCCGGTGGCGGGCCAACTGGACCTCAAGGCCCTGGCAGCGGCCGTGGGCGGCAAGCGCGCGACGATGGCCGACCCGGCCCTGGCGGAACGCACGACGGGATACGTCCGGGGCGGCATCTCGCCCCTGGGCCAGCGCAAGAAGCTGCCCACGGTCCTCGACGCCTCGGCTTCGGCGCACGCGACGATCTACGTGTCGGCGGGCAGGAGGGGCCTGGAGGTGGAGCTCGCTCCGGAGGACCTGCGGAAGCTGACCGAGGCGGTCCTGGCGCCTATCGGCCGTTAGCGGCAGCGGACCCCTGGTACGGCCCGGGCGCGAGCTCCGGCTCCGGATCCCGGGGTCCGAACAGCGCCATGAGCCCGAGATGCAGCACCAGCGCGGCGAGCGGCCAGGCCAGCAGCGCCCCCTTCGCGCCGAGCTTCAACGGCGCGGTGAACGTCACGCCCCGCCCGACTTCCCGGGCCTGCGCGATCACGTCCTCGGTGGGCCCGAGCCACACCCCGATCCGCCAGGCGAGCAACGACCCGAGCAGCCCTCCGAGGGCCAGCCCGACCACCAGCGGCACACCTCCGCGCCGCCGCAGCAGGAAGACGATCAGCGCGCTGACGGCACCGAAGCCCAGTGCGAGCAGCGTGAACGTGCCGTCGACACCGATGGCCTGCTCCCCCTCGGTGTCCTTGAGGTAGACGACCCAGTTCTTCTCCACCACGTCGCCGACCAGCGGCACGTGCGGCGCGAGCCACCACCACAGCACTCCGAGCAGCACCCCGCCGAGCGCCACGGCCACCGCGATCACGCCGGCTTCCCGCAGTTCCGTCTTCATCCCGGGGCCGTCCTGTCCGTACCAGCCGTGCCCGGCGTACTCGGCGTGCTGGGCTCCGGGGGCCGCGGGCCCGGCGGCCGGCGGCTGCCACGAACCCTGTGCGGAGTGTTCATGCGGCGGCGGTGGCGGAGTCAGTGGTGCGGTCACCCTGCCATCGTGCCAGGCCCGCTCGTGTGCCGCGTCACCGGACGACCGCTCCGCGCTCAACGGACGGCCGCCCGGCGGTACGCCCAGGTCGCCACGGCCAGCGAGACGACGCCCACGACCCCGCACACGGCGAGGTCACCGAGCACGAAGGCCCAGTCGGGGCGCGGTCCGAACGTCCGCGCGAAAGCCTCCACGCCATACGTCGACGGCAGCAGGTCCCGCGTGAAGCGCACGACCTCCGGCATCCGGTCCGCCGGCAGCACGCCCAGCAGCAGCGCCGCCGACATGCCCAGCTGCCCGAGCAGCGTGGCCAGTTCCGGCCGGGGCGCGAGCAGCCCCAGCGCCGCACCGAGCCCGGCCAGCGCGGCGCCCGCGAGCGGGATCACGGCCATGAGGATCCACAGATGGGCCATCGGCAGCCCGAACAGCACACAGCCGAACACCGCGGTCACGACGGTCCCGGGCACGGTGAACGACGCGTAGGCGCCTGCCGCGCCCAGCACCACGGCCGCCGGAGGCACCGGCAGCGTCGCGTAGTGGTCGAGCCCGCCGCTGGCCCGCAGCTGCCCGAAGTACTGCGCGAGCAGGTTCAGCGCGACGAAGGCGACCACCAGGACCGACGACCCGGCGACGACGGCCTGGGCCTCCGCACCGTCGTCCACGACCCCGCGCATCAGGATCATGATCCCGATCGACTGGAAGGTCGCCACGAACAGCAGCGGGATCCGCGCCACCCTCGCCCGGGACAGCTGGGCCCGGTACACGGCCGCCAGCGACGGCCACAGCCGCGCCCGAGGTCCGAGCTCGGCCGCGCACGCGGCGGGCTCCTCCATGGCCAGGGCACTGCCCGGCAGGACATCGGCGGGTACGACACTCACGTCGCGCTGCTTCCCTTCGCTCGGGTCCACTGCGGCAGTCGCCTGTTCGGTACGTATACGGCGGCCGGTGTGCTCACGGTCCGCGCGCCCGGAGCCCTCGTGCTCACGCCTTCACCAGCCCCTGCTGCACGGCACCGCCGAGGGCGAGGTAGACGTCCTCCAGGCTCGGCGTGGCCAGGGTGAAGTCGTCCAGGGCGGCGAAGGCGGCCCCACCGGTGACGGTCGCGACGACCGCCCGGGCCTCCTCGGGACCGAGCCGCAGCGTCCAGCGGCGGCCCGCCTCCACGACGCGGTCCTTCAGCGCGGCCACCTCGGGCACGTGCAGCGGAGCCGCGTCCCGCCACACCAGGTCGACACGCACCTCACCGGCGACCTGTTCCTTCAGCCCGGTGGGGGTGTCGCAGGCGATCACCCGCCCCCGGTCGAGGACGGCCACCCGGTCCAGCACCGTCTCGGCCTCGATGACGTTGTGGGTGACGAGCAGCACGGTCGTCCCGCGCTCGGCCCGGCGCCGGTCGACGGCGGACCACACGGCCCGGCGCGCCACCGGGTCCATGCCGGTGGTCGGCTCGTCGAGCACGAGCAGCGGCCGCTCCCCCACCAGGGCCGCGGCGAAGCACGCCAGGCGCCGCTGGCCCCCGGAGAGCTTCTTCAGCGGCCGGCCGGCGAGCGGTGCGAGCCCCAGCTCGTCGAGGACGGCGTCCCGCTCGGCCCGCGCCTGCCGTACGTCCAGACCGCGCAGCCGCCCGGTGGTCTCGGCGGCGAGGGACACGGTCAGTTCGTCGAGGGCGGTCGACTCCTGCCCGAGGTAGGCGAGGAGCCGCGCGGCCCGCTCGGGGTGGCGCACGATGTCGTGCCCGAGGATCTCCACACCGCCGCGGTCGGGCCGCATCAGCCCGGTGAGCTGCCGCACGAGGGTGGACTTGCCGGCGCCGTTCGGACCGAGCAGGCCGAAGATCTCGCCGCGGCGGATGTCCAGCGTCACGTCGTCCGTGGCCCGGACCTCGGGTGTTGCGGGGGTGCCGCGCCGGCCCTTGACCGCCGGATAGGTCTTGGTCAGCCCGCGCACCGCGCACACGACGTCACCATCGTGCCGAAATGCCTGTGCCGCGCGCGTACTCACAAGGGACGAGACTACGGGGTCGGCGGCCCCGGTCCGCTCTCGGGTCGGCCCCCGCCGGGAAATCCGCCGGCAGGGAACTCAGTCGTCCAGGGGTGGGTGCTCCACGCCCGTCCGCACGCTGATCTCCCGCCAGAAGCCGGCCCGGATGGCGTACCGGTCCCGCTCGTCGATCTGGTCGTCCTTGTGGGCGAGCAGGCCGAAACGGGCGGCGTAGCGCAGCAGCTCCCCGTCGACGCGGTGCGGGACGCGAGGGTACATCCCGGACAGTTTCTGCAGGTGGCTCTGGTCGCCGAGGCGCTCGACCCAGCGCCGGGCGAAGACCTGCCCCACCTCGTAGGGGTCGCCGCCGACCGTGGTGATGTCCTCCTCGCGGTCGGCCCAGCGCTGCTCCGCCGTGGTCAGCTGGGCGAGCGTCGGCATCGAGGCGGCCTCGGGGGGCTCGGCCGTGGGCCGGTCGACCCAGCCCTTGTCGGAGGACCACCGGAGGGTGGCGGAGGCGGGGTGCTGGGCGGGCTGGGGACCGGGGGCGCGCAGGGCGGCCAGGTCTTTGGGCGTGGGGACCCCTTTGGGCGCGGCCGCCCGCTCCTCGGTGCCGTTCTGCCCGGGGCCGGCCGCCGGGTGCCGGGGTTGCGGGGCGGGCCGTTCGGTCGCGGTGCCGAGCGCGGACTCGGGCAGCGGCGCGGAGAGGATCGCGGCGATCTCGGGCCGGGGCGCGGGCTGCGGCGCGCACACCCCGGTGTAGTCCTTGGCGCGGACGGCCTTGGTGATCCACGTGCGGTCCAGGACGCGCCGCTCGTCGGCCTCGGCGACCAGGTCCTCGGACTGGTTGTAGTCGCCGTCGGCGGCCTGGACGGCCCACAGGTGGACGGCGACGCCGTGCTCCTTGGCGGCCATCATGCCGGGCAGCAGATCGCCGTCGCCGGTGACGAGGACGACGTCGGAGCAGGCGCGGTTGCGGGCCAGTTCGGTGAGCTCGGCGTGCATCGCGGCGTCCACGCCCTTCTGCGCCCAGCGGCCGTCGCTGCGGGTCAGGGCGCCGAGCCGGACGGTGACCCGGGGCATCACGCGCAGCCTGCGGTGCTCGGGTTGCGGAACGCGGTCGGGGGCGCCGTCGAACCAGTAGATGCGCAGCAGCGGCTGCTGTGTGTCGGACTCGGCACGTTCTCGCAGCCCCTGGATGAGGGCGGTGTGGTCGACGGTGATGCGGGACCGCGAGGGCTCCCCGGCGAGGAGACTCGCCGCGGCTCCCAGCAGATACCCAGCGTCCACCAGGACGATGCAGCGGTCCACGCGACTCACCCTCTTCCCAGGAGGTTTGCTTCGGGCTTGCTTCGAGTCTGCCCGACGGCGCGGAGGTTAACGGCCGGAACTCGATCTTCGGCGTGGCGTTTCGGGGCGTGTCGCTCCGACCACCCCTGTCACGCACGGTAATTGTCCGACATGCGATCGTTGTCGGCCTGTGTGAATCTGGTCCCGGCCCTGGCCCCTAGTCCCCCACAGGAGGCACCACCATGGCCAAGAACAAGAACCGTGACCGTAAGCAGCAGCGTCCCACCGAGCGTGGCCAGCGGGCGGACCGCAGCCCCGCCTCGCAGACGGAGCCCCAGACCGAGGTCGAGGTGACCCCCGGCGAGATGGCCCCGTCCGGCAAGCGAAAGCGCAGTTTCGGCCACAACTGACATCTGCGTGACGGGTTGTTGAGCCCACGCACATGCACGAGGGGCGTACCCGCAACCGGGTACGCCCCTCGAGCGCATCGAGATCCCTGCGTCACCCGGCCAGGCAGGACGGTCCGAGCAGCACCTTCAGGTCACCGAAGAGCGCCGGGTCCGGCTTCACCCGGTGCCGGTCCAGCCGCAGCACGGTCGTCTTGGTCGGCCCCTGGAGCTTGATCCGGACCTCGCTGTCGCCCTTGTGGTGACTGAGGACCTCGCCGAGGCGGCTCACCAGCGGCGGAGTGACCCGGGTGGCCGGGATGGTGAGGACCACGGGCGCGTTGGTGCCCGCGTTGGACAGGTCCGGGACCATCAGCTCCATCGCGACGAGCCGCGGGATGTCCTCGCGCTTGTCGAGGCGGCCCTTGACGAACACCACGGCGTCCTCGACGAGTTGGGTCGACACGAGCTGGTAGGTCGCGGGGAAGAACATGCACTCGATGGAGCCGGCGAGGTCCTCGACGGTGGCGATGGCCCAGGCGTTGCCCTGCTTGGTCATCTTGCGCTGCAGGCCCGAGATGATGCCGCCGATGGTGACGACCGCGCCGTCGGAGTGCTCGCCTCCGGTCAGCTGGGAGATGCCCGCGTCGGCCTTGTCGGACAGGATGTGCTCCAGGCCGAACAGCGGGTGGTCGGAGACGTACAGACCGAGCATCTCCCGCTCCTGGGCGAGGAGATAGGTCTTGTCCCACTCGTCGGGGGAGAACTCCACGTCGAGGCCGAAGCCCGGCTCGCTGGTCTCGGCCTCGCCCATGCCGCCGAAGAGGTCGAACTGCCCCTCGGCCTCCTTGCGCTTGACCGCGACCACGTTGTCGATCATCGGCTCGTAGTGCGCGGTGAGGCCCTTGCGGGTGTGGCCCATGGCATCGAAGGCGCCGGCCTTGATCAGCGATTCGGTGGTGCGCTTGTTGCAGACCACCGCCTCCACCTTGTCGAGGTAGTCCGGGAAGGAGACGTACTTCCCCTTGGACTTGCGGCACCTGATGATCGACTCGACCACGTTCGTACCGACGTTGCGGACGGCGGAGAGGCCGAAGAGGATCACGTCGTCGCCCTGGGCGGCGAAGTTCGACATCGACTCGTTGACGTCCGGCGGGAGCACCTTGATGCCCATGCGGCGGCACTCGTTGAGGTAGACGGCCGACTTGTCCTTGTCGTCCTTCACGGACGTGAGCAGCGCGGCCATGTACTCGGCGGGGTGGTTCGCCTTGAGGTACGCCGTCCAGTAGGAGACGAGTCCGTACGCGGCGGAGTGGGCCTTGTTGAACGCGTATCCGGCGAAGGGGACCAGCACGTCCCACAGCGCCTGGATGGCCTCGTCGCTGAAGCCCTTCTTGCGGGCGCCCTCCTGGAAGAGGACGAAGTTCTTCGCCAGTTCCTCGGGCTTCTTCTTGCCCATCACGCGGCGGAGGATGTCGGCCTCGCCGAGCGAGTACCCGGCGATGATCTGGGCGGCCTTCTGCACCTGCTCCTGGTAGACGATCAGGCCGTGGGTGACGTCCAGGACCTCCCTGAGCGGCTCCTCCAGCTCGGGGTGGATGGGCGTGATCTCCTGCTGGCCGTTCTTGCGCAGCGCGTAGTTCGTGTGGGAGTTCATGCCCATGGGGCCCGGGCGGTACAGGGCCGACACGGCGGAGATGTCTTCGAAGTTGTCCGGCTTCATCAGCCGGAGCAGGGAGCGCATGGGGCCGCCGTCGAACTGGAAGACGCCGAGGGTGTCGCCGCGCTGGAGCAGTTCGAAGGTCGTGGGGTCGTCGAGCGGGAGGCTCAGGAGGTCGATGTCGACCCCCTTGTTGGACTTCACCATCTTGACGGCGTCGTCCATGATCGTCAGGTTGCGCAGGCCCAGGAAGTCCATCTTCAGCAGGCCGAGCGACTCGCAGCTCGGGTAGTCCCACTGGGTGATGGTGACCTTGTCCGTGTGCCGGACCCAGACGGGCACGTGGTCCGTGATGGTCTCGCTGGACATGATCACACCGGCGGCGTGCACGCCCATCTGCCGGACCAGGCCCTCGACGCCCTTGGCGGTGTCGATGACCTTCTTCACGTCCGGCTCGTTCTCGTACATCGCCCGGATCTCGCCCGCCTCGGAGTAGCGGGGGTGCTCGGGGTTGGTGATGCCGTCGAGGTTGATGCCCTTGCCGAGGACGTCGGCGGGCATGGCCTTGGTGAGGCGGTCGCCCATGGCGTACGGGTAGCCCAGCACGCGCGCGGAGTCCTTGATCGCGTTCTTGGCCTTGATGGTGCCGTACGTGCCGATCATGGCGACCTTGTCGGCGCCGTACTTCTCCGTCACGTACCGGATCACCTCGACGCGCCGGCGCTCGTCGAAGTCGATGTCGACATCGGGCATGGAGATGCGCTCGGGGTTGAGGAACCGCTCGAAGATCAGGCCGTGCGGGATGGGGTCGAGGTCGGTGATGCCGAGGGCGTAGGCGACGATCGAGCCGGCCGCGGAGCCGCGGCCGGGGCCGACCGCGATGCCCTGCTTCTTGGCCCACATGATGAAGTCGGCGACCACGAGGAAGTAGCCCGGGAAGCCCATCGAGATGATGGTGTCCATCTCGTACTCGACCTGCTTCATGCGGTCGTCCGGGATGCCGTCCGGGAAGCGGCGGTGCATGCCGCGCAGGGTCTCCTCGCGGAACCAGCTGACCTCCGTGTACCCCTCCGGGATGTCGAACTTCGGCATCAGGTCACGCTTCTCGAACATGCCCGTGGTGTCGACCATCTCGGCGATCAGGCGGGTGTTGGCGCAGCCCTCCTGCCAGGCGTCCGAGGAGTCGATGGCGTACATCTCGTCCGTGGACTTCAGGTAGTAGCCGGTGCCGTCGAACCGGAAGCGATCGGGGTCGGAGAGGTTCTTGCCGGTCTGGATGCACAGCAGGGCGTCGTGGGCGACCGACTCGTGCGCGTACGTGTAGTGCGAGTCGTTGGTGACCAGCGGGGGGATGCCGAGCTTCTTGCCGATCTCCAGCAGGCCGTCGCGGACCCGGTGCTCGATCTCGATGCCGTGGTCCATCAGCTCCAGGAAGTAGCGGTCCTTGCCGAAGATGTCCTGGTAGTCGGCGGCGGCCTTCAGCGCCTCGTCGAAGTGGCCGAGGCGCAGCCGGGTCTGGACCTCGCCGGAGGGGCAGCCGGTGGAGGCGACGATCCCCTCGGACCACTGGGCGATGGTCTCCTTGTCCATCCGG
Source organism: Streptomyces sp. NPDC057424 (assembly GCF_042803315.1). NCBI lineage: Bacteria > Bacillati > Actinomycetota > Actinomycetes > Kitasatosporales > Streptomycetaceae > Streptomyces > Streptomyces sp. NPDC057424. The sequence goes on from NZ_JBHVCP010000082.1 coordinate 17,547, forward strand.
GGCCACTTCTGGAGCCAACCCTCGGCGTAGGCGTCGGAGGACAGCCGGAAGAGGTTGTGCAGGCCGGTCGAGTTCACCGCCCACATCGTCTTGTGGGTGTAACCACCGGAACCGGAGACGTCGTCCCGCTTCTGGTGCGGCTGGCCCCACTGGATCTTGCGCTTGTTGCGCCGGGACTCGGGGGCGACGTAGGCCTCGATCCCGATGATCGGGGTCACTCCGGACTTCTGGGCGGTGTGGAAGAAGTCGTACGCGCCGTGGAGGTTGCCGTGGTCGGACATGGCGATGTGCGTCATGCCCATCTCGTTGCACGCGTTGAACATGTCCTTCAGCCGCGCGGCACCGTCCAGCAGCGAGTACTGGGTGTGGACGTGCAGGTGCGTGAACGGCGGCTTCGACATGCGGCGGCCTCCAGGGCGTGTCTGCGGCGCGAAGCGCCTCGTCGAGGGGTGGGGTCGGGGGACGGGTGGGCGTACGGCGAACTGGGGCCCGGCAGGCTGCGGACAGTCTGGGGGGACAGCGTCGAAGTCTATGCCTCGGCACTGACACCCGGAGGGCTGACCCGCGTACCTTCGTGCGAGGGTTCGCGGGCACTCCCGTGGACCGCCGCACGTTAGGCAGGGGGCGGACCAGCCGCCCCGAACCGCATGCACCAGGAGGCACCCAGCGATGTCGTTCCCGCAGCTCGACGACGAGCACCGCGGTGAGGAGATCCTCGCCGTCTTCGACACCGCCTTCGGCCGGCTGCTGGCCGCCGACCCCGCCGCGTTCCGCGTGAAGTTCCGGAAGATGGCGGCCTCGGCCTTCGCCTTCTACCGGGGAACGGCGTGCCTCTTCTACCGCGACATGAACGAGGAGAAGCGGGGCGGCCCCTACCTGGACGAGCGCACCTCGCGCGTGTGGATCCACGGCGACCTGCACGCGGAGAACTTCGGCACGTACATGGACGCCAACGGCCGCCTGATCTTCAACGTCAACGACTTCGACGAGGCCTACGTCGGCCCCTTCACCTGGGACCTGAAGCGCTTCGCCGCCTCCATCGCCCTCATCGGGTACGCGAAGGCGCTCAGCGACGAGCAGATCTCCGAGCTGGTGACGATCTACGCGGTCGCGTACCGCGAGCGGATCCACGCCCTGGCGACCGGCGCGAAGAGCGACGAGGTGCCGCCGTTCACGCTGGACACCGCGCAGGGCCCACTGCTGGACGCGCTGCGTGACGCCCGCTCGCTGACCCGCTTCGGCCTGCTGGAGTCGATGACGGAGATCCGCGACTTCGAGCGCCGCTTCGCCCCCGGCGGCGGCTCCGTCGAGCTGGACGCGGCCACGCGCTACAAGGTCCTCGCCGCCTTCGACGGCTATCTGGAGACGTTGCCGGACGCGTCCCTGGCCCGCCCCGACTCGTACCGGGTGAAGGACGTGGTCGGCCGCCGCGGCATCGGCATCGGATCGGCCGGGCTGCCGTCGTACAACATCCTCCTGGAGGGCCACACCGACGCTCTGGAGAACGATGTGGTGATCTACATCAAGCAGGCCCAGACCCCTGCGGTCTCCCGGCACGTCACGGACCAGGCGCTGCGCGACTACTTCCAGCACGAGGGGCACCGCACGGTCATCTCCCAGCGGGCCCTCCAGGCGCATGCCGACCCGTGGCTGGGCTGGACCGAGCTGGACGGCGCGGGCCAGCTGGTCGCCGAGGTCTCGCCGTACGCGGTGGACCTCGACTGGGGCGACATCGACGACCCGGAGGAGATCGCCCAGGTGGTGGCCGACCTCGGCCGGGCGACGGCCACGATGCACTCGGCGGCGGACGACCAGTCCGGCGAATCCCTGGTGCCGTTCTCCACGGAGCGGGCCATCGACGCGGCGATCGCGGCCGACGAGGAGGGCTTCGCCCCCCTCCTGGTCGACTTCGCGCACGGCTACGGCGCCCGCGCGCGGGCCGATCACCAGACCTTCGTGGACCTGTTCCGCAACGGCCGGATTCCGGGTCTGTGACGGAAGCGGCTCGCACAGGCATCCTTTAGGGGTCCCTTACGGGCCCCCATGACAGACTCTTCTTTCGCTATGGACATATCCGGGACCCAGCTCAGAACCGTACGCGCGGCGCTGTTCACGGCAGTGGTCGTGACGCTCAGCACCGCGTCGCACGTGCTGCTGTCCGGGGCCCCGCTGCCACTGAGCACGGTGGCCGCGGTCGCCGCCGCCGTGTTCGCGATCGCGTTCGCCCTGGCGGGCCGTGAGCGTTCCTTCGGCAGGATCGCGGCCCTGCTGATCCCGCTGGAGCTGGCCGCCGACACCGTGTTCACCACCGGGCAGCACGCCTGTTACGGCCGGGCGGGCGGCCCGGTCACCGGTCCCCTGCGCTCGGTCGGCCTGGACGTGCTCTGCGGCGGTGGCGAGGTCGGCACGCCTCTGGCCCGGATGGCCGGGGCCACCGGGCCGGACTGGTTCACGGCCGTGATCGCGCAAGCCGACCCGGCCACCGCCTGGCTGCTGCTCGGTGCGCACATCGGCGTCGGCCTCGCCGCCGCCGCCTGGCTGCGCCGTGGTGAGCGTGCCCTGGCCCAGCTGCTGCGAGCGGTGACGGCGACCACCTTCCGGCCGCTGCTGCTGGCGGTCGCCGCGGTGACGGTGGGGCGGGCCCCGGCCGGGCTCCGGCTGCCGTCGCACGCCGCTGACCGCACGCCCACCGCCCGCGACCTCGTCCTCGCCTACTCCCTGGGACGGCGCGGACCGCCGTGCTCCCCCGCCTTCACCTGAGGCACGCGCCGTCACACACGGCACCTGTGAGCGCGAGCAGTCCCCCTTACACATTCCGCACACGATGTGTGCGCGTCCCCGACGGAGAACATCACCATGAGCAAGCGGAACAGCCAGGCGGCGAAGACGGCGGCACGTGAGCGGCTGCGCGTCGAGCGCGAGCGTGAGGCGAAGCGGGCGAAGGCCAAGCGGCAGATCATCGTCGCCGCCTCCATCGTCGGCGTCCTGGCGATAGCCGGCGGCATCGGCTACGCGATCGTCCAGGCCAACAAGCCGGGCCACTGGGAGGCCGCGCTGGACGAGAAGGTCGTCGCACCGGCCAACACCACAGGCGAGAACGGCACGACCGTCATCATCGGCAAGAGCAGCGCGAAGAAGACCCTGAAGCTGTACGAGGACCCGCGTTGCCCGGTCTGCGCCTCGTTCGAGCAGACCGTCGGCTCCACCGTCAAGAAGGACTACGACGAAGGCAAGTACAAGATCCAGTTCATCGGCGGGACGTTCCTCGACGGCGACACGGACAAGGACGGAAAGCTGGAGGTCGGCTCTCAGGGCGAGGGCTCCAAGAACGCGATGAGCGCCCTCGGCGCCGCGCTGAACGTCAGCCCTGAGGCATTCCTTGAGTACAAGGAGGCGCTCTACTCGGCGAAATACCACCCCCAGGAGTCCGACGACAAGTTCAAGAGCGACGAGTACCTGATCGAGGTAGCCGACTCGGTCGACGCCCTGAAGAACAACGCGAAGTTCCAGAACGCCGTCGAGAACGGCACGTACGACGCGTGGGCCCTGGCGATGTCGCGGACGTTCCAGACGAACAAGGACGACGTCAGCGGTACCCCGAGCCTCGTCATGGACGGCAAGAAGCTCACCGGCGCGGACGGCAAGAACGCCCCGATGACCGTGGCCGAGTTCAACACCGCGATCGAGGCCGCCCTCAAGGGCTAGCAGGACTCCGACAGGCCATGTGCGCCCAGCCGCTGCGGCGCGCACATGGCCTGCCCCGGGGCACTGGTCGCGTCGCCACCGCACCGGCGGTGGTCAGCGCCCCCCTTCGGAAACGATCTTGACGCCCCCTCAATACGTGGCATATACATGTCACATAAGTGATCTTCCTCGGTGACCGGACGAGGGGGAAGCTTTCTCGATGACCAGACGAGGGGGAAGTATGAAGATTCGCGCGAAGTCCCTGAGCGGCGCACTCATCGCCGGAGCAGCCGCCGCCATGTTCGCGGCCGGCCCCGCGGTCGCGGGCACGGACGTGTACGTCGACACGACGGACCCGTTCAACAGCGCCGCCGCCGGCTTCAAGGCGGAGGGCGAGATATTCACCGTCTGCGACAACCGCGCCGACGGCAAGCGAGCCAGCGGCCACATCGGCTGGCTCAGCCCGAAGGCCTCCTACTGGGTGCCGCTCGAGGACACCAACGGCGCCAACAACTCGTGCGCACGCAAGAACCTGGACATCGCGGAGGGCACCACGGTGACGGTCGAGATCTGCGTCAAGGACGGCGCGAACGGGGACCCCAAGTCCTGCGCCATCAAGCGAGGCAAGGCGTAGGCGCATCGCCGGCCCCTCGATGACTGATGGGCCACGCAGCAAAGGGTGGGCGAACTTTCGCCGGTTCGCCCACCCTTGCTCATACCGGCCAGTAACCTGATCGGTCGTGACCAGTCGATACAGATCATCGAATACGTCGGAGGGCCTCAACTCCCTCACCCCGCGCCGCCGTACGGTCGTCAAGGCCGCGGCGGCGACCGCTGTCCTGGCCGGCCCGCTGGCGGCGACCCTGCCCGCGCGCGCCGCCGACCAGGCACCCGCCTTCCTGCACGGCGTCGCCTCCGGGGATCCGCTGCCGGACGGCATCCTGCTGTGGACCCGTGTCACCCCGGTACCGGAGGCGATACCCGGCTCCGGAACCGGCCCGGACACCGAGGTGAGCTGGGTCGTCGCCAGGGACAAGGCGTTCGCCACCGTCGTCGCCAAGGGCTCCACCACCGCGAGCGCCGCCTCCGACCACACCGTGAAGGCCGACATCCGCGGCCTCGAGCCGGGCACCGACTACTGGTTCCGCTTCTCCGCCGGCGGCAGCGACTCCCCCGCCGCACGCACCCGTACCGCCCCGGCGAACGACGCGGCCGTCACGGGCCTCCGCTTCGGCGTGGTCTCCTGCGCCAACTGGGAGGCCGGCTACTTCTCCCCGTACCGCCACCTCGCGGCCCGCGGCGACCTGGACGCCTGGCTGCACCTCGGCGACTACATCTACGAGTACGGCACCGGTGAGTACGGCACCCGCGACAAGGTCGTCCGCCCGCACGCCCCGGCCCACGAGATCGTCACCCTCGCCGACTACCGCATCCGGCACGCGCGGTACAAGACCGACCCGGACCTCCAGGCGCTGCACGCCGCGGCCCCGGTCGTCGCGATCTGGGACGACCACGAGTTCGCCAACGACGCCTGGTCGGGCGGCGCGGAGAACCACACGGAGGGCGCGGAAAGTGCCTGGTCCGCCCGTCAGGCCGCCGCGAAGCAGGCCTACTTCGAGTGGATGCCGGTGCGCCCGGCGATCACCGGCACCACCTACCGCCGGCTGCGCTTCGGCAAGCTGGCCGACCTGTCGCTGCTGGACCTGCGCTCCTTCCGCTCGCAGCAGGTCGAGGTCGGCAACGGCGAGGTCGACGACCCGGACCGCACGCTCACCGGCCGTGCCCAGCTGGACTGGCTCAAGGCGGGGCTGAAGTCGTCCGACACCACCTGGCGGCTGGTCGGCAACTCGGTGATGATCTCGCCGTTCGCCGTCGGCTCGCTCTCCGCCGACCTGCTGAAGCCCCTCGCCAAGCTGCTGGGTCTGCCGCAGGAGGGCCTCGCCCTCAACACCGACCAGTGGGACGGCTACACCGACGACCGCCGCGAGATCCTGGCGCATCTGCGGACCAACGCGATCCGCAACACGGTCTTCCTCACCGGCGACATCCACATGGCCTGGGCCAACGACGTGCCGGTGAACGCCGGCACGTATCCGCTGTCCCCGTCGGCCGCCACGGAGTTCGTCGTCACGTCGGTCACCTCCGACAACCTCGACGACATCGTCAAGGTCCCTCAGGGCACGGTCTCCGCGGTCGCCTCGCCGGTCATCCGCGCCGCCAACCGCCATGTCCACTGGGTCGACACCGACCGGCACGGCTTCGGCGTCCTGGACGTCACGGCCGAGCGTGCGCAGATGGACTACTACGTCATCTCCGACCGTACGAAGCGCGACGCCACGGCCAAGTGGTCCCGCTCGTACCGCACCCGCAGCGGCACGCAGAAGGTCGAGCGCGCCTACGACCCGGTCTGAAGCCGGCCCCCTCAGAGGGTGTCGAGGAAGCCGAGTGCCACCCGCCAGGTGGCCTCGGCGGCCTCCTCGTCGTAGTCCGGCAGGCCGGGGTCGGTGTAGAGGTGGCCGGCCCCGGCGTACCGGTACACCTCGACGTCGGCGCCGGTGCGGCCCATCTGGAGGTACCAGGCGCTGAGCCAGTCGTCCGTCTCGAAGGGGTCCGGCTCCGCCACGTGCAGCTGGACCGGCAGGTCCTGAGCCGTGACGTCCGGCGCGATGTCCGACGTGCCGTGCAGGAGCAGCAGGCCGCGCGCCTTGTCGTCGCCGAGGGCGAGGGTCTGGGCGATGGAGGCGCCGAGCGAGAAGCCGGCGTACACCAGCCCGCGCTCGGAGTAGGGAGCGGCGGCCAGTACGGCCCGCTTCAGCAGCTCCTCCCTGCCGGTCTTCTCCTCGTGTTCCGTGCCCTCCTCGACCGACTCGAACGTGCGTCCCTCGAAGAGGTCGGGCGTCCACACCTCGTGTCCGGCCGACCGCAGCCGGTCAGCGGCCTGGAGCACCGCGGGCCGCAGCCCATGGGTCGAGTGAAAGAGCATGATGTTCATGAGGCCATGGTGCCAGCCGGGTGTGACGGGCCGGGATCTCGGCACTACCCATGACGCAATGGAAGTCACATGTTCATGCCCCCCGTGAGCCGGTTAGGTTCGGTGGCATGGAGAACCTGCTACGACCGCTGATCGTGGTCGGTGGCTCGGTCGTGCTCACGCTGGTGATCGGCTGGGCCACCGACTTCCTGCTGCGCAAGGCCGACGCACGGCACCACGAGACCCCTCTGTGGGGTCTGCTCCGCCGTGGCCGCATCCCGTACATGATCGTCCTCTTCGCGGCCCTGCTGAGAGGGTCCTACGACGAGGCGGACCTGCTGGAGAGCCGCGCCGACAGCGTCGGCCGGACGCTGACCCTGGTGTTGATCGGCTCGGCCGCCTGGCTGGTCATCCGCATCGCGGCGGCGATCGTCGAGACCTCCTACAGCCGGTACGCCAACGCCCGGGCCCACCGCGATCCGGCCAGGGTCCGCCGGGTGCGCACCCAGGTGACATTGATCATGCGGGTGGTGTCCGCGGTCGTCGGCGTGGTGGCCGCGGCGAGCATGCTGCTGACGTTCCCGGCGTTCCGGGCGGCTGGGGCCTCGCTGCTGGCCTCGGCCGGCATCCTCGGCATCGTCGCCGGTGTCGCCGCCCAGTCCACGCTGAGCAACATGTTCGCGGGGTTCCAGATCGCCTTCGGCGACATGGTGCGCATCGGGGACACGGTGGTGGTCGACGGCGAGTGGGGCACGGTCGAGGAGATCACCCTGACGTTCCTCACCGTCCACACCTGGGACGAGCGCCGCATCACCATGCCGGTGTCGTACTTCACGTCCAAGCCGTTCGAGAACTGGTCGCGCGGCACCCCGCAGATGACCGGCATCGTCTTCTGGCACCTCGACCACGCGGCTCCCCTGGACGCGATGCGCGACAAGCTCCGCGACATCCTGCGCGAGTGCCCGGCCTGGGACGGCCGCGCCTACAACCTGTCCGTCACGGACACCACCCCGAACACCATGCAGGTGCGGGCCCTGGTGACGGCCAAGGACGCGGACGACATCTGGACGGTGCGGGTCACGGTCCGCGAGCAGATGATCGGCTGGCTGGCCGACGAGCACCCGTACGCCCTGCCCAGGGTCAACACGGCGGACGCGGTCCTGCCGCCGTCCTTCGACGGCAACGGCCACCGCCCCTCCCCCGAGGCCATACCGGCCCAGCAGCGCCGGTACCACGGCAACGGCTCGGGACGGCCCGAGCGCTGACGACAGCACGCACGACAGGAGGGCTGCCCGCGGCGCGGGCAGCCCT
>NZ_JBHVCP010000083.1:0-25042 GCF_042803315.1 Streptomyces sp. NPDC057424
CGGCGAAGGGGGCGGCCTCCGGAAACGGAGACCGCCCCCTTCGCCGTGCTCTCAGCCGCCCGTGACCTCGACCGCCGCCAGGTTCTTCTTGCCCCGGCGCAGCACCAGCCAGCGGCCGTGCAGCAGGTCCTCCTTGGCGGGGACCGCGTCCTCGCCGGCGACCTTGACGTTGTTCACGTAGGCGCCGCCTTCCTTGACCGTGCGGCGCGCGGCCGACTTGCTGGCCACCAGGCCGACCTCGGCGAACAGGTCCACGGCCGGGCCGAGCTCGGCCACCTGGACGTGCGGCACCTCCGACAGGGCCGCGGCCAGCGTCCTCTCGTCCAGCTCCGCCAGCTCGCCCTGCCCGAAGAGGGCCTTGGACGCGGCGATCACGGCGGCCGTCTGGTCGGCGCCGTGCACCAGCGTCGTCAGCTCCTCGGCCAGCGCGCGCTGCGCGGCACGGGCCTGCGGACGCTCCTCGGTCTGCCGCTCCAGCTCCTCCAGTTCCTCGCGGGAACGGAAGGACAGGATGCGCATGTACCGGGAGATGTCCCGGTCGTCCACGTTCAGCCAGAACTGGTAGAACGCGTACGGCGTCGTCATCTCCGGGTCGAGCCAGACGGCGCCGCCCTCGGTCTTGCCGAACTTGGTGCCGTCCGCCTTGGTCATCAGCGGTGTCGCCAGCGCGTGCACGTTCGCGTGCGGCTCCAGGCGGTGGATCAGGTCCAGGCCCGCCGTCAGGTTGCCCCACTGGTCGCTGCCGCCCTGCTGCAGCGTGCAGCCGTAGCGCCGGTAGAGCTGGAGGAAGTCCATGCCCTGCAGGAGCTGGTAGCTGAACTCCGTGTAGCTGATGCCCTCGGACGACTCCAGGCGCCGGGCCACGGAGTCCTTCGTCAGCATCTTGTTGACGCGGAAGTGCTTGCCGATGTCCCGGAGGAACTCGATCGCGGAGAGGTTCTCCGTCCAGTCGAGGTTGTTGACCATGACGGCCGCGTTCTCGCCCTCGAAGTCCAGGAACGGCTCGATCTGGGCACGCAGCTTGGCGACCCAGCCGGTGACCGTCTCCGGGTCGTTCAGCGTGCGCTCCGCGGTCGGGCGCGGGTCGCCGATCAGACCCGTGGCACCGCCGACCAGCGCCAGCGGCCGGTGACCGGCCTGCTGGAGCCGGCGCACGGTGAGTACCTGCACCAGATGTCCCACGTGCAGTGACGGCGCTGTCGGGTCGAAACCGCAATAGAACGTGACGGGACCGTCCGCGAGCGCCTTGCGCAAAGCGTCCTCGTCAGTGGACAGGGCGAACAGCCCGCGCCACTTCAGCTCGTCGACGATGTCCGTCACGGTTCTCGTATCTCCTCGAGTGGGCTCGTAAATCAGGTACGAGGTTATACGCCCTGGCTGACAGAACTCATATTGAAGTCAGGCACCCGCAGGGCCGGCATCGCGGCCCTGGTGAACCAGTCGCTCCACTCCCTCGGCAGCGTCTTCCCGGTCCGCCCCGCCTCCGTGGCCCGGCCGAGCACCCCGACCGGCGACTCGTTGAACCGGAAGTTGTTCACCTCGCCCGTCACCTCGCCGTTCTCCACGAGGTAGACGCCGTCCCGGGTCAGGCCGGTGAGCAGCAGCGTCGCCGGGTCGACCTCGCGGATGTACCACAGGCAGGTCAGCAGCAGCCCGCGCCCGGTGTTCGCGACCATCTCGTCCAGGGAGCGGTCCCCGCCCCCGTCCAGGACGATGTTGTCGATGCCCGGCGCGACGGGCAGGCCGGTCAGGCCCGCGCTGTGCCTGCTCGTCGTCAGGTGCCGCAGCTCGCCCTCGCGCATCCACTCGGTGGGCGCGAGCGGCAGCCCGTTGTCGAACACCGACTGGTCGCCCCCGGAGGAGTGCGCGATCACGAAGGGGGCCGACTCCAGGCCCGGCTCGTTCGGGTCGCTGCGCAGGGTCAGCGGCAGGTCGGTCAGCTTCTCGCCGACCCGCGTGCCGCCGCCTGGCTTGGAGAACACCGTGCGGCCCTCGACCGCGTCCCGGCCCGACGCCGACCACATCTGGTAGATCAGCAGGTCCGCCACGGCCGTCGGCGGCAGCAGCGTCTCGTAGCGCCCGGCGGGCAGCTCCACCCGCCGCTCGGCCCACCCCAGGCGCACCGCCAGTTCCGCGTCCAGGGCCGCCGGGTCGACGTCCTTGAAGTCCCGCGTGGAGCGCCCGGCCCACGCGGACCGGGTCCGGTCCGGTGACTTGGCGTTCAGCTCCAGCGTCCCGTTCGGCTGGTCGTGCCGCAGCCGCAGACCCGTCGACGTGCCGACGTACGACGACACCAGCTCGTGGTTGGCGAAGCCGTACAGTTCGCGGCCGCCCGCACGCGCGCGTGCGAAGGCCTCGCCGAGGGCGGGAGCGAAGTCGGTGAACACGGCGGAGGAGGTCTCGGCGGGCGCCTGAGTGAACTCCGGTGACTGCGCCACACCCGTGACCAGCGGCTGCGCGTCCTCGGCGGGTGCCGCGCCGCGCGCGGCGGCCTCTGCGGCCCGCACCAGGGGCTCCAGCTCGTCGGGGGTCACGGCGGACCGTGACACGACCCCGGAGGCGGTGCCCTCCTTGCCGTCGACCGTGGCGACGACGGTGAGCGTGCGCCCTCGGGTGACGCCGTTCGTGGTCAGCGCGTTGCCCGCCCAGCGCAGATTCGCGGTGGACTGCTCGTCGGCGATGACGACGCAGCCGTCCGCCCGGGACAGTTCGAGGGCGCGCTCGACGACCTCGTGCGGCTTGCTGGAACGCGCGCTCATCGACCGGCCTCCTGGGTCGTATTGAGGATGTTGACGCCCTTGAAGAGGGCCGACGGGCAGCCGTGCGAGACGGCCGCGACCTGACCCGGCTGGGCCTTGCCGCAGTTGAAGGCGCCACCGAGCACGTAGGTCTGCGGTCCGCCCACCGCGGACATCGAGCCCCAGAAGTCGGTGGTCGTCGCCTGGTAGGCGACGTCGCGCAGCTGCCCGGCGAGCCGCCCGTTCTCGATGCGGTAGAAGCGCTGACCGGTGAACTGGAAGTTGTAGCGCTGCATGTCGATCGACCAGGACCGGTCGCCGACGACGTAGACGCCGCGCTCCACACCCCCGATCAGGTCCTCGGTCGACATCCCGGCCGGGTCCGGCCGCAGCGACACGTTGGCCATGCGCTGCACCGGCACGTGCCCGGGGGAGTCGGCGTAGGCGCAGCCGTTGGACCGCTCGAAGCCCGTCAGCCTCGCGATCCGCCGGTCCAGCTGGTAGCCGACGAGGGTGCCGTCCTTGACCAGGTCCCAGGACTGGCCCTCGACGCCCTCGTCGTCGTACCCGACGGTGGCCAGGCCGTGCTCGGCGGTGCGGTCACCGGTGACGTTCATCAGCTCCGAGCCGTAGCGCAGCCTGCCCAGCTGGTCGAAGGTGGCGAAGGAGGTGCCGGCGTAGGCGGCCTCGTAGCCGAGCGCCCGGTCGAGCTCGGTGGCGTGCCCGATGGACTCGTGGATGGTCAGCCACAGGTTGGACGGGTCGACGACCAGGTCGTACAGACCCGGCTCCACGCTCGGCGCGCGCATCTTCTCGGCGAGCAGTTCCGGGATCCGCTCCAGCTCGCCCTCCCAGTCCCAGCCGGTGCCCGTCAGGTACTCCCAGCCGCGTCCCACCGGCGGCGCGAGGGTGCGCATCGAGTCGAACTCGCCGCTCGACTCGTCCACCGAGACGGCGTTGAACACCGGGTGCAGCCGCACCCGCTGCTGCGTGGTCACGGTCCCGGCCGTGTCGGCGTAGAACTTGTTCTCGTGGACCGTGAGCAGCGAGGAGTCGACATGGTCGACCCCGTCGGCGGCCAGCAGCCGCGCGCTCCACTCCGCGATCAGCCCGGCCTTCTCCTCGTCGGGCACCGTGAAGGGGTCGATCTCGTACGACGAGATCCACGTCTTCTCGGCGTGCACCGGCTCCCCGGCCAGCTCCACCCGCTCGTCCGACCCGGCCGCCTTGATCACCTGGGCGGACAGCCTGGCCATCGCCACCGCCTGCCCGGCGACCCGGGCGGCGGCGTCCATGGTGAGGTCGACGCCGGACGCGAAACCCCACGTACCGCCGTGCACCACCCGCACCGCGTAGCCGAGGTCGGTGGTGTCCGACGACCCGGCGGGCCTGGCGTCCCGGAACCGCCAGGAGGCGCCCCGCACCCGCTCGAACCGGAAGTCCGCGTGCTCGGCGCCCAGCGCACGCGCGCGTGCGAGGGCCGCGTCGGCGAGGGCGCGCAGGGGGAGGGCCGTGAAGGCCTCGTCGATGGTATGAGGCACCGCCGTCTCTTTCTGTCGAGGTGACCGTGGTTGCCGTGCGTCTGACTGCTCCGATCATGTCGTCCATCCCGCGCGCGGGCCATGAGTTTCCGGAGCCGGACCCGCGGCTTTCTGTAGGGATCCGACAGCGACTCCCGTACGCCACTGTCGGTGCCCGATTGTCCGCGGGCCTGCCCGGACCGATAGGTTTTCGAGGAAGCCGCCTGTCATCACCGCCTGTCGTCCAGGCGGCCGGGCGGGCATCAGACCGCTATCGAAAGGGTGATCCGTTGAGCCGCTCGGTTCTCGTCACCGGAGGCAACCGGGGCATCGGCCTCGCCATCGCCCGCGCTTTCGCCGATGCCGGCGACAAGGTCGCCATCACATACCGCTCGGGTGAGCCGCCGGCCGCCCTGACGGACCTGGGCTGCCTGGCCGTCAAGTGCGACATCACCGACACCGAGCAGGTGGAGCAGGCCTACAAGGAGATCGAGGAGGCCCACGGCCCCGTCGAGGTTCTCGTCGCCAACGCCGGCGTCACCAAGGACCAGCTCCTGATGCGCATGTCCGAGGAGGACTTCACCTCGGTCATCGACACCAACCTCACCGGCACCTTCCGCGTCGTCAAGCGTGCCAACCGGGGCATGCTGCGCGCCAAGAAGGGCCGCGTCGTGCTCATCTCCTCAGTGGTCGGACTGCTCGGCTCGGCGGGGCAGGCGAACTACGCCGCCTCCAAGGCCGCCCTGGTCGGCTTCGCGCGCTCCCTCGCCCGTGAGCTGGGCTCGCGCAACATCACCTTCAACGTCGTCGCGCCCGGCTTCGTCGACACCGACATGACCAAGGTGCTCACCGACGAGCAGCGCTCCGGCATCGTGTCGCAGGTCCCGCTCGGCCGGTACGCACAGCCGGAGGAGATCGCCGCGACGGTGCGGTTCCTCGCCTCGGACGACGCCTCGTACATCACTGGAGCCGTCATCCCCGTTGACGGCGGACTGGGAATGGGTCACTGATCACCATGAGCGGAATTCTCGAGGGCAAGCGCATCCTGATCACGGGTGTGCTGACGGAGTCCTCCATCGCCTTTCACACCGCCAAGCTGGCCCAGGAGCAGGGCGCCGAGATCATCCTCACGGCGTTCCCGCGGCCCACGCTGACCGAGCGCATCGCCAAGAAGCTGCCCAAGCCCACCAAGGTCATCGAGCTCGACGTGACGAACGACGAGCACCTCGGCCGGCTCGCCGACATCGTCGGCGAGGAGCTCGGCGGCCTCGACGGGGTCGTCCACTCCATCGGCTTCGCCCCGCAGGACGCCCTCGGCGGCAACTTCCTCAACACGCCGTTCGAGTCGGTCGCCACGGCCATGCACGTCTCGGCGTACTCCCTGAAGTCGCTCACCATGGCCTGCCTGCCGCTGATGCAGAACGGCGGCTCCGTCGTCGGTCTGACGTTCGACGCGCAGTTCGCCTGGCCGCAGTACGACTGGATGGGCCCGGCCAAGGCCGCCCTGGAGGCCACCAGCCGCTACATGGCCCGCGACCTGGGCAAGCAGAACATCCGCTGCAACCTGGTCTCGGCCGGCCCGCTCGGCTCGATGGCCGCCAAGTCCATCCCGGGCTTCGGCGAGCTCGCCTCCGTGTGGGACTCCCGCTCCCCGCTGGAGTGGGACCTGAAGGACCCCGAGCCGGCCGGCCGCGGTGTCGTCGCCCTGCTGAGTGACTGGTTCCCGAAGACCACGGGCGAGATCGTCCACGTCGACGGTGGTCTGCACGCCATCGGAGCCTGACCGCCCCTGTGCCGCCGACGCCCCGTTTCCCGCAGCGCGCGGGAAGCGGGGCGTCACCCGTTCGGCTCAGCCGGCCGGGCGGGGGAGGCCCGCAACTGGGCACTCTGGAGTACGCGTTCACCACCCGAGTCCCTCCCCAGTACGGCCGAGGAGGTCCCCTTGTGCGCTTGTCCCGCCGAACGGCCTCACTGTCCGTCGCCGCCGCGCTGGTGCTGACCCTGGCGTACGAGGCGGTGCCCGGCGCGCGCGTGCCCGCCGGCGAGAACGCGTCCGCGGAGCCCTTCGGCGCCGCGTGCCGGATCCGCGTGACCGGCTCCAAGGTGACCGCGTACTGCCACAACCCCTACCCGGTGACCGACCGTGTGAGCCTGCACGTCGAGTGCGCCCGCTGGTGGGACATCGACACCGACAGCGCACCGGTGGCGGCCGGGCCCGCGCAGACCGTGCGGCTGACGGGGCGGTGCTGGAAAGAGGTCGGCGACGTGTGGATCAGTCACCGGCGGGAGAGCTGATCCCGCCCGGGCGGCACAGGAACGGGTAGCGGGCCGCCTCCGCCGCGGCCGTGTCCGCCTCGCCCACGCGGATCGCCTCGAGCAGCCGCCCGTGGTCCATGTACGTCTCCGGGGTCAGCTTCTCGCCGACGTCCTCGCGCAGCCAGTCCCGCAGCACCTCGCCCAGGTCCGCGTACATGGCCGTCATCACGTCGTTGTGGGAGGCGGACACGACGGCCAGGTGGAATGTGGCGTCCGCGGTCACGAACGCCTCCTTGTCGCCCGACTCCCAGGCCTCCTCGCGCCGCAGCAGCAGCGCGTCGAGCTGTTTGAGGTCCTTCTCCGTACGCCGCCCGGCGGCCAGCCGGGCTGCGGCCGACTCCAGCGTGGAGCGCAGCTCGGCGATGTGCCGGGGATCTGCTTCGGCGAACCGCCGCTGCATCACGCCCGCCAGCTCGCTCGTCGCCACGACGTACGTGCCGGAACCCTGCCGGATGTCCAGCAGACCGTTGTGCGACAGGGCGCGGACGGCCTCCCGGACCGTGTTGCGGGCGACACCCAGCTGCTCGACCAGTTCCGGCTCGGTCGGGATACGGGAGCCGACCGGCCACTCGCCCGAGGTGATCTGGGCCCGCAGCGCGGCGATGACCTGCTCGGACAGGGCCGAGCGACGGGGATGACTCAGAGGCATGGCTCACCTTCGCACGACCGGGGCGCCGGAGGGCAGCCGAAGACTCGACAGTCAATCATCCTATGATTCTATGATGGGTCTCATGCCTAGTGAGGAATCCCGGACGATGCCGCCCCCGACCGTACGCAGCTCGGCCGCGCACGACACCGGGAAACCGGGTGGCGCGTCCGCGCGGGCATGGCCGACGCGGCTGCTCGTCCTCGGCATCGTGCTGGCCGCGCTGAACCTCCGCCCCGCCATCACCAGCCTCGGCGCCCTCCTGGAGGAGGTCCGCGACGGGCTCGGCATGAGCGGCAGCGTGGCCGGGCTGCTGACCTCCGTGCCGCCGCTGTGCTTCGCCGTCTTCGGCGTCATGGCCCCGAGGCTCGCCCGCCGCTTCGGGGCGGGTGCCGTGGTGTGCGCCGGCATGGCCGCCATCGCCACCGGTCTGCTGATACGGCCCTACGCCGGCGGCACAGCCGGCTTCCTGGCCGGCAGCGCCCTGGCTCTCATGGGCATCGCGGTCAGCAACGTCCTGATGCCGGTCATCGTCAAACACCGGTTCCCCGACCGCGTGGGTTCCATGACCGGCCTGTACTCGATGGCCCTCGCCCTCGGCACGGCCCTCGCGGCCGCGGTGACGGTCCCCCTGACCGACACCCTCGGAGGCGGCTGGCAGACGGGCCTGGCCCTGTGGGCGGGGCTCGCCGCGGCGGCCGTCCTGCCGTGGCTGCCCTTCGTCCGGGGGCACGTGACGCCGCCCGGGGCGGGGGAGAACGCTGCCGAGGCGGCGCCCGGTGGCGACGCGCCCATGGCGGACCGGGCAACGGCGACGGGGACACCGGCCCCCACTTCGACGGAGCACGCGCGCGTGGAGGCGCCCCGGCTGCGGATCGCCCGGAGCCGTACCGCCTGGGCGCTGGCCGTCTTCTTCGGGCTCCAGGCCACCGCCGCCTACATCACCATGGGCTGGATGGCGCAGATCTTCCGGGACGCCGGTGTCCCCGCCGGCACCGCGGGCCTGCTGCTGGCGGTCACCATGGTGATGGGCGTGCCCCTGGCCTTCGTCATACCCCGCCTGGCCACCCGGCTGCCCCACCAGGGCCCGATAGTGCTCGCCCTGGGTGTCTGCGGCCTCACCGGTTACGCCGGGCTGTACCTCGCGCCCGCCGCCGGCGCCTGGGCCTGGGCCCTGCTGCTCGGCGTCGCCAACTGCGCCTTCCCGCTCGCCCTGACCATGGTCGGCATGCGGGCCAGGACCGGCACGGGCGTGGCCCAGCTGTCGGCGTTCGCACAGAGCACCGGCTACCTCATCTCCATTCCCGGCCCGCTCCTGGTGGGCGTTCTCTACCAGCACAGCGGCGGCTGGGGCCTGCCGATCGCGCTGATGAGCGCCCTGATGATCCCGCAGATGGCCGTCGGCTTCCTGGCCGGCCGCGACCGCACGGTGGAGGACGAGGCCGCCCGCTGAGACCCGCCCAGGGGGCCGGGAGCCACCCCGGGCGTCCGGCGTGCACCGCGGGTGGGAGACTTGCCCCATGCCAGCGCTCGACCCGAATCCCCAGCACGGTCAGAAGAAGTTGCTGCTCGTGTTCGGCGCCTTCTTCGCGATCTTCATCGTCATCGCCGTCATCGCGACCATCGCCTCGCCGTGACCGGCGCACACGCGGCCCATGGTGGGGCTGGCCCCCCTGTCCCCTAGGGGGTGAGGGTCAGGGTCAAGTGGGTGGGTCACCGGATGGGGCGGCAGCCGCGGATTCCGTAACTTCAAGTGTGTGACCGCGAGACGGTCACCGACCACTCGAAGAGCGGAGGCACCCATGTCGGCCCCCACGCACACCCGGCCCCACCCGGCGACCCGGGCCGGTGCCGCCGGCCGGCTGCCCTGGTGGGCCCTCGCCCTGCCCGTGCTCGCCTTCACCGCGCTGCTCGCCCTCATCCTGAACCCGTCCGAGGCGCACGCGGCCAGCGGCGACCCTGCCATCCCCCACCTCCTCGAGCGTGTGCAGCAGCTGATAGCCCGCTGATCACGGCCGAAGCCGGTGGTCAACTCCCTGCGCCCGATGGCGTGTTTCATGCGAAGCTGGATCTCATGAGCGTCGCAGAATCCCGCAGGATTGTCCTCTTCCGTCATGCGAAAGCCGACTGGCCGCAGGTGAACGATCACGAGCGTCCGCTCGCCGACCGGGGCCGCATGGAGGCGGCGGAGGCCGGGCGCAGGCTGACCGACACCGGTATCGCCTTCGACCTGGCCCTGTGCTCCACCGCGGTCCGGACCCGGGAGACCTGGAAGCTCGCCGTCCAGGAGTTCCCGCAGCGGCCGAAAACCGTCTACGAGGAGCGGATCTACGAGGCCTCGCCGGGCGAGCTGATCGCCCTGCTCAACGAGAGCCCGGACGACGCGCAGAACATCCTCATGGTCGGACACAATCCGGGCATCCAGGGCCTCGCCGACGTCCTGGCGGGCTCGGGCGAGGACGACGCCCGGGAGCGGATGACCCGCCGCGGGTTCCCGGCCGCCGCCTTCGCCGTGCTGTCGTTCGGCGGCACGTGGAAGAGCCTGGAACCGGGCACGGCCACGCTGCGGGACTACTGGGCGCCGGCCGAGTGACGATCTCCACCTGACAGGGGCCCGGCGCCGGTGCGGTGCCGGGCCCCTCCTGGCCGGTTCAGACGATGTCGAGGGTGTCCGCCGCCTCGACCTCTTCGCGCGTGACGCCCAGCAGGTACAGGACCGTGTCGAGGAAGGGGAAGTTCACCGCGGCGTGCGCGGCCTCCCGCACCACCGGCTTGGCGTTGAAGGCGACACCGAGACCGGCCGCGTTCAGCATGTCCAGATCGTTGGCGCCGTCACCGATCGCCACCGTCTGCGACAGCGGCACACCCGCCTCCGCGGCGAACCGGCGCAGCAGCCGGGCCTTGCCCGCGCGGTCCACGATCTCGCCGGTGACCTTGCCGGTCAGCCTGCCGTCGACGATCTCCAGGGTGTTGGCGTGGGCGAAGTCCAGCCCGAGCCGTTCCTTCAGATCGTCGGTGACCTGGGTGAATCCACCCGAGACGACACCGACTTGGTAACCGAGCCGCTTCAGCGTACGGATCAGGGTGCGGGCGCCCGGCGTCAGCCGCACGTCGCTGCGCACCTTGTCCACGACCGAGGCGTCCAGCCCCTCCAGCAAGGCCACGCGCGCGTGCAACGACTGCTCGAAGTCCAGCTCCCCGCGCATCGCGGCCGCCGTCACCTCGGCGACCTTGTCCTCGCAGCCGGCGTGTGCGGCGAACAGCTCGATGACCTCGTCCTGGATGAGCGTCGAGTCGACGTCCATGACGACCAGGCGCTGCGCACGCCGGTACAGACCGGCGGCGACGACCGCCACGTCGATGCCGAGCCGCGCCGCGTCCGTCACCAGGGCGGTGCGCAGCGGTTCGGTCTCCACGCCGGAGACGGCGAACTCGACGGCGGTCACCGGGTACTTGGCGAGCCGGAAGATACGGTCGATGTTGCCGCCGGTCTTCGTGATCCGCGAGGCGATGGCGGCCGTCGCCTCGGCAGTGAGCGGATGCCCGAGCACGGTGACCAGGGAGCGGCCCAGCCCGCGCGGCCGGTTGTCGCCCAGGCCGGAGATGATCTCCGCCTGCATCCTCATCGACTCGGCCCAGCTGTGGACGGTCGCCCGGAGGTCTCCCTCGAGCCCGGGGGGCGGCTCGGTCACGAGCGCGCACAGCACCATTCGGCCACGGGTGACGACCTGCTCGATGTCGACGACGTCGACGGAGTAGGCGGCGAGGGTGTCGAAGAGGCCGGCGGTGATGCCCGGCCTGTCCTTGCCGAAGATCTTCACAAGGAGGGTGGGGACGTCGGCAGGGACGTCGGAAGACGAGGTCTGCGAAGCGCTCATGGTGGTTCCACCGTATCCGGCGGGCAGCGCACGCCGCCCCTGAGGTCCGTCTGGCGGACAGCGAACACTGCATGGCGCGTCGATGGCCTGAACGGTACGTACCGGTACGGCGTCCGCCGCCCTCGCCGGTCATCTCCCGCCGCGCGGCTTCCGCGGCGGCGGGGGAGGCGGCGGGGGAGGCGGCGGCCCGTTCCCGTTCCGCGGCCCGGGCGACTGCCGGGGGCCACGCGGCGGCGGCCCGACCTGCCGTACGACGGTGGGGGCGCCGTAGACGTCGCCGGGCGCGGGGGGCTCGTCGCCCGCAGGTGTGCCGCCCTCGGGCCCGGGGGCGCCATGGAGGGGCCGTTCCGCCCCGGTAGGCCGGGCGTCCTCCGGCTCTCGCAGCTCGTCCGGCACCCGGAGGTACGGGTTGGTGTCCGGGTCGGGCGGCCGGTACGGCGTACCCGGTGCGTACGGTCCGGCTCCTTCACCGCGCGATGCCCACCGGCCCCGTTCCTCCTCCCGGACCCCGGGCCTCCCGGCACCGTCGCCGCCCCCGGCCCCTGACCGGGCCTGTCCGCCGCCCTGGCGGTGTCCCGTCGGGCCCGGGCCGCCCCGGATCGCGGCTTGTCCGGCACCGGCATCGTCCCCAGGCCGCCTCGTACCGACCCCCGGCCGGGCCTGCTGCCCGTTCCCCTCGCCGTGCCCCGTCGCCCCCCGGCCGCCCCAGGTCTCCTCCCGCCCGGCACCGGCCCCGTACCCGGCCCCGTACCCGGCCTGCCGAGCACCTGCTCGGGGCTCACCCCGCCCCACCCCGTACTCGCCCGGCAGGCTCCCCGCCCCACCGGCCCCGGCCGGCCCGTCCCCCCGGGTCAACGCCGCAGCCCGCCGCCCCGCCGCCCCGCACCCCCACGCGAGCAACGCCCCCACGGCCCCGGCCCCGGCACCCCAGACCGCGCCCAGCAGCAAGGCCAGGCCCAGGTCGCCGTGCAGTTCGATGCCCGCGCCGAAGGCGTCGAAGCCGAGTACGGACAGGGAGGCGGTCACCGAGACGTCCGACAGCCAGGCCTGCAGCGGCAGGGCGAGCGCGGTCGCCACCCCCAGCCGCAGCCCGCACCGGCCCGCGAAACCAACGGCACCTGCCTCCCCTCCGACCGGAGTCCGCACCCCCGTCAGCACGCCCGCCAGCAGCATCATCAACGCCGCCGCCACCGCCAGCAGCCACACCCGCCCGTCCAGCTCCGCCAGCCGTCCCAGCGTCACCGGCCGGCCGGCCCCGGCACCGAGCAGGTCGTCCAGCGGTTCCGGCAGGAACCGCGTCGCTTCTCCCGTCGCACGTCCGTCCCACGGCACGAACAGGCCGAGCGGGATGCCCAGCCACACCCCGTTCGGCGCCCCGAGCAGCGCCGCGCCGGCGACGCGCGCGGGACGGTCGTCGCCCATCGCCGCGTACGCCGCCGCCGCGCACCCCGCCGCCACCGCCACCAGCAGCACGGCCACCACCGCCGACACGGCCGGCCGCACGACCCGGTGCACGGCCTCCCAGCCTCGCGGCAGCGGCGTACGGCGCGAGGCCAGCAGCGCGACGAGCAGGATCCCGGCCGACCAGCCGAACCCGCCGAGCAGCGTCGGGGCGGTGTCGACCGAGAAGCCGACCGCGGCCTGCGCGCCGACCAGGTCGCCGAGCCGGTCCGGCAGCAGCCCCCCGATGTCCCCGAGCCCCGGGATCTCGACGCCCCCGCTCCCGCCGGTCACGTCGTCCAGCCCCAGCGAGCCCCCGTCGATCGTGATGACGTCGTGCCCCGCCCACGCCAGCCCGCCCAGCATCGCCACGAACAGCGCCACCACCGAGCCCGCCCGCGCGAGCAGTTCGGCCCGCGAGATCACAACTCCCGCCGCCCGCAAGGACCGCAGGAAGAACCACGACAGCAGAATCGCCCCGACCAGGCTCACCCCCAGTGGCGTGATCTCGACGGCCGTGTCCGCCTCCACACCCGTGAGGCCGAACGCCGACACATCACCGGACGGCGTGACCGAACCACCCGCCCCGAGGGCCACCACCGCCGCGGTCATCGGCCCCAACGAGCCCGCCGTGTCCGCCTCCAGCAGCCGCAGGCCCAGCGCCGCCGTCCCCGCCATCCCGATCAACGCCCAGCTCACTGCGGCCACGGCGGACATCAGCACGTCCCCCCACGGCACGCGCGCGTCGTCCCTCGCCGTCCCGGCCTCTGCTCCGGCACCCATGGCAGACCCCCCGATCCGCTGCGCGGCAGGGACACCATGCGTGTCCCCCTCGCGTCGAAATACCACTCTCCGGCCCGGTTTCAACCCCGTCAACGGAATCGGCCGAAGCGTCCGAACGCGGTCTTCACAAGGCCCGACTTTCGGTCAGGGGGCCGCTCCTGAAATAGTTCCCCCCGATGTTCGACATCCCTAGACTCCCCATGTCGGGGGATAACTCGGGGGACAACTCAGTGGGGCATGGAGTGCCGGAACTCGTACTGGAATCAAACGGACGTACCTGGACGCTTGACGCGTCCAGGGCATACACCCTCGGACGTGATCCGCAGGGGGACGTCGTCTTCGACGACGCCAGGGTCTCCTGGCGTCACGCCACGGTCAGCTTCAACGGCCGCAGTTGGGTCATCGAGGACCACGGCAGCACCAACGGCACGTTCGTGCAGGGACAGCGGATCCATCAGATGGAGCTCGGTCCCGGCTCGGCCGTCAACCTGGGCAACGCCACCGACGGCCCGCGCCTGAACCTGTCCGGCGCCGCGGCCTCCGTCGCCACGCCGCAGGCCCAGCCCCAGCAGCCGTACGCCGCGCAGGGCGCGAACCCCGGCTGGGGCCAGCAGACTCCGGCCCAGCCGCCGCCGCAGCAGCAGGCCCCCCAGGCCGGCTGGCAGCAGCCGCAGGCCGCGGCACCCATCCCGCAGCAGCAGGGCCCCGGCGGTGTCGCGGGGGCACCGCCGGTCCACGGCGACCGCAGCCCGACCACGTTCCACCAGTTCTCCCTCGGCCGCGTGATGCGCATCGGCCGTGCCCTGGAGAACGAACTGGTCGTCTCCGACCTGCAGGTCTCCCGGAACCACGCCGAGTTCCACGCCACGCCCGACGGCCGCATGGAGATCCGGGACCTCGGCTCGCACAACGGCACGTACGTCAACGGCCAGCCCATCGCCAAGGGCGGTTCGCAGCTGCTCGGCCCGACCGACGTCGTCGGCGTCGGCCATTCGACGTTCCGCATCGTCGGCGACCGGCTCGAGGAGTTCGTCGACACCGGTGAGGTGTCCTTCTCCGCCCGCCATCTGACCGTCACGGTCGACGGCGGCAAGCAGATCCTCAAGGACGTCTCCTTCGGTGTTCCGGAGAAGTCGCTGATCGCGGTCATCGGCCCGTCCGGCTCCGGCAAGTCGACCCTGCTCAAGGCGCTCACCGGCTACCGCCCCGCCAACCAGGGCGAGGTGCTGTACGACAACCGGAACCTCTACAAGCAGTTCGCCGAGCTGCGCCAGCGCATCGGTCTGGTCCCGCAGGACGACATCCTGCACAAGGAGCTGACCGTCAAGAAGGCCCTCAAGTACGCGGCCAAGCTGCGCTTCCCGGCCGACACCACGGCCGCCGAGCGCGAGGCCCGCATCGACGAGGTGCTGCGCGAGCTCAAGCTCGACATCCACAAGGACAAGAAGGTCACGTCCCTCTCCGGCGGCCAGCGCAAGCGCGTCTCGGTCGCCCTGGAGCTGCTCACCAAGCCCTCGCTGATCTTCCTGGACGAGCCGACCTCCGGCCTCGACCCGGGCATGGACCGCGACGTCATGCAGTTGCTGCGCGGCCTGGCCGACGACGGCCGCACGGTCCTGGTCGTCACCCACTCGGTGGCCGAGCTGGCGATCTGCGACAAGCTGCTGGTGATGGCACCGGGCGGCTCGGTCGCCTACTTCGGCCCGCCCGAGGAGGCGCTGAACTTCTTCGGCTACGACACCTGGGCCGATGTCTTCTCCGCCTTCGAGAACTACCGCGACTACGACTGGGCGGGCCGCTGGAAGGGCTCGCAGCACTACCAGATGTACGCCGCGGACATCGACGCCGTTGCGCCGCAGTCCGTACAGGTTCCGCAGATGCAGGCGATGAAGCCGCCGAAGCCGCAGGGCTGGATGTCCCAGTTCGTCACGCTCGTCCGGCGCTACGTCTCGGTGATCGCGTCCGACAAGGGCTTCCTCGCCCTGATGGTGATCCTGCCGGCCGTGCTCGGCGCGGTCAGCCTGCTCATCGACGCCGACAAGGGCCTGCTGCCCAACCCGGCCAACCCGCAGACCGGCCGGATCATCCCGAACGGCACGGCCACCACCGTTCTGCTGATCCTCGCGGTCGGCGCCTGCTTCGCGGGCGCGGCGAACTCGGTCCGAGAACTGATCAAGGAACGCGTCATCTACGAGCGGGAGCGGGCGACCGGCCTGTCCCGCTCGGCGTACCTGATGTCGAAGGTGTTCGTGCTCGGCATGATCACCGTGCTCCAGGGCCTGCTGGTCGGCGTCATCGGCTTCTCCAGCCGCGAGATCCCCGAGGAGGGTCTGGTCCTCGGCAGCGCAACCCTCGTCGAGCTCTCCATCCCGATCATGGCGCTGGGCTTCACCTCGATGATGTTCGGCCTGATCATCTCCTCGCTGGTGAAGACCGCCGAGAAGACCATGCCGCTGCTGGTGATGTTCGCCATCATCCAGGTCGTCTTCACCGGCTGCCTGTTCACGCTGCACGGCTCGATCGGCGTCAACCAGTTCTCGTTCCTGATGCCGTCGCGCTGGGCGGTCGCCGCCTCCGGTGCCACGCTGGACTTCAACAAGATCAGCCCGCCCGAGACGGCCGGCGACACCGACCCGCTGTGGGAGCACACGGTCGGGGCCTGGGCCATGGACATGGGCGCGCTCCTCGTCCTCGGCGTGATCTGCGGCTTCTTCGTGGCCCGCTTCCTGCGCCGCCACGAGCCCGAGGTCATGCGCAAGTAGTCACCGCCGTACGACGCCCGAAGGGCGGCACCCCGTCAGCAGGGTGCCGCCCTTCGGCGTTCGTACAGCGAGCAGAGGTCCGCGCCAGCCTCAGTACGCGCTGTCGACGTTGTCCATGGAGCCGTACTTGTCGGCCGCGTAGTTGCAGGCGGCGGTGATGTTGGCGACCGGGTCGTAGATGTCCCAGGAGGTGCCGGGGACGTGCCAGTGCTTGAAGGTCGGCGGGATGACCTGCAGCAGCCCCTTCGACGGGATGCCGTTGATGGCGTTGATGTCCCAGTTGTTGATCGCCTTCGGGTTACCCGAGGACTCCCGCATGATGTTGCGGTGGATGCCGTCGTAGGACGCCGGGATGTCGTGCTTCTTCAGGATGGCGAGCGACTCGCGGATCCAGCCGTCGAGGTTGTTCGGGTAGCTCTTGACGGCGGCCTTCTTGGCCTGGGCGCGCTTGGCGTCGCGGCTCGCGGCCTCCTTGGCCTTGCGCGCGGCCTCGGCCTTCTTCTTCGCCGCCTCGGCGGCAGCCTTCTTCTTGGCGGCGGCCGCGGCGTCGGCCTTCTTCTTGGCCGCGATCTGCTCCGCCTTCAGGCTGGCGCCGGCCATCTGGTCCGTGACGCTCGCCTTGACGTCCTTGATCTGCTCGGTGCTGTACGCCACCGCAGCCGGCTGAGCGGCCTCGGTCGTGGTCTTGGTCGAGGCGCCGCTCGGCACCGCGGAGAACCCGATGGCGGCGGCGCCGAGGGTGGCGACACCGGCCATGGCGATCTTGTGGTGACGGGTCAGGCTGCGACTCTGAACACGGCTGAAGATGTTCTTGGGCATGCTGCTGTGGACCTCTTCGAATAGCGCGGGAGTCGCTCGGCGTCCGGCGTTGGACTCGGTGTGTTTCCGACACAAACGCCGCGGAGGTGAACCCACGGCGCTGAGCGACGTCAGCAATTCTTAGCGGCCGCAAAATGGCGTGGCAAAGGTGTGACGTACGAAAGGAGGTAGTGGATCAGGGAGGGGCAAATCGGGGCAGACTGGACCGTATGTGCCGCTCAATAGGGGCGGCTTTGTCTCCTACGTCCCTTCGTACGTGACGTGGGTCCTATGCGGGGGCTCACACCGCCCCTAGATCAGTCTCACGGCCAGTTGCACGAGCGATGCTCTGTGTGAGGCCCTTTCAGGGCAGCACGAGGTGCACGTCCCCGAACTCGTGCCACAGGTACCGGCCCTGGAGCGCGGCCTCGTACCCCCGCTGGATCGCCTCGCGCCCCGCAACCGCCTCCAGCATCAGCAGATGCGAGGCCTCCGGCTCGTGCAGCCCGGTCAGCAGCCCGTCCACCACCCGCACCCCGCGCTCCGGCGTGACGACGAGATCCGTCCACCCCGCACACGCGCGTACGGCCCCGTCCCCGCCCACCGCCGATTCCACGGCCCGCACCGCCGTCGTCCCGACCGCCACGACCCGGCCCCCACCGCCCTTGGCGGCGTTGATCAGCCGCGCCGACGCCTCCGGCACCGCGAAGCGCTCCGGGTACGGCGGCTCGTGCGCCTCCGCCGAGGCCACCCCCGTGTGCAGCGTGACCGGCGCGAACTGCACCTCCCGGCTCACCAGCTCCGCCACCAGCCGGGCCGTGAAGGGCCGCGCCGCGCTCGGCATCTCCGCACTGCCCGCCCCGTCCGCCGACGGCAGCGCGAACACCGTCTGGTACACGGACAGCGGCTGGTCCCGCTCCGTGTAGGCATAGCGAACGGGCCGCCCGTACTCCCGCAACAACCCCGGCACCCCCGGCCCGGACACCCGAGCCCACCACAGCCGCTCGCTGCCCCCGGTCAGCGGCTCCTCCAGAACGAGCCGTACGCCCCCCGGCAGACCCACCTCCCTCCCCGCGGGCCCACCCGCACGCGCGCGCGTGGTGCCCCGCCCGTCGGGCTCCCGCAGCTCCACCGCCCAGCGCCCGTCGTCCCCGCGCGTGGAGAAATGCACCACCACGCGCGCGTGCCCGGTCCATCCGTCCACGGCCGCCGCCAGCGTGGCCGAGGTGTTGACCACGAGCAGATCCCCGGCCCGCAGCAGCAGCGGCAGCTCCGTGAACGTGTGATGCGCCACCTCGGCACCGCGCGACACCAGCATCCGTACGGCGTCCCGCTCCAGCCCGGGCCGCCGCTGCTCGACGGGTACCCGGGCCGACAGCTCCTCCGGCACCCGCACCGCCAGTGTCATCGGGCCCCGTCCAGCAGAGCCGGAGCCAGGTACCGCCCGCTCACCCGACGCTCGTCCAGCAGCCGCAGGAACCCCGGCACCACAGCCGCCGGCTCCGGCCTCCGCTCCCGGTCCTCCGGTACGGCCGCCGCGTACAGGTCCGTGGCCATGTCCCCGGGGTCCACCGCCCAGATCCTCAGCGCCGGCTCCTCCACGGCGAGCACGGCCTGCAGATGCTCCAGGGCCGCCTTGGACGCCCCGTAGCCGCCCCAGGTCTCGTAGGCCTCGACGGCCGCGTCCGAACCGACCGCGACCACGGTGCCCGCCTGCGAAGCCCGCAGCAGCGGCAACGCCTCCTGGACCAGGCCGAGCCCCGCCACCAGGTTCACCTCCAGCGCCCGGCGCAACCCCTCCAGGGGCAGCTCCTCCAGCCTGACCAGTGGCTCGGCGTCCAGCGCGCCGGCGTTGTGCACCAGCAGGTCTACCCCGCCCAGCCGCCAGGCCGCCGACACCAGCTCCGCCCGGTGCGCGGCGTCCGCGACGTCCCCGGGCAGGGCGGACGCGCGTGCCGTACGCGGAGACGACCTCGGCCGTGTCCGCCAGCGCCCCGGCACCTCTGGCGTCGAGCACCAGGTCCCAGCCCCGCCCTGCCAGGGCCTCGGCCAGTGCCCGGCCCAGACCCTTCGACGCCCCGGTGATGATCGCAACCGGCATGATCTGCTCCCTCGTCGTGATCGCGTGCCCCAAACCTAGGAACGCGGCCGCCCGGGCCGCCTCGGACGCGGGCCGCAATACACCGGGTCCCTTCGCCCTACGCCACGGGCCCGGCGCCCCCGGTCCTGCATCCGGCATCCGGCCGTCTCGGCCCCGCGACCTAGGTCCACCGGACCGGGCGCCCGCCGCCACCGGCCCGATCCGCGCTGTCACAGCCCGCCGGTACCGTGAGGACATGAGTCACGGCCCCCGGTCCGGCCTCGCCGCGGTGAGTTCCGCGTTGCTGGCCATGAGCAGGCATCTCGAGGTGCGCGACGTCCTCAAGACGATCGTCGCCTCGGCCCGCGAACTGCTCGACGCGCAGTACGCCGCGCTCGGCGTCCCGGACGACCACGGCGGTTTCGCCCAGTTCGTCGTCGACGGTGTCAGCGAGGAGGAGTGGAAGGCCATCGGCCCCCTCCCGCGCCAGCACGGCATCCTCGCCGCGATGCTGCGCGAGGCCAGGTCCGAGCGCCTCGCGGACGTCCGCAAGGACCCTCGCTTCGAGGGCTGGCCGAAGGCCCACCCGGACCTGGTCGACTTCCTGGGCCTGCCGATCCGTGACGGCGACGAGGTCATCGGCGCCCTCTTCCTCGCC
This sequence comes from Streptomyces sp. NPDC057424, assembly GCF_042803315.1. Classification (NCBI taxonomy): domain Bacteria; kingdom Bacillati; phylum Actinomycetota; class Actinomycetes; order Kitasatosporales; family Streptomycetaceae; genus Streptomyces; species Streptomyces sp. NPDC057424. The sequence continues at coordinate 19,620 of NZ_JBHVCP010000083.1, forward strand.
AACAAGCTGCGTCCTGTGGGCGGAGAACCCCCACACCCGCCGTGCCCCGAGCCGGAAGGAAGCTGTGGCTTCACGGCGGACGACGAGGAACTGCTCGGCATCCTCGCCCAGCACGCGGCGATCGCCCTCACCAACGCCCGCCTCTACGAGCGCAGCCGGGAACTGACCATCGCCGAGGAGCGCTCCCGCCTCGCCCACGAACTGCACGACGCGGTCAGCCAGAAGCTGTTCTCCCTCCGCCTGACCGCCCAGGCCGCGGCCCGCCTGGTGGACCGCGACCCTTCCCGCGCCAAGGGTGAACTCCAGCAGGTGGCCGCCCTGGCCGCCGAGGCCGCAGACGAACTGCGCGCGGCGGTCGTCGAGTTGCGCCCCGCCGCCCTCGACGAGGACGGCCTCGTGGCCACCCTGCGGACGCAGATCCAGGTCCTCGACCGGGCCCACAGCGCGTGCGTCACCTTCGCCGGTCACGGGGTGAAGGCCCTGCCCGCCTCCCAGGAGGAGGCCCTCCTGCGCGTCGCCCAGGAGGCCCTGCACAACGCCCTGCGCCACTCCGGCGCCGACCACGTCGACGTGACCCTGGACCGCAGCGGCAGCGGAGCCGTCCTGAGGGTCACGGACGACGGCGGCGGATTCGACCCGACGGCGGTCCGCCACGCGGGACGCCATCTGGGCCTGGTCTCCATGAGGGACCGGGCGAGCGGCGCCGGCGGCACGCTGACCGTGGAATCGGCGCCCGGCAAGGGCACCGTGATCGAGATGGAGGTCCCCGGTGGCTGACGCAATCAGGGTGCTGCTCGTCGACGACCACCAGGTCGTCCGCCGGGGCCTGCGCACCTTCCTCGAAGTGCAGGACGACATCGAGGTCGTCGGCGAGGCGGCGGACGGTGCCGAAGGAGTCGACCGCGCCGAGGAGTTGAAGCCCGACGTCATCCTCATGGACGTCAAGATGCCGGGCATGGACGGCGTCGACGCCCTGCGCAGACTCCGAGAGCTGGACAACCCCGCGCGCGTGCTGGTCGTCACCAGCTTCACCGAGCAGCGCACGGTGGTCCCGGCCCTGCGCGCCGGCGCCGCCGGGTACGTCTACAAGGACGTCGACCCCGACGCCCTCGCCGGAGCCATCCGCTCGGTCCACGCCGGGCACATCCTCCTCCAGCCGGAGGTCGCCGGCGCCCTGCTGGCCCAGGAGGAGACCAACTCGGGCACCGGAAGGGCCGGTTCGCTGACCGAGCGGGAGCGCGAGGTGCTCGGCCTCATCGCGGACGGCCGCTCCAACCGGGAGATCGCCCGCGCGCTCGTCCTCTCCGAGAAGACCGTCAAGACCCACGTGTCGAACATCCTGATGAAACTCGACCTGGCCGACCGGACACAGGCCGCCCTGTGGGCTGTTCGCCACGGAGTGACTGGCTGACACGCCCCGGGGCAACACGGAAGGTTGCGCTCCGGACCGAGATTCATACTGTCGTGGGAACGTCCCTCGGATGGCGCAACCTCGATGGATCTCCGCCGTTCTCCAGTGCGTGCTGCGGCGCCTGCCGCGGCAATCGCAAGGAGGGCTCAGAAGTGAAGAACCTGAAGAAGGCAGCGGCCGTGACGATGGTGACGGGTGGCCTGCTGGCCGCCGGCGCGGGCATGGCCTCCGCCACCAGCGCGCACGCCGACGGCCAGGCCGTGGGCTCCCCGGGTGTCGGCTCGGGCAACGTCGTCCAGGCCCCGGTGCACGTCCCGGTCAACGTGTCCGGCAACAGCGTGAACGTCGTGGGCATCCTGAACCCGGCCTTCGGCAACCACGCCGTCAACCACTGACACTCCACCTCCGTCTCCGAGCCGGAGGTGACACCGGCCTCCCAGCAACTCCTGGGAGGCCGGCCTGCTCAGGGGGCTTCGGATGGACCTCCGCGGCGTCGCCTGAGGTCCATCCGAAGCCCCCTGGCCGCGGGCGTCATGCCGCTCGGGGGAGGGGCGCAGGGGCACCCAGCACCGCCGGGCTGCGCACGCACCCGGCCCCAGCAAAGACGCCGGGCACCTCACGACTGGCAGTCACCGCACCCCCCGCTCCCGCTCCTCCACAACGGAGTTGTACGCAGCCACCTGCGCCCTGCGCGCCGTCCGCTCCACCGGCCGCAACGCCTCCCGTCGCGCAGAGATCTCGGACGAACTCACCGCGCCCCCGTGCCCGCTCTCCGTCGCCACAGCGATCAGCGCCCCCACCCGCTGCGCCAGCTCCAGCACCCGCACCGCCCGCGGCGGATACCCCGGCGCCAGCACCTCCCGCCCCCGCTCGGCCCGCGCCCGGTACGCATCGATCGCCGCCTCCGCCACCGGCCCCGACCCCGCCACATCCAGCCTTGTCAGCGTCTGGGTGGCCTCCCGCAGGGCCTCCGCCAGCTCCCGTTCGGCCTCACCGAGCGACGGCACATCCGCCGGCGGCGCCTCCCGCACGGGCAGCACACGCCACACCACCTCGACCTGCACACCCACCGGTCCGGCCTCGTACACGTCCGGCACCAGCCCGAGGGCGGCTCCGTGACAGACCACCGCCTCCTCGGCCTCCAGCGCCCGCGCGTTGAACTCCGGCGGCCCGCTCAGCCCCAGCGGATGCCCCGGCGCGGGCAGCGCGACCCGCAGCCCGGTCACCCCGAGCGTCCGCAGCCGTCCCAGCGCCAGAGTGAGCCCCACGGGCGACGACTCCCCGGGGAGCCCCTCCACCCGGTGCACCGCGTCCTCGCCGACGACGGCGAGCGCAGCGTCATCAGGCGAGACAAGTCCGGCCAAAAGGGCATTTCCCCAAGCTGTGAGACGTCCAGCACGTGGTTCCGAGAGCATGCCTCCACCCTAGGACCCTCCAAGGACCGGACCGAGGGAATGCCCCGGTAGGCCGGTGGCGTAGATTTCATGGAGGGCTGCGCCCACCGGCGCGGCGGACCGAGCCACAGGCTTACGCGACAGCCGAGACCGGCCACACTGCAAGGGGAGACAACGCGCTCATGAGCGATGTTCTGGAGCTTCAGGACGTATCCGTGGTCCGTGAGGGCCGGGCTCTGGTGGACCAGGTCTCCTGGTCGGTCAAGGAGGGTGAGCGCTGGGTCATCCTCGGCCCGAACGGCGCCGGCAAGACCACCCTCCTCAACCTCGCTTCCACCTACCTCTTCCCCAGCTCGGGCACCGTCGCCATCCTCGGCGAGACCCTCGGCCGGCCCGGCACCGACGTCTTCGAGCTGCGCCCCCGCATCGGCATGGCCGGCATCGCCATGACCGAGAAGCTCCCCAAGCGCCAGACGGTCCTGGAGACGGTCCTGACCGCCGCGTACGGCATGACCGCCACCTGGCACGAGGACTACGAGGACATCGACGAGCAGCGCGCCCGCGCCTTCCTGGACCGCCTCGGCATGAGCGAGTACCTGGAGCGCAGGTTCGGCACGCTCTCCGAGGGCGAGCGCAAGCGCACCCTGATCGCCCGCGCCCTGATGACCGACCCCGAGCTGCTCCTGCTCGACGAGCCCGCCGCCGGCCTCGACCTCGGTGGCCGAGAGGACCTCGTCCGCCGCCTCGGACGCCTCGCCCTCGACCCGATCGCCCCCTCGATGCTCATGGTCACCCACCACGTCGAGGAGATCCCCCCGGGCTTCACCCACGTCCTCATGATCCGCCAGGGCAAGGTCCTCGCCGCCGGCCCGCTGGAGCTCGAACTCACCTCCCGCAACCTCTCCCTCTGCTTCGGCCTCCCGCTCGTCGTCGAACAGTCCGGCGAGCGCTGGACCGCGCAGGGGCTCCCCCTCTCCTGAGCCCGCCAGACCACCACTCAAATCCCGGGGTGAGAACGGGATTTCACACCACGGGCGCCCTGTCGGTGACCGGGCCCGCGGACCTACCATGACCATGTGGAAATCGACGCATGGCTGTGGTGGCTGATCGGCGCGGCAGCGCTCGGCATCGCGCTCGTGGTGACCGCGATGCCCGAACTCGCGATGCTGGCGGTGGGCGCCGCCGCCGCGGCGGTGGTCACCGGCGTCTTCGGCGGCGGCGCCGTCGCCCAGGTCGCGGTCTTCGCCGTCATCTCGACCGCGGGCATCGCCGTCGTACGGCCGATCGCGAACCGGCACCGCGCTCAGCGGCCCCAACTCGCCACCGGTGTGGACGCGTTGAAGGGAAGACAAGCCGTCGTCCTGGAACGCGTCGACGCCTCTGGCGGCAGGATCAAGCTGGCAGGCGAGGTCTGGTCGGCCCGCGCCCTCGACAGCGACCGCGCTTACGAAGCAGGCCAGGAAGTGGATGTCGTGGACATCGAGGGAGCCACCGCGATCGTCATGTGACCTCGCAGGACGTAACTGGAGTGAACTCCTCGCCAGCTACGCGACGGTCTGTCAGACTCGACCAGCAAGATCTTCGACAACCATAGGATCTGCCGAAGTCGCCGAGGCGGAGAAGGGTACGGGGAACGACGATGGAACCGGTCATCATCGTCCTGATCATTCTGGTGGTGTTGGTCTTCATCGCCCTGATCAAGACGATCCAAGTCATCCCACAGGCCAGCGCGGCCATCGTCGAGCGCTTCGGGCGCTACACGCGGACACTCAACGCTGGCCTCAACATCGTGGTCCCGTTCATCGACACCATCCGCAACCGCATCGACCTGCGTGAGCAGGTCGTGCCCTTCCCGCCGCAGCCGGTGATCACCCAGGACAACCTGGTCGTGAACATCGACACCGTCATCTACTACCAGGTGACCGACGCGCGGGCCGCGACCTACGAAGTCGCCAGCTACATCCAGGCCATCGAGCAGCTCACTGTCACCACGCTCCGCAACATCATCGGTGGCATGGACCTGGAGCGCACCCTGACCTCCCGCGAGGAGATCAACGCGGCCCTGCGCGGCGTCCTCGACGAGGCAACCGGCAAGTGGGGCATCCGCGTCAACCGCGTCGAACTCAAGGCGATCGAACCGCCCACCTCCATCCAGGACTCGATGGAGAAGCAGATGCGCGCCGACCGCGACAAGCGCGCCGCGATCCTCCAGGCCGAAGGTGTCCGGCAGTCCGAGATCCTGCGCGCCGAAGGCGAGAAGCAGTCCCAGATCCTGCGCGCCGAGGGTGAGGCCAAGGCCGCAGCCCTGCGCGCCGAGGGCGAGGCCCAGGCCGTCCGCACGGTCTTCGAGGCCATCCACGCCGGCGACCCGGACCAGAAGCTCCTCTCCTACCAGTACCTCCAGATGCTCCCCAAGATCGCCGAGGGCGACGCCAACAAGCTCTGGATCGTCCCCAGCGAAATCGGCGACGCCCTCAAGGGCCTCTCCGGCGCCATGGGCAACTTCGGTGGCATCGGCGGCGGTTCCGGCAACGGCGGCGCGTCCGGAGCCGGCGTCCCCGCCCAGGAACGCCGCGAGAAGCCGTCCATCGACTGACCCGGCACACACGAAGGGGGCC
>NZ_JBHVCP010000084.1:0-24972 GCF_042803315.1 Streptomyces sp. NPDC057424
GTGACCGGCCGGTCACCCGCCCCGGGTGACGCGGTCCGCGTGCGCCGGGGCTCTCCTGAAGACGTACGCCGCCAACCACCAGAAAATGGGAGCGCGAGATGGCTGCAGAAGAGACCGGGGCGGGCGGCGTCGCCGCCCTCGCCGAAGCGAACGCGCCCGTGTTCGAGACGCTCGTCCAGATGACGCTCGACACGTTCGAGCGGTCCGGGCTGGATCAGGAGACGTATCTCCTGGCACGCATCGCGGCTCTGGTGGCCCTGGATGCCTCCGCCCCCTCGTACCTGCTCAACATCGGTACCGCCGCGGAAGCCGGCGTGCCGCTGGAGAAGATCCAGGGAACGCTCGTGGCGATCGCCCCCGTGGTGGGCAGCGCCCGGGTCGTGTCCGCCGCGCGCGCCATCGGCGACGCCTTCGGGCTGGAACTGCCCACCGAGGAAGAGCAGTGACGAGCGGCCCTGCCGTGGCCGTGAGCCCCGGCAGGGCTCAGGAAGGGACCGTCGGCCCTCCTGCTCACACGCACCGGAATCTCGAAACGGACGACACCGAACGGGAGAAGCAATGGACAGCTACGTGAACCTGGCCTACGACTACCCGGTCCTCGGAGCCTTCTGGACGGTCATGTGGATCTTCCTGTGGGTCATGTGGATCTTCCTGCTCTTCCGCGTCATCTTCGACATCTTCCGGGACGACTCCATGAGCGGATGGGCCAAGACGGGATGGCTGGTCTTCACGATCGTCCTCCCCTTCCTGGGCGTCTTCGTCTACGTCATCGCCCGGGGCAAGGACATGGGCAGGCGGGAGCAGGAGCACACCAGGGCCAGGCTGGAGGAGACGGACCGCTACATCCGCGAGACCGTCGGCGCCACCGGCCCGGCCAGCGAGGCGGACCAACTCGCCAAGCTCTCGGACATCCGGGCCCGCGGCGACATCTCCGACGAGGAGTTCCGCCGGGCCAAGGAGAAGGTCCTCCACTCGTAGCCGCATGCAACGCGGGCCACGTCAGGAGGGAAGAGTCCGCGCTGCCCAAGCCCGGGGGCGGCGAACAGCCTACGCAGCCCTGGTGGCGGCGGACTCCCGCGCCGCCCCGGGGTGACCATCGGCCATGGCGCCCGCAAGCCGTCGGCGACGCGCCCGGAGTCGGCTCCGAGTGAGGACGGTGGTCACGTGCTCCGAGTGAGGACGGTGGTCACTCATCAGCCACCGTAGCTCCGGAGCACCCACCACCCCGGGGAGACCGAAACCCGGGTCTGTCCGTTGATCCGAACGAGAGGCCCTGGCCCTGACACCGTTCGGGAGGGCTTTTTGCTGGTCAGCCCTTGGGAGGGCTTTCCGTGCGGTGCGCCCGCGCGCGATCATGGTCCCCGGAACCGGACCCGGCCGTGAAAGGGGCACGACGTGCGGCTGCGATGCGCTGTACTGGACGACTTTCAGCAGGTGGCGACCGAGGTCGCCGACTGGTCGGTGGTCGAGGAGGACGTGGAGGTCGTGTCGTTCGACCGGCACCTCGACGGCGAGGACGACCTCGTCGCCGCCCTGGCCGGTTTCGACATCGTGGTGACCCTGCGCGAGCGCGTGCCGTTCCCCGGGTCGCTGATCGCCCGGTTGCCGCGGCTGAAACTGATCGTGGCCTCCGGCATGCGGAACTCCGTGATCGACTACGCGGCCGCCGAGGCGCACGGCGTCACGGTGTGCGGCACGGCCAGTTCCTCCACCCCGCCGGTCGAACTGACCTGGGCCCTGCTGCTCGGCCTCGCCCGCGGCATCGTCGAGGAGAGCAGCGCCCTGCGCTCCGGCGGCCCCTGGCAGAGCACCGTCGGTGCCGATCTGCACGGCCGGCGTCTGGGGTTGCTCGGGCTGGGGAAGATCGGCAGCCGTGTCGCCCAGGTCGGGCTCGCCTTCGGCATGCACGTGAGCGCCTGGAGCCGGAATCTCACCCGAGAGCGCGCCGACGAGGCCGGCGTGGAACTCGCCCCCTCAAAAGAAGAGCTGCTCGCGAGCAGTGACTTCGTGTCCGTCCACCTGGCCCTCGGCGACCGCACCCGTGGCCTGCTCGGCCCGGCCGAACTCGCCCTCCTCAAGCCGACCGCCTACCTGATCAACACCTCCCGCGCGGCGATCGTCGACCAGGACGCGCTCCTCGAAGCGCTGCGGGCGGGCCGTATCGCCGGCGCCGGCGTGGACGTCTTCGACATCGAGCCGCTCCCCGCGGACCATCCCGTGCGTACGGCACCCCGCCTCCTCGCCACCCCGCACCTCGGCTATGTCTCCCACGCCAACTACGCGACGTACTACGGCCACGCCGTAGAGGACATCCGCGCGTTCCTCGACGGCGCTCCCGTGCGGCGGCTCCCCTGAGGAGCCTGACGACCCCGCAGGAGGCGGGCCCTGATGGCGGGCGTGCCTGTCCAAGACGGGTGATCCGGCCATGATCGCCGTGACCACCCGTGTACGGGCGCGTTGAACGGTGAGCACGGCGGCGCCACCTGCCGTCGTGCTCACCGAGTCAGAAGGAGAACGTGATGTCTCGCATCGCGAAGGCAGCCGGCGTCGCGCTCGGCACGGGTGCCGTGGTCCTCAGCGGGGCCGGCCTGGCCATGGCCGACGCGGGTGCCCAGGGCAAGGCCGTCGGGTCGCCGGGCGTCCTCTCGGGCAACGTCGTCCAGGTTCCGGTCCACATCCCGGTCAACCTGTGCGGCAACACCGTCAATGTCATCGGGCTGCTCAACCCGGCGTTCGGCAACGAGTGCGAGAACAAGGACGACCACAAGGGTCACCCGGGTGGCTACGGGTACGGCCACTGATCGCACGCGACACCCGTGCACACCCGTGCACACACGGAGAGCCCCGGCACCTCGAGCGCCGGGGCTCTCCGCGTGAACCGGCGGGCGGTCACCCGTACCGGTAGATCCGCCCGTGATCCTCCAGCTGATCGGGCGTCACGTTCCACGGCGGCAGTTTCTCGTGCCGCGCCACGATCCGCCGGTACTGCGCGCTGGACGGCCCGGGCGGCTTCGCCGGCAGATAGCGGTGCTCGCGGTGCCGGCGCTGCCAGCGGGACCACACCAGGTCGACGAAGGCGTGGTGCATCCAGAACACCGGGTCGTTGACGGAGGCGCCGCCGACCATGGCCCCGCCGACCCAGCGGTGCACCCGGTTGTGGTTCTGCCAGGAGGCACTGCCCCGCCCGCTCCCCCACCCCTCCAGCTTGTTGCGGAAGCCCTTGCGGGCCGTCGAGTCCCAGGGGGAGGCGTCGTAGACCGGGTCCTTGAGGGCCTGCTCCAGTTCGGCCTTGGTGGGCAGCCGGATCGGGTCGCGGGCGCGGCCGAGGTCCCGGGTGAGGTACTCCTCGTCGGTGATGCCCTCCTTGATGGTCCAGTTGCCCTCGGCGTAGGCGAACGGCCCGGTCATCACCCGGCGGTCGGAGCGCCGCCCGGTGCCGCCGAGGAGGTCCGCGGTCCAGGGCGCGGACGTGGTCGTGCGGTCGCGAGTCCAGTCCCAGTACGGCACCGACACCGACGCGTCGACCCGGCGCAGCGCCTTCTCCAGGTCCAGCAGGAACTGCCGGTGCCAGGGCAGGAAGGAGGGCGCCATGTGGGCCGTGCGCAGGCCGTCCTCGCCGTCGGAGGTGTAGTACTCGATGTGCGTCCGGACGAACTCGTCGTATTCGCCGCGCCGTTTCACCTCCAGCATCGCTGTCACGAAGCGGCGCTTCTCGGTGCGCGTCAGGGTGCTGACGTCCTTACGCGTGTACGCCATGGGCTCCCCCCTCCAGATGCCCCGGGCCGTGGCCGGGCAGGTCGCGCAGGCGCTGCCCCGGGCCCAGTTCGTCGACCGCCGCGCGGGTCGCCGCCAGGGGGGTGGGGTAGGAGCGGTAGTGGTCGACCATGCTCAGCCAGCTGCCGTCCGCGCGGCGCATCAGATGCAGCGGCCGGCCGTCGACGGTGACGTGCCACGCCACGTCTCCGACAGCCGCCTGCTCCTGCGACGGGGCCGGAACCGGGACACCGCGGATGCGGCGGCCTCGGTAGATCTCCTCGAACATGCCGTCGTCGGCCCGCACGTCCGTGTTCTTGCCGCCGGACTCCTCGGGCCAGGCCGCCACGGCGACGGGGGCGAGCGCGGCGCCGGCCGCCGCGGCCACCAGGCCGCGCAGCACACCCCGCCGGGTGCCTCTGGCCTCCCCGTCTCCCGCCGTTCCCACCGGTACTCCGCCGACGCCTACGACCATGTCGTGCTCCTCGTTCCGCTCGGGTTGTCGTAGCGGTAACAGCGCGAAGGCCCCCGCGGTCACCACCGCGAGGGCCACACGAGAACACCCGGTACGGCCGGACGTCCTACAGGCCGGGGCCGACGCCCAGGTCAGCCGCGGGAACCGTCTGCACCAGCGGGGTCAGCACGCCCGCCTGCGGGAGCTTCGCCTGGGGCAGGCCGAAGCCGTCGGCGTTGGGCGAGGTGAGCGGGGCGTCGACGGAGAGGCCCGGGGCCAGCGTCCGCAGGTCGGAGGCGGGGGCGTCGACGCCGACGTGGTCGAAACCGGTGCCGAGGATGTGCGGCAGCGGCGCCCGCAGGTCGGCTCCGGGCAGGCCGCCGTGGACGGGCAGCTGCGGGACGGCGCGCTCGGGGATGAGCCGGCCCTCGACGTAGCGGGGTCCCTCGGGCGAGCCCGGCACCGGCACGGGGAGCTGCCCGGTGGCCTCGGGCAGCTCCACGCCGAGTGCCTTCTCGGCGCCGCCCAGCGGCACGGGGACGGGGACCGTGCCGACCGCGGCGGCGGGGGTCGCGGCGGCGGCGCCGGCCGCCACACACGTGATCACTGCGGCGAGGGTTCCTCGGGTGGTCGACTTCATCTGGAGTACGGTCCCTTTCGCGTGTCGGGGGCTCAGCGTGCGTACCGAGTAACGAGCCGGGGAACCGCACCAGCGCACAATTCCCCCGACTGCCGCAGTAATACGACGGACCGCCGCGCCGTGCGACGGCTGTCCGTCAGCGCGTCCAGAAGTCCCACCAGCGCGTCAGGATCAGCATGCCGACGACGCCGAGGTGCACCACCGGCAGTACCCAGGTGAACTCGCCGAGGAAGCGGCGCACCGCCCCGGGCGCGGGCAGGAACCGCCGGCGTACGGCGAACGACGTCACGTACCAGAACAGGGGGATCGTCGCGGCCCACGCCAGACAGCACCACAGGCACAGCGCGTTGATCCGGTACAGCGACTCGAACTGCAGCCACGTCACGAACCCCACGCCGAAGAGGCATCCGGCGTCGAAGGCCAGCCAGTACCAGCGGGGGAATCGGGCACCGGCCAGCAGGCTCAGGCCGACGCAGATCACGACGGCGTAGGCGACCAGTCCCAGCATGGGGTTGGGGAACCCGAAGACCTCGGCCTGGTCGCTCTCCAGGACGCTGCCGCAGGACACCACCGGGTTCAGGCTGCAGCCGGGCGTGAAGTCCGGGTCCTCGAGCAGCCTGAACTTGTCGAGGGTGATGATCCAGGACGCCAGCAGCCCGGCCGCTCCCGTGACGACGAGCAGCAGGGCGAACGCCCGGCCGGTGCCCGCCGTGCGCCCCCGGGCGTGCCCGGGTGGGGTCACTTCGGCAGCGGAAGACCGCCGAGGAGCCCGCCGTTGGAGTTGAGCCGGGTGGTCGCCTGCTTGACGGTGCTGAGCACCGAGTCCTCGTTCTCGGTGTCGAGCGCGTGGGACTGGTGCTTGAGCGGCATCGGGTCGATGGGCTCCCTGGTGAGCGCGTTGACGGCGCCGTTGAGGCTGGTGGGGGTCACGTTGTCGGGGTCGTAGGCGGCGTGCGCGGGTGCGGCGGCACCGGCGACGACGAGGGAACCGGCAACGACGGCGGCGGCCTTCAGGGACTTCATCGTGAATCCTTTCTTCGGCGACTGATGTCACCGGCGGGAATTCGGACGCCGTGCCTAACGATGCCTGTGCGGAGCGGAAACCCCGTCGCCAGAACCTCATATGAGTCGCTGAAACAGAAGTCGTGCCGGTCGGGGCGGCCGGCACGACGACCGGTGTGTGCGGGAGGGGCCTCAGGGGGCCTTCGGCAGGGAGGGCAGGCCGGCCAGGTCGGGGGCGGGCAGTTCGCTGCCGGCCAGCGTCGCGGCGACGGCGTTCACGAGCCCGGCCACGACGCCGTCGACCGCCGGGGTGACCTGGGCGGCGTCACCGGAGGTGACGGCCTTGAGCAGCCCGTCGGTCGACTTCTGCAGGGCGGTCAGGGCCTCGGCCGCGAGGCCTCCGGGCAGCTCGGCGCGGTCCTCGACGGGCGTGGGCAGCGTGCTGGCCTGCGGCAGGGGGCTGTTCGGGGGCGTGGCGCCCGGCGCGGTCGTGGTCGCCGGGGCCGCCTCGGTCGCGTGGCCGATGGCGTCCTGCACGGAGGTGCCGAGCTTGGCCGCCTGGGAGGGCGGCAGCTGGCCGTTGTCCGCCTCGAGCACGGCGGTCAGCAGATCGGTGACCGGGACGAGGACGCCGCCGAGGCCGCCCAGGCCCTTGACCTGGCCGAGCAGTTCGTCCGCGTCGGGGACGGGAGCCCGGGACGCCGCGCGGGTGTGCTCCGGGGCCGCTGCGCTGTCGGCGGCCACGGCCGCGGGCCCGGTGGCCCCGAGCAGCAGCGTGGCGCAGAGCGCGGACGTCGCGATTCGCCGTGCGGGCAGACGCATGGGGGTTCCTTTCGGTGGTGCGTCGGATCTTGTGCCCACCGTGCGAGCGGCCGGAACGCTCCGCAACCGAGGAAACGCCCCAGGTCAGCACCGCATCCCCGGGCCCGCGGCGTCCCCCCTGGTGAGGCGGCGTGCGCGTGCCCCGTCCGCCGGGCCGCTCACCCGCCCCCGTTCGGGGCAACGCGAACCGGCCGCTCTCCCGTGTGGTCCCACAGGAGAACGGCCGGTCAGGGTTTCGCAACGACGTCAGTCGTTCTCGCACTCGTTGCCGAACGCCGGGTTCAGCAGGCCGATGATGTCGACCGTGTTGCCGCAGACGTTGACCGGGATGTGCAGCGGAACCTGGACGACGTTGCCGGACAGCACGCCCGGGGAGTGGGCGGCGGCGGCCTGCGCGCCGCTGTCGGCGGCGGCGATGCCGGTGCTGCCCGCGACGGCGGCAGCGGCAGCGGAGGTCAGGACCAGGCCCTTCGCGATACGCGACATGGAGAGGTGCTCCTTGGAGTTGACACAAACATCCGGGCGGATGCCCGGCGCTGTGTCAACGCGTGGCGTGCACGCGAGTTGTGCCGCCAAAGGAGTGATCTCACCGGGAGGGCCGCCTTCACCGTTCCGACACTCACGCCCGGATTTGAATGAAATGTGCGGGTAGCGACTAGAGTCACAAACCACTCAACGCACCCCATACCGCACGCACATCGCACTCAGGGACGAGGGAGGACACCACGGTCCGCGAAGCCCTCCGGTGCAGTGGTGACCAGGTGGCCGTCCGGCTCGTTTCCCAGCGGGACGCGGCGTGCGCCGGGCGCGCACTTCGGCGCTGTCGTCGGCACCCGGCTGTTCAGGCGCGTTCCCGCCGTCCCGAGCGCTATCCGTGAGCGAGGAAGACCGCGCATGCACCTGTCACCGACCGACCCTCCATCACGGGTCCTCCACGTCACGCAACCCGTGGACGGCGGGGTCGCCCGCGTCGTGACGGACCTGGCCGGGGCGCAGCTCGCGGCGGGCCTGCACGTCACGGTCGCCTGCCCCGACAGCCCCCTCGCGGCCCGGCTCACGGCGCTCGGCGCGGACGTACGGCGCTGGGCGGCGACGCGTGCGCCGGGGCCGTCGCTCGCGGACGAGGCACGTCGGCTCGCCCGGGTCGTCGAGGACGTACGGCCCTCCCTGGTGCACACGCACAGCGCGAAGGCCGGGCTGGCCGGGCGGCTCGCCGTACGGGGGCGGATCCCGACCGTGTTCCAGCCGCACGCCTGGTCGTTCGAGGCGGTGGGCGGCGTCACCGCGGCCCTCGCGCGCGGCTGGGAGCGGTGCGGGGCCCGGTGGGCGGCTCGGGTGGTGTGCGTGAGCGAGGCGGAGCGCCGGCTCGGGGCGCAGGCCGGGGTCCGGGGGCGGTGGAGCGTCGTCCCCAACGGGATCGACACCGAGCGCTTCCGCCCGGCCGACGCGGACGCCGTACGGGCGGAACTGCTGCCGGACGGTGATCCGCACGGGCCGCTCGTGGTGTGCGTGGGGAGGCTGTGCCGCCAGAAGGGGCAGGACGTCCTGCTGACGGCGTGGGAGTCCGTGCTGCGGCGGGTGCCCGGGGCGCGGCTGGCGCTGGTCGGCGACGGGCCGGACCACGGCCGGCTGCGGGCCCTGGCCCCCGCCTCGGTGCTGTTCCCGGGGGCCGTCGACGATGTCGTGCCCTGGTACCAGGCGGCGGATCTGGTCGTCCTGCCGTCGCGGTGGGAGGGCATGGCGCTGGCCCCGCTGGAGGCCATGGCGTGTGGGCGGCCGGTGGTGGTGACCGACGTCGGCGGCGCCCGGGAGAGCCTGCCGCCGGCCCTCGTGCCGCATTGCCTGGTCCCCGCCCTGGCCCCGGCGGCACTGGCCGCGGCCGTCGCCGGGCTGCTGCTGGACCCGCCGCTGCGCACCGCGCTCGGCGACCGGGGGCGTCGGCACGTCCTGTCCACGCACGACGTGCGCCGCACGGCTCAGGCGGTCGCGGACGTGTACCGCGAACTCCTGGACGCGCACGTCGTGTCCACCGAGCGCAGGGAGTCTGTCGCCTCGTGACCGCGGAAAGCACCGTTCCCACCCCCGCCGGGCAGCCACGGGATCCCGGATTCCCGACCGTGTCGGTCCTGCCGCCGCGCGGCGCCGCAGCGGGCTTCCGCTTCCCCGACCGGCGGCCCCCGGCACGGCCGGTGTCGCCGCTGCCGCTGCTCGCCGCGGACGGCACCGCCGCGGTGCTGGGCGGGCTGGCGCTGTCCGGTGCCCAGCGCCACCCGATGCTGCTGGCGGTCCTGGTGACCGCCTCGCTGCTGCTGCGCCCACCCCGGCCGGGGCGCGTGCCGGCCGTGCTGGACGAACTGCCCGCCGTGAGCGGCCGGGTCGCGGTGGCCTGGCTGGCGCTCGCCGCGTTCGCGGCGGCCTGCGCCCCGCAGCACGTGCTCTCCGCTTCGACCCTGCTCGCCGGCTTCCTGCTCCAGACCGCGGTGAGCTGCGCCGGGCGGGGTGCGGTGCACGCCTGCCGACGCGCCGAGCTGCTGCACCGGCCGCAGGCCGCGCTGGTGGTCGGGCCCGCCGCGACCGCGCAGCGGGTGGCCGCGGCCGTGCTGCGTCATCCGCGGGACGGGGTACGGCCGGTGGGCGTCGTCGCCGACGAGCCGGACGGCAGCGGGGGGCTGCCCGTGCTGACCACGGGCGAGGAGGTCCAGCGGGCGCTCATCCAGAACGGGGTGCGCGAGGTGCTGGCCGTGCGCCCGTCCGTGCGGGCCGGGCAGGGGCCGTTGCTGCGGGCGCTGGCCGAGTCGGGCTGCACGGTGTGGGAGGTCGACCCGGACGTGCCGTCGTACCGGGCCGGGGACCGGCTCGCAGGGTTCTCCTGCCGCCGCCTGGATCTCGGGACGGGGCAGCGCGGCAGGGCGGGCAAGCGGGCCCTGGACGTCGTGGTGTCGGGGGCGCTGCTCCTCCTGGTCAGCCCGATGCTGCTGCTGTGCGCGGTGGCGGTACGGATGATCGACGGGCCGGGGATCGTCTTCCGTCAGGAGCGGATCGGCCAGGACGGACGGCCCTTCACGCTGCTGAAGTTCCGCACCCACCGCCCGGTCGACGCGCACGAGTCGGCGACCCGCTGGAGCGTGGCGAACGAACGCCAGATGCCGTGGTTCTGCCGCTTCCTGCGCCGCACCTCCCTGGACGAGCTGCTCCAGTTGTGGAACGTCCTGCGCGGCGACATGAGCCTGGTCGGGCCGCGGCCGGAACGCCCGTACTTCGTCGGGAAGTTCGGCCAGACCTACCCGGGCTACGCCGCCCGCCACCGGGTTCGGACCGGCATCACCGGTCTCGCCCAGGTGCACGGGCTGCGCGGGGACACCTCGATCGAGGACCGGGCCCGGTTCGACAACGCGTACATCGACGACTGGTCGCTGTGGCAGGACGTCTGCATCATGCTGCGTACGGCGGCCGCGCTCGTGCGTCCGACGGGGAGCTGAGCGCGGATGACCCGGGTCGGGGCCCAAGCGCCCGTCCTCGCGCTGCTGGCCGTCGTGGTGCTGCTCGCCCTGCCGCTGGGGCCGGGCGGCGAGGGCGGTGCCGGGCCGGCCGACGCGGTGTCCGCGCTGGTCGTGCTGTTCTGCGCGGTCCGTCTCGTGCGGGAGCGGCGGCGTCCGCTGTCCCGTACGGCCGCCGTGGTGCTGGGACTTCCGGTCCTCGGCGTCGCCGTCGCCGCCATGGGGGCGGTGTCGCCGGGCGAGGGGCTCACCGGCCTCGGCCGCTATCTCCAGGTCTTCGTGCTGGTCCCGGCCGCCGTGCTGCTGCTGGTCCGGGACCGGGGTGACTTCCGGCTGCTGGCCTGGTCGTTCGTGGGTCTTGCGGTGTGGCAGGGGGCGGTCGGCGTGCACCAGTACGCGACCGGGACCGGTGCCTCGTACCAGGGCCGGCCGGTGCGGGCCGTGGGCACGTTCGGGGCGCAGGACGTGATGGGAATGGCCACGGTCGTCTCCCTCGGGCTGGTGTGCGCGGTGGGGCTGGCGCTGGGCAGTGCGCCGGTGCGGCAGCGGGTCGTCGCCCTCGCCTGCGCACTGGTGCTGCTGCCGCCGCTCGCGCTGTCGTTCAGCCGCGGGGCGTGGATCGCCACGGCGGTGACGTGCGCGGTGCTGCTCCTGCTGGGCGGGGTGCGGCGGGCGCTCGCGGCCGGGGCCGTGGTGGCCGCGGTGAGCGTGGTCCTGGTGGGTGGCTTCGGGGTCGGTACGGCGATGCTGCAGGAGCGGATCGGCAGCATCACGCAGGTCGCCGACACGCCCGACCAGTCGGTCACCGACCGGTACACCATGTGGGCGGCGGCGACGGGGATGTGGCGCGAGCACCCGCTGACCGGGGTGGGTCTGAAGGGCTTCCCCGAACACCGGGACTCGCACGCCTCACTGGCTCTCTCGGCGGGCAGCGACACGGAGGGTGCGGGTGCGGCCTTCCGCAAGCAGCCGCTGCTCTCCCCCCACAACATGTACCTGCTCATCCTGGCCGAGCAGGGGCTGACCGGGCTGCTGGCACTGGCGGGCAGCTGGCTGGCCCTGCTGCT
Organism: Streptomyces sp. NPDC057424; assembly: GCF_042803315.1. Taxonomy (NCBI): domain Bacteria; kingdom Bacillati; phylum Actinomycetota; class Actinomycetes; order Kitasatosporales; family Streptomycetaceae; genus Streptomyces; species Streptomyces sp. NPDC057424. The sequence goes on from NZ_JBHVCP010000084.1 coordinate 11,236, forward strand.
GTACGCGGTGCGCGCCGTGTGGCGGACCCGGCGGGCCTCCGCACCGGGGCTCGACTGCGGCCTGGTCGCCTGTGGCCTGCTCGTGTGGCAGCTGACGGACTTCGCCTACGCCGACATCGGCGGCCCGTCGACCGTCCTGACGGCGATGTGCTTCGGGCTGACGGCGTGGTGGGGCCTGGCAGCCACGCCCACCCCGGGGACGACCGGCCGTGACCGGCCCGGGTCGACCACGCAGGGAGCGGCGAAGGAGGCACCGGCACGATGACGGTGACGCCTGAACACACGAACCCGGGCGGAGGAACGACGGTCCCCCGAGCCACGCCTCCGGCCGTCCCACGGGCAGCGGCTCCGAACGAGCCCCCGGCTCTCCCACGGGCCACGACTCCGTACGAGCCCCCGGCTCTCCCACGGGCCACGACTCCGTGCGAGCCCCTGGCCGTCGACCGGGCCGGGACGGCGGGCGAGACGCCCCCGTGCCGGACCACGACCACGAACGAGCCCCCGGTCGTTCCGCGGGCTTCGGCCGGCGACGGGGTGTCGGCCGTCCCGTCGGCTTCGAGTGCCGTCGGCGCGGCTGGTGCGGGCGGGCCGGTCGACGGGGAGGGTGTACGGCTCGACGCCTCCGGGGCTTCGTCCCCCTCCTCCTCCCCAGCCTCTGCCGCCGCTGAGGCTGCCACCCCAGCGGCTTCGGCCCTCCCCCGCCCCGCGGACGCCCCCGCCACCCGTGGGTTCCTCGCCCGGGCCACTCTTCTCACCGCCGTCCTCTCCTTCGCCGGGGCCCTGCTCGGACTCGTACGGGATCAGTCGCTGGCGCGGATGTTCGGGGCGGGGAGTGCGACGGACGCGTTCCTCGTCGCGTGGACCGTGCCGGAGTTCGCCGCCACGCTGCTCATCGAGGACGGGCTGGCCATCGCGCTGATCCCGGCGTTCAGCATGGCCCTGGCCCGGCGTGCGCAGGGCGCCCCCGGCGACCCGGTCCGCACGCTGGTCGCCAGTACGCTGCCCCGGCTGGCGCTGGCCTTCGCAGCCGTCGCCGCCCTGCTGGCCGCCTTCGCCCCGCAGGTCGTGCGCGTCCTGGCCCCGGGCCTGCCCGACCCCGCGCTCGCCGTGGACTGCACCCGGATCACCGCCACCTGCGTACTGACGTTCGGCCTCGCCGGGTACTGCAGCGCGGCCCTGCGCGCACACCGCCGGTTCCTCGCCCCGGCGGCCATCTACGTCGCCTACAACACCGGCATCATCACCACCGTCCTCGTCCTGGGCGCGCGGTGGGGCGTGCGCGCGGCGGCGGCCGGGGTGGCGATCGGCGGCTGTCTGATGGTCGTCGCGCAACTGCCCGTGCTGGGACGCCTGCTGCGGGCCCGGCCGGTGGCCGAATCCAACGGCGCGGAGAGTGGCGGCCGTCCCATGGGGGTCGCTCTGCTCGCCGCCGTACTGCTGTTCGCGCTGTGCCGGCAGTCCCAGGTGCTGATCGAGCGGTTCCTCGGCTCCACCCTGCCGTCCGGTGCCATCTCGCACCTGAACTACGCGCAGAAGATCGCCCAGATCCCCATGACCCTGTCGCTGATGCTGTGCACGGTCACCTTCCCGGTGGTCGCGCGCGCCCTGGCCGACGGGGACACCGAGCGGGCCCGCAGCCGGGTGGAGCGGGATCTGGCCCTGGCCGCGTGCATGGTGCTGGCCGGGGCGTCCGTCGTCGTGGCCTGCGCCCCGCAGATCGTCGAACTGCTCTTCCAGCGCGGCGCGTTCACCGGTGAGGACACGGCAGCGACGGTCCGGGTGATGCGTGTGTACGCCCTCGGGCTGCTCGCGCACACCCTGGTCGGCGCCCTGATCCGCTCGTACTTCTCGGCGGGACGCGTCACCTGGTACCCGCTCGGCGCGATGGCCGTGGGTCTCGCCGTCACCGCCGGGATCGGCGCCGGAGCGGTGGGCCCCTGGGGCGTCATGGGCATCGCCGCCGCCAACGCCGCCGGCATCACCGTCACGGCCGCCCTGCTGCTGGCCGGCATGGGCCCGCGCAGCATCCCGGTCCGCACCCCGCGCGTACTGGCCGAGCTGAGCAGGCCGATGGGCGCAGCGGCCGTCGCGACACCCGCCGGCGCATGGGCCGCGAGCCAGGCCGGCACTCCCGTCCCCTCCCTCCTCGCCGGTGGGCTCACCATCGCCGCCGTCTTCCTCCTGCTCGGCCGGGCCCTGGGCGACCAGGGCTGCGTCACCGCGCTGGCATCCCTCCGTTCCGTCTCACGAAGGCTCCCTCATGGCCGCTCCCGTTGACTCCCCGGACATCCGCACCCGCACCAGACCCGGTCCGGCCCTGTTCGTGGCGATGTACCACTCCGTCGGCGACGCCACGGACGACCCCTACCGCATCACGGTCACGCCCGAGCGGCTGGACCGGCAGCTCGGCTGGTTCCGGCGGCGCGGACTGCGGGGCGTGTCCATGGCCGAGCTGCTCGCCGCCCGGGCCCGGGGCGAGGGCCGTGACCTGGTCGGGCTGACCTTCGACGACGGCTACGCCGACTTCGTCTCCGAGGCCCTGCCCGTCCTGCGCCGGCACGACTGCGGCGCGACCCTGTTCGTGCTGCCTGGCCGGCTCGGCGGCGACAACGCCTGGGACCCGCTGGGCCCGCGTAAGCGGCTGCTGACCGCCGACGGCGTCCGGCAGGCCGCGGCCCAGGGCGTCGAGATCGGCTCGCACGGCCTCACGCACGTCGACCTGACCGAGGCGGACGACGTCACCCTGAAGTCGGAGGCCGAGGGCAGCAGGACCGTTCTCGCGGAGCTGACGGGCGCCGCACCCGCCGGTTTCTGCTACCCGTACGGCACGCTCGACCAGCGGGCCGTCGACGCCGTACGGGCGGCCGGTTACGCCTACGCCTGCGCCATCGACCCCGGCCCGCTCGGCGGCCCGCACGCCCTGCCCCGGGTGCACATCGGCCAGAACGACACCGCCGTACGGCTGTTCCTGAAGTACCGGCTGCACCGGCTGCGCCGCCGACCCGTCGAGGAGCCGCGGTGAAGGCCCTGCACATCATCACCGGCCTCGGTGTGGGCGGGGCCGAGCAGCAACTGCGGCTGCTGCTGCGGCATCTGCCCCTGGACTGCGACGTGGTGACCCTGACGAACCCGGGCACGGTGGCCGCCGGGCTGGCCGCCGACGGGGTGCGGGTCCTCGACCTCGGCATGGCCGGCAACCGCGACCTGTCCGCACTGCCCCGCCTGGTGCGGGTCATCCGCTCGGGCGGCTACCAGCTCGTGCACACCCATCTCTACCGGGCCTGCCTCTACGGCCGCCTCGCCGCGCGCCTCGCGGGGGTCCGGGCGGTCGTCGCCACCGAGCACTCCCTCGGCGACTCGCAGATGGAGGGCCGCCCGCTGAACGCCGGGGTGCGCGCCCTGTATTTGGCGGGCGAGCGGCTCGGCCGTACCACGGTCGCCGTGTCCCCCACGGTCGCCGAGCGGCTGCGGCGCTGGGGCGTGCCCGGGCCGCGGATCGAGGTCGTACCCAACGGCGTCGACGTGGCCCGCTTCCGCTTCGACGCGGCCCGCCGCCACGACACCCGCCGCCGGCTCGGCCTGCCGGACGACGCCTACGTCATCGGCGCCGTCGGCCGCCTCACGCCCGGCAAGCGCTTCGGGGTGCTCGTCCGGGCGCTGGCGCACCTGCCCGGCGACCACTGGCTGCTGCTGGTGGGCGGCGGCCCGGAGGAGGACGTGCTGCGCCGCACCGCCCGCGCGGCCGGGGTCGCCGACCGCGTGCTGTTCACCGGCGAGCGCCCCTGCGTCCCGGATGGCACGCCCGGCCCCGACCTGCCGTCGCTGACGTGCGCGATGGACGTCCTCGCCTCACCGTCCCCGGAGGAGGCCTTCGGCCTGGCGATCGTGGAGGCCCTGGCGTCCGGCCTGCCGGTGCTCTACGCCTCCTGCCCGGCGCTGGAAGACCTGCCGCCGTCCGCCGCGCCCGCCGCCCGGCGCGTCACCGGCGGCCCCGACGTCTACGCCGGCGCCGTGACGGACGTACGGCGGCAGGGCCCCGCACCGCGCACGGCCCCCGAGGCCGCCCGCCACTACTGCATCACCCGGAGCGCCGCCCGGCTCATGGACGTGTACGCCGCCGCGGTCTCCCGTCCTCTGTCCCCCTCCCCCCAGGAAGCCCGCACCTCATGACCGACACCCCCAAAGGGCAGCACCGCCCGGTCACCGCCCTCACCAGAGCCCTGCCCCCCTGGTCCCTGCTCGCGGCCGGGGTGGTGGCAGGCGGTCTGCTCGGCAGCACGTACGGCCTGGTCAGGACGCCGGCCTACACGGCGACCAGCTATGTCGTCGCCGTGCCGACGGAGAAGTCCGACACCGCCACCGCCCTCGGTTTCGCCCAGGCCTACGGCCGGGTCGCTCCCCAGCTCGCGGTGCTCGGCGACGCCCAGGTGTGGGCGGGCGTGCCCGTGAGGACGCTGCGGGAGAGCGTCCGGACGGCGACCTCGCCGGACGCGCCGATGGTGGCGGTCACGGCCACCTCCCCCCGCCCGGACCTCGCCGCCGACATGGCCAACGCCGTGGCCCGCGCACTGACCCGGCACGCGGGCGACACCGAGCGGTCCACCCACGTCGAACTCCAGCAGTTCGCCCGGGCCGTGAAGCCCACCGAGCCGTCCTCCGCCTCGGCGGGGGTGACGGGACTGGTCGGTGCGAGCGCGGGCGGTCTGCTGGGCGGGCTGGCGCTGCTGGTCCGGCCGCGGCGGGCCACCGACCGCGCCGCGCGCCCCGCCGCCGTGCCCGGTCCGGCCGTCGCCGCCGACACCCACGGGCAGCTGTGACTTACACCGCGGAACTGGTCACCGACGAGCGGGCCTTCGCGGGCCTGGCCGCCGAATGGGACCGGCTGCACCGGCGGTGCGCGTCCGCCACCCCGTTCCAGAGCCACGCCTGGCTGCACTCGTGGTGGCGGTCGTACGGCGGGCGCGGCCGGCTGCGGCTGGTACTGGTGCGCCACGGCGGTGAACTCGTCGCGGCGGCGCCGCTGATGCGCGTACGGCGTCTTCTCCCGGTACTGGTTCCGCTCGGCGGGGCGATCTCCGACTACGGGGACGTGCTGCTGGACGACGAGCACGGCGAGGGGGCGCTGGCCGCGCTCACCGGCGCGCTCGCGGCCGCGGCCCGGGCCGCGCTGATCGACCTGCGCGAGGTGCGGCCGGGCGGCGCGGCCGAGCAGGTCTACGAGCGGTGGTCCGGGCCCCGCAGCCGGGTGAACGACTCGGTGTGCCTGGAGCTGCCGGCCGTGCCGATGGGCGAGCTGATCGCCCGGCTGCCGTCGAAGACCCAGCAGCGGCTGCGGGCCAAGCTCCGCAGGCTGGACCAGCTCGGCATCCAGCGCCATGTCGTCTCCCCCGTGGAGGTGGAGACGGCATTGTTGCGGATGCTGGAGCTGCACCGGTTGCAGTGGCAGGGCCGAAAGGTGACGTCGGAGCACCTGCGGACGCGGTTCCGTGAGCATCTGGTGCGGTCGGTCGGCCCGATGGTGCGTTCCGGGAACGCGGTGGTCACCGAGTTCCGGCTCGACGACGACGTGGTGGCCGTGGACCTGACGCTGCTCTCGCCCCGGCTCGCGGGCGGCTATCTGTACGGCGCCCATCCGGGGCTGCGCGAGCGCAAGGCGGACGTGGCGGCGATGCTCCTCGACTCGACCGCCACCCACACCAAGGACGGCACGCCCGCCACGCTGAGTCTGCTGCGCGGCAACGAGCCGTACAAGCACCACTGGCGCCCGCGGACGGTGGTGAACCAGCGGCTGCTGCTGGCCCGGCGGCGCACGGCGCCGCTGCTGACGGCGGCGCTGTGGGACGCGGCCGCCCGGAGGCGGGGCAAGGACCTGCTACGGCGCCTGCGGGAGCCCGGCCGCGGCGGCGGTCCCTGACCGGTACCCCGCGGACGGCCGGACGTCCCGTCCCCGGGCTACCTGGTACGCGACCACCAGTCGAGGCGCAGGCACAGCTTGCCGCCGATCCAGTACTCGACCCAGTCGCCGAGGCGCAGCGGTGAGCAGTTCGCCGGACGCTCCGGGGCGGGTGCGGTCGGCTGCGGCGTGGGGGTGGGCGCCGGGGGCCGGAGCGGCGTCGTGGGGGCCGGGTCCGGCCGGTCGTCGCGGCCGAAGAGGAGGGACCGGTAGATCTGGGAGGCCCGGGGGTTGTCGTCGCACTGCCACACACCGTGCGGGCAGTAGTCGGTGAGCGTCTGGTACAGCGGTTTGTGCTCGTCCATCCACGCGAGCATGCGCTTCATGTACTCGGGGTTGTCGCCGTTGCGGAAGAGTCCCCATTCCGGGTACGAGATGGCCTTGCCGTGGGCTTTGGCGAACTCCACGTGGTGCTGGAGCCCGTAGGGCTCCTTCACCTGCTCGTCGAACGACATTCCCCGCGGCTGGTCGTACGCGTCCATTCCGATGATGTCGACCGTGTCGTCCCCCGGATAGCACTGCGTCCAGGGAACGGCGTCCTGGCCGCGGCTCGGGGTGAAGTCGAACCGGAACTTCTGGCCCGGCACCGCGCGCATGGTGGTGACGATCCTGTTCCAGTACTGCTTCCAGGCCTCCGGGTCCGGCCCGCAGCGGTGGGTGTAGGTGATGCCGTTCATCTCCCAGCCGAGCACCAGGACGGTGTCCGGCACCCCCAGCTCGACCAGCCGCTCGGCGAGTCTGCGGAAGTGGTGGTCGAACCGGCCGGACGCGCCGTCGCGCAGCAGTCGGCGTACCTCGTGATCCGGCACGCCTTCCTCGTTGCGCTCCATCATGGGCACGTTGAGGACGAGCAACCGGTCGGCCCGCTCGCGCCGCCAGTTCGCCCACACGTCGAGGAAGCCGGGGAGCCCCTCGATGTTGCTCCAGCGGTCGCCCGGCAGGTAGGTGTGCCCGACGCGCAGCTCGGCACCGCCGAGCCAGGTGCTGAGCTGGGCCATCCGGGCCACGCCGCGGGGGCCGTAGTCGAGGTAGGCGCCGAAGGCCGGGACGTCTTCGGCAGGTGCGGCGGGCGCGGCGGATGCCGAGGGCGCGGCGGATGCCGTGCCGGGTGCCGTGGTGGCCGGTGCGGGTGACTCGGCCGGGACGGCGGGCGCCGCCGGCGGGGCGGCGGGCACCGGTGCGGGCGGTTCGGCGAACCGCGCCGGTCCCGCGCCCGCGACGACCGTGTGACCGGACGTCAGCGCCGCCGTCGCGGCGACCGCCGCGGCGACGAATGCCATCCGGCGGGACCGTGCGCGTCGCTGCTGTGTGGCCATGGCCGCCCCTCTCGTTCTCCTCCACTTACTGACACTCAGTCATATGAGACGTATTCACGCCACCGTGGCTGAGGCTTTCGAGTGGTCCGCTCCCCCGGACCGGTGACCCGGTTCGAAGGAATGCCCGTATCGCGGGACCGGACGTTCGTGGTGGAGAACTACACACAGGCGGGCGCCTGTGCTCGGCCGTCTTCGCCCGGCCGTGGCGGGGCGGTTCGCACGTGCTGATCCCACAGGCCTCACGGGTGCCGGGCGCTCGCGACCGGCACCCGCTCTGTCAGCGGTGGGAGGCGGCCCGGCCTCGCCGGTACAGCACGGCACCGCTCGCGATCAGTGCGGCACTGGTGGCCGCGGCACCGAGCAGGGCCTCGGCGCCGGTTTCGGGGAGACTGGGCGGCTGCTCCTGGCCACCGGGGGGCGGGGGCGTGTGGTGGTCGCCCGGGGGCGTCCCTGGAGGCGTCGACTGGTGACCGCCCGGCGGGGGTGTGTGCGGGGGTTTGGCCGGCGGGGTGTGCGGGGGTTTCGTCGGGGGCGTGTGCGGGGGTTTGACCGGCGGGGTGTCGCCGTACCCGTAGCCGCCGTCGTCACGACCGTAGCCACCGTCGTCACGACCGTAGCCACCGTCGCCGTGCCCATAGCCACCGTCGCCGTAGGACCGGTCGTCGTCACCACGGGACCTGTCCTCGTCGTCACCGTGGGGCGGGTCCTCGCCGTTTCCGTAGGACCAGTCCTCGCCGCCTCCGGGGAACGCATCGTGGCCGTCGCCGGGCCCGGAAGGGCCGGAGGAGCCGTCACGGTCGCGCCCGTGGCCGCGGTCGCCGTGACCACCGTGGGTGTCCGCCTTGCCGGCACAGGAGTTGCCGAAGGCCGGGTTGAGCGCGGCGATCACGTCGACGGTGTTGCCACAGGCGTTCACCGGCACCTCGACCGGGGCCTGGACGGCGTTGCCGGACGCGGCGCCCGGCGAGCCCTTGGTGACACCGTCGGCCGACGTGTCGGCGAGCGCGGCGCCGCCGCACAGGGACAGGATGCCCGTCGCCGCCGCTGCCGCGACCATTCCCCTGCTCAGGGTCTGTCGCAATCTCGTTGTCTTCCTGCTGGTAGAAGTGGGAAAACCGGCCCCGGAACGAACGGTGCTGTCCCAGGGCCGGCCGGATCGCAGCCGATGCTGCTCGTGCGTTCCGCGTCAGTCGTTCTCGCACTCGTTGCCGAACGCCGGGTTCAGGGCGGCGATGACGTTCACGGTGTTGCCGCACACGTTGATCGGGATGTGCACGGGAATCTGGATCACATTGCCGGAGAGGACACCCGGGGAACCGACGGCGGCACCCTGGGCCCCCGAGTCGGCGATGGCCGGGCTGGCCATGCCCAGAGCCATGATCGCGCCCGCGACGACAGCAGCGCTCTTCTTCATGAACTTTCCCTTCTCTGCGGTCATGCCCCTTTGACGGCCGAAACCGAGCGAGCAGCTTGTACGGCTCGCACCATGACCTGCAGCCTGCAAACGAGGAATTGACAGCCGAAGAAACTGAACAACCTACGGGGTGGGGTAATTCACTCGAATGACCCACGAAAAGTGGACAGGTACGGCCGGGCGGCCCGCCGTGAATACAGCGGGCCGCCCGGGCTGCGTACGGTACGGCTCAGTCGCCGTTCGCCGAGAGGACCGACAGGTCCTCCAGGATGTGGTTGAGCGCACCGTCCCGCTTGGCGTTGGTGGAGTTGTCCGCGCACTGCTGCTGGACGTGGTCCGACAGAACCGGGATGTCCTGGACCACCACACCGATGAGGGCGGCGACGCCGACGTCGAGGTCCTGAACGGCGAGACAGGGCTTGTTGAGCGTGCCGTCGACCAGCGAGAGCTGAGGGCTCATGTCGCCCTTGGTCGCCGAGTTGCCGAACGACGACGAGGCGCCGTTGCCGTTGGCGACGGACGGTCCGGAGTCGTCCCCGACGGCAAGAGCCTGGGGAGCTGCCGCCACCGACATTCCGATGACTGAGGCGGCGGCCGCCGCGGCGACCATTGCCTTCTTGAGCACTTCGCGTTCCTTTCCTCGTAGCGACGCATGTCCTACGGCCTCATCAACACGGCTCCGGAGGATTGGTTGCGGGTGTTCACCCGGTTGGCCCGCAGTGCTCAAAACCCCTGATAATCACCGCGAACGAAGAACACACAAACTGTCCTGGCGTGGGCTGACAGAGTGATGAGGAGAAACCATGCACCGCCCGCGCAGTTGACCAGAACGCTCCGGAGGACGGGGTTTCCTCAGAAAGGACTGGTCAGTGATCAAGAAGGTTATTGCCACCGCGGCGATCGCCGCTTCCGTCATGGGAGCCTCCGCTGCCGCGGCCCCGCAGGCGCTGGCTGTCGGCGACGACAGCGGTCCGACGGCCGTGAACGGCAACGGGGCGATGCAGAGCTTCGGCAACTCGTCGACGTACGGCAACATGAGCCCGCAGATGGCGCTGATCCAGGGCTCGTTCAACAAGCCGTGCATCGCCGTGAACGACCTGCCCATCGGGGTCGGCGCGCTCATCGGTATCCCGATCCAGGACATCCCGATCCTGTCGGACCACCAGCAGCAGCAGTGTGCGGAGAACTCCACCAACGCCAAGCGCGACGGCGCGCTGGCGCACCTGCTGGAGGACGTGTCGATCCTGTCGGCGAACAGCGGCTGACGCACGGCGCCGAAGGGGGCGGGGCACCGGGCGATTGCTCGGTGCCCCGCCCCCTTCGTGTGTCCCGGCGAGTGCCCCGAGTCAGTGCCTGGTCGCGTACAGCGCCTCGATCTGCTCGGCGTACGCGGCCGTCGCCGCCTGCCGCTTGACCTTCAGGGACGGGGTCAGCAGCCCGTTCTCCTCGGTGAACTCGCCCTCGACGAGGCTGAAGGCGCGGATCGACTCGGCGCGCGAGACGGCCTCGTTGGCGTGGTCCACGGCCTTCTGCACGTCGGCGCGCAGGCGTTCGTCGCGGACGAGCTCCGACAGCGGGGTGCCGGAGGGCAGTTTGCGGACCGCGAGCCAGTGGGCGAGGGCCTCGGGGTCCAGGGTGATGAGGGCGGCGACGTAGGGGCGGTTGTCGCCGACGACGAGGCACTGGCCGACGGGCGGGCGGCTGCGCAGGCGGTCCTCCAGGACGGCCGGGGAGACGTTCTTGCCGCCGGTGGTGACGAGGATGTCCTTCTTGCGGCCGGTGATGGTGAGGTAGCCGTCCTCGTCGAGGGAGCCGAGGTCGCCGGTGGCGAACCAGCCGTCGTCCAGCGTCTCCCCGGTCGCGGCCGGGTTGTTCCAGTAGGCGCCGAAGACGATGCCGCCCCTGATGAGGACCTCGCCGTCGTCGGCGATACGGACGGCGGTGCCGGGGACCGGCAGGCCGACCGTGCCGGGGCGGGGGTCCAGGGGCGGGACGATGGTGGCGGCGGCGGTGGTCTCGGTGAGGCCGTAGCCCTCGTAGATCAGGATGCCGGCGGCGTAGAAGAAGAGGTTGAGCTCGCGGTCGAGAGGGCCGCCGCCGCTGATGGCGTAGCGCACGCGGCCGCCGAGTTCCTTGCGGATGCGGCGGTAGACCAGCAGGTCGTACAGGGCCCAGGCGGCGTAGAGGCCCGGGCCGGGCCCCTTGCCCTTCCCGAGGAACTTGTTCATGTGCGCCTCGCCGAAGCGGACGGCGATGCGGCGGGCGCGGTCGAAGGAGGAGCCGCGGCCGAGTTTCTCGGCGGTGGCGCGGCCGGTGTCGTGGATCTTCTCGAAGAGGTACGGGACGCCTACCAGGAACGTCGGGCGGAATGCCCTGAGGGCCGGGCGGAGTTCGTCGGGCTTGATGCTCGGGCAGTGACCGATCTCGATGCGGGCCATCAGACAGGCGATCTGGAGCGTGCGTCCGAGGATGTGCGCGAGCGGCAGGAACAGCAGGGTCGAGGCGGTCTCGCCGGTGACCTCCTTGAACAGGGGGTGCAGGAGCTCGACGGTGTTGGCGGCCTCGGCGTGCAGGTTGGCGTGGGTGAGGACACAGCCCTTGGGACGGCCGGTGGTGCCGGAGGTGTAGCAGAGGGTCGCGGTGGTTCCGGGGGTCAGGGCGGTGCGGCGCTTGGTGACCTCCTCGTCGGGGACGTCCCGGCCGAGGGCGGTGAGATCGTCGAGGGCGCCGCCGTCCAGTTGCCAGACCCGCGGAGGCGTGGGGTGGGCGGCCGTGCCGGTCTCGACCGTGCCGGAGTTGTCGGCGGTCTCGGTGACGACGTACCGGACGCCCGAGTCGCGGACGATCCACTCCACCTGGCCGGCGGAGGAGGTGGCGTAGATCGGGACGGTCTGGCCGCCGGCGGACCAGATCGCGAAGTCCAGGACCGTCCACTCGTAGCGGGTGCGGGACATCACCGCGACGCGGCCGCCCGGTTCGAGACCGGCCGCGATCAGGCCCTTGGCCACGGCGGTGACTTCGCGGGCGAAGGCCGCCGCCGTGACGGGCTGCCAGCTGCCGTGCCGTTCGCGGCGCAGCACCACCGCGTCGGGAGCCTCGGCCGCGTTGGCGTACGGGATGTCGGCGATGCTGCCGGTCGTCGGGCGCCGCGCGAGGGGAGCCGTGCGGGCCTCGCGGACGACGCCCCGCTCGTCCCTGACGGTTTCTGCCTTCGTGCGGATCGCCAGGTCGGTGCGCTGCTTCGCCTGTTGCAGATCCTTGCGTACGCCCATGACGGCTCCCGGTCGCGGATGAGGCTGACGTGCTGCCACACTTACTTACTCCGGAGTCAACTTACCCATAAGTAAGCGTAGGTCAATGAGCCGGGGGTCACATCAGGCGGTGCGCGGTCTCGATCGCCTCGGCGAGCCGGCGGATCTCCTCGCTCTCGGTGTGGTCGGCCAAGTCGTCGGCATGGCCGGCGAGTTCGTCGAGCCGCGGGGCGTCGGGCAGGTCGGAGTCCACTCTGCGGAGGGCGTCGGCGAAGTAGGCGGCGGTGGCGGCGGTCCGCAGGCCGCGGTTCGCGCTCCAGACGGAGTCGTCGAGGGAGTCGGTCTCCAGGTCGCCGGTCTCCTCGTGCGGGTCGCGGGTGCCGGGGTCGAGCCAGCGGACGGTGGCGGTGGCGAGGTGGCCCTCGGCGCCGGGCTCGGTGCGGACGGCGTACAGGGCGGTGACGGTGTGGCCGGGGCCGACCTCGCCGCCGTCGACGCGGTCGTCGCGGAAGTCCTCGTCGGCGACCCGGCGGTTGTCGTAGCCGACGAGGCGGAACTCCTCGACCGTCCCGGGGTCGAAGGCGACCTGGACCTTGGCGTCGCGGGCGGTGAGGTCGATGTTGCGCGGGAGCTGCTCGCAGAAGACCTTGCGGGCCTCGCCGGAGCCGGACACGTAGACGGTGTGGCCGTCGCCCTTGTCGGCGAGGTCTTCCATGAGGGCGTCTCCGTAGTCGCTGCCGACGCCGACGCCGAAGAGGGTGATGCCGTGCTCGCGGCGTTCGCCGGCGATGCGCTCCAGGATGGTGTCCGCGTCGGTGTCGCCGGTGTTGGCGAGGGCGTCGGAGACGAGGACGACACGGTTGGTGGCGCCCTTGCGCAGTCCCTCGACGGCGGTCTCGTAGCCGGTCTCGACACCGGCGCCGAGGTTGGTGGAGTCCTGGGTGTCCAGGTCGGAGATGGCCTCCTGGATCTCGTCGCGATTGCCGTCGAGGCGGGTCATGGGCAGGACGGTCTCGGCCTCGTCGCTGAAGGTGACGAGCGCGACCGAGTCCTCGTCACGCAGCCGGTCCGTCATCACGGAGAGGGACTCCTGGGCGAGGTCCAGGCGGCCCGGTTCGGCCATGGAGCCCGAGACGTCGATGACGAAGGTGAGGGCGGCGGGCGGGCGTTCGCCGGTGCGCTGCGTGGTGCGGGTGGCGAGACCGACGCGGACCAGGGACCAGTTCTCGTCGTCGGTGCGGGCGCCGTCGACGGTGACCGAGAAGCCGTCGCCGTCGGGGCGGTCGTAGTCCTGGCGGAAGCTGTTGACGAACTCCTCGGGGCGGACGGTCGACGGGTCGGGCAGCCGGCCGTCGGCGAGGGCGCGGCGGGCGTAGTCGTAGGAGGCGGTGTCGACATCCAGGGCGAAGGTGGAGAGGTGGTCGGGGTCTTCCCGGCGGTCGTCCCGCTCCTCGGCGCCCCGGCTCTGGGCGGGTGCGGGCTGGCCCGCGCTGTAGTCGTGACGGTCGGCGGCCTTGCTGCCCTCGCCGGAGGCAGCTCCCCCGCTGCACGCGGTGAGCAGCAGGCTGCTCGCGGCCGTGAGAGCGAGCAGCGCCGTTCGTGTCCGGAACCGTTCCATCGTCCGTACCCCCTGCATCCGTTGGCGTCGGCTTCTTGCGACTGTGACGGTGCAGGGGGCCCGAACGTGCGGTACGGGGGGTTGCGGAAGTGTCTCGAAGCGGCCACGGCGGCGGCCTTTCGAGACCGGTGGGTGATCCTCCGTTGACCTAGTGCCGCGGCAGGCAACGTTCGCCCGTCGCGACG
>NZ_JBHVCP010000085.1:0-23965 GCF_042803315.1 Streptomyces sp. NPDC057424
CCCCGGGTGGGAACCCGGGGCCTCGCCCTGAACGCTGCCGACGTCTATGCCGTACTACTGGCCATCAGGCCGTCAGTTGTCATCCTCGTCGATCAGGAAGCCCCGCATCGGCGAGGGCGCCTGCCCCATCTGGGACGGGCCCTGCGGGCGTACCGGCGCCATCGGCTGGGTCATCGCCGGCGACATCTGCTGCTGACCGCCGTAGGACGGACCGGACGGCGACGGGGCGCCGCCCATCGTCTGGTTGCCACCGCCGTACGACGGGGCACTCGCGCCGGCCGGAGCCATGGAAGGCGCCGGGGACGGCGGGAGGGACGCGGTCGCCGGAGTGCGCGGCGGGGCCAGCGAGTCGTCGGCCTGGGTCTCCAGCTGACGCAGCTGCGACTCCAGGTACGACTTCAGGCGCGTGCGGTACTCGCGCTCGAAGCCGCGCAGGTCCTCGACCTTGCGCTCCAGCGTGGCGCGGGCGGACTCCAGGGAGCCCATCGCGACACGGTGCTTCTCCTGCGCGTCCCGCTCCAGGGCGTCGGCCTTGGCACGGGCGTCACGCTCCAGACCCTCGGCACGCGAACGCGCCTCGCCGACGATCTTGTTGGCCTCGGAGCGAGCCTCGGCGATCGCCTGGTCGGCGGTCTGCTGGGCCAGCGAGAGGACACGGGCGGCGCTGTCGCCACCGGGGCCTCCCTGGCCGGGGCCGCCCATCGGGCCGGGGCCGCCCATGGGGCCGCCCATCTGCTGCTGCATCGGGGGCTGGCCCATCGGACCCGGACCCTGGCCCATCGGGCCGGGACCCTGGGGTCCACCCTGACCGCCGGGACCGGCGGGCAGCTGCGGGGCACCGCTCGGCAGCTGGGGCGGGCCACCCATGGGGCCACCCATCTGCTGCTGCGGCGGGCCCGATATGCCGGCGGGGACGGGACCACCAGGACCGCGCATGCCCTGTTGCTGTTGCTGTTGCTGTTGCTGCTGATCCTGCTGCGGCTCCGGAGGCTTGCGCATGTTCTGCTGGTTCTGCGCAGCAGCGCGCGTGGCCGCGGCCAGTTTGGCGCGCAGGTCCTCGTTCTCGCGGAGCAGGCGGGTCAGTTCGGCTTCGACCTCGTCGAGGAAGGCATCGACCTCGTCCTCGTCATAGCCTTCTCGGAGGCGGACGGTCGTGAACTGCTTGTTCCGCACGTCCTCGGGGGTCAACGGCATCTCTTCACCTCAACGTAGTCGTCGGCATTCGGCAAGACGGTAGGTCACATCGCTCATCACAGCCGGCTCACGATCGAGATCAGGATGTAGACGATGATCATCAGTACGAAGAAGGACAGGTCGAGCGCCACGCCCCCGAGACGCAGCGGCGGAATGACCCGCCGCAAGAGCTTGAGCGGTGGATCGGTGACAGTGTAGGTGGCCTCGAGAACGACCACCATCGCCTTGCCGGGTTGCCATGAGCGGGCGAACTGGAAGACATAGTCCATGACCAACCGGAAGATGAGCACGATGAGGAAGCACATCAGCGCGATGTAGACGACATCAAGAACCACGCTCATGATCTCTTGCTTCCCTCTCCCCTGTGCCTTACTCGGTACTGCTGTTCCGGTGGTGCGTCTCAGCTCTGGTTGAAGAACCCGCCCTCTGCGATGCGGGCCTTGTCCTCCGCCGTGACATCGACGTTAGCAGGCGACAACAGGAACACCTTCTGCGTCACCCGCTCGATACTGCCGTGAAGACCAAACACCAGACCAGCCGCAAAGTCGACAAGTCGCTTCGCATCTGTGTCATCCATCTCAGTCAGATTCATGATCACCGGGGTGCCTTCACGGAAGTGTTCCCCGATGGTACGGGCCTCGTTGTAGGTCCGCGGGTGAAGCGTGGTGATCCGGTAAGGCTCTCGTTCGGACACGACCTTGGGCATGATCACCGGTGCGTTCTTCTCCAGGCTTGCGCGTTCTTGTGTGATAGACGCCACGGGCGCGATGCGCGCCGGGCGGCTGGATTCCGCGGGGAGCGAAGCGGAGCGGGCGGCCGGTTCGCGAGGCGCGGGCGGCTGTACGACGCGCACCTCTTCGTCCCTTTGGGACTGATGTGAGACGTGCGACTGGTGGGACGGCTCATGCCGTCGGTGATCCCGCTCGGGCTCCGGGTCCAGTTCGGGTTCGAAGTCGTCGTCGGGGTCGAATCCGCGGCCGTCGTACCCATCGTCCTCCACGAGGCCGAGGTAGACCGCCATCTTGCGCATCGCGCCGGCCATGCTCTGAGTCCTCCGCTCTGTGGTGGATCGGCTGACGACTGCCAAGTGCCCGCGATCCACGAGGTCCTTGAATCCGCCTATTGGCGGCAATGACCATATTTTCTGCTGTGGTCCGACTTCTTGGCGACGTTACCCGAGCCTGGGGCGGACTCCGAGTACCGCGCTGCCGACGCGCACATGTGTCGCTCCGGCCGTCACGGCCTGTTCGAGGTCCGTACTCATCCCTGCCGAGACCATGGTGGCAGCCGGATGACTGCGGCGCAGGTCGGTCGACAAAACCATCAACCGCTCGAAGGCAGCCTGTTCGCGTCCCGCGTACTCCCCCGTGAGCGGCGCGACGGTCATCAGTCCGTCGAGCCGGAGCCCCGGGGCCCCGGCCACGAGATCGGCCAACTCCCCGATTCCGCCGGGCCCCACACCTCCCCGCTCGCCCCGGCCGCTCTCACCGGCGTCGAGTGCGACCTGGAGGAGACATCCCAGTTCGCGCCCGGCCCGGACGGCCTCCTTCGACAGAGCGGTGACGAGCTTGGAACGGTCGACAGACTGCACGAAGTCCGCGTAACCGGCCACCGATCGCACCTTGTTGGTCTGGAGTTGACCCACGAAGTGCCATGTGAGGGGCAGATCCGAGCAGGCCTCGGCCTTGGGGGCCGCGTCCTGGTCGCGGTTCTCGGCGACGTGCCGCACGCCGAGCTCCGCGAGGATCCGCACATCGCTCGCGGGGTAGGTCTTGGTGACCACGATCAGGGTCACCTCGTCACGTGCCCGCCCCGCGGCCGCGCACGCATCGGCGATGCGCCGTTCCACCTTCGCCAGATTCGCGGCGAGTTCGTCCTTGCGGTCCGTCATGCCCTATCAGTCCAGCCACACATAACCCGCGAGCCGACCGGTGGTGCGGTCGCGGCGGTACGAGAAGTGATCGCGCGACTCCAGCGTGCACACCGGCGACTGCTCCCGGTCGCACACCCCGAGCCGCTCCAGCTGGGCGTGCACACCTGCGCTCACGTCGACCGCCGGAGTGCCCCATCTCGTCTCGGCGTACGCCGCCGGCTCGACGGCGGACACCTCGGCGCGCATCGCCTCGGGCACTTCGTAACACCGGCCGCACACGGTGGGCCCGGTGCGGGCGACGATCCGGGAGGGCTCGGCGCCCAGTTCCGTCATCGCGCGCAGCGCGGCCGGGACGACTCCGGCGATCATGCCGGGCCGGCCCGCGTGGGCGGCTGCGGCGACCCCGGCGACGGGGTCGGCCAGCAGCACCGGCACGCAGTCGGCGGTGAGCACGGCGAGGGCGAGCCCCCGGCGCGTGGTGACGATCGCGTCGACCGACGGCATCGCGGTCGAAGATCCCCACGGCCCGTCCACCACCGCCACGTCGGCCCCGTGCACCTGGTTCATCCAGACGACCCGGTCCGGCTCGACGTCCAGGGACTTGGCGGCCAGGTCCCGGTTGGTGCGTACGGCGTCGGGATCGTCGCCGACCGCTCCGCCGAGGTTGAGCTCCTCATACGGAGCGGCGCTCACCCCGCCCCACCGGTCGGTGAAGCCGAAGTGCGCGCCGCTCGCGCTTTCGCGCTGTCCTATCACGACTGAAGGATCACTTGAGGAAGTCCGGTACGTCCAGTTCCTCGGCCGCGCTGTCCGAGTAGGTCCGCGGCGCCGGCGGGACCGGCGGGGCGACCGGGATGTCCTTGACCGGCTCCGGCGCGGGCTCCGCGTCCTCCTTCGGGGTCACGCTGCCGAGCGATCCGAAGGACGGGCGGCTCTCGGTCTGCCGCACCGGGGCCGGCTCCTCGCGCTTGGCCGAGGACGAGCCGAGGACGTTGTCCCGCTTGGCGGGCGGCTGTCCGCCGTCGAAACCGGCCGCGATCACGGTGACCCGGACCTCGTCGCCGAGGGCGTCGTCGATCACCGCGCCGAAGATGATGTTGGCCTCGGGGTGGGCGGCCTCGCTCACCAGCTGGGCGGCCTCGTTGATCTCGAACAGACCGAGGTCGGAGCCACCGGAGATGGAGAGCAGCACACCGCGGGCGCCGTCGATGGACGCCTCCAGCAGCGGCGAGGAGATCGCCATCTCGGCGGCGGCCACCGCGCGGTCGTCGCCGCGGGCCGAGCCGATACCCATCAGGGCCGAGCCGGCCTCGGACATGACCGACTTGACGTCGGCGAAGTCGAGGTTGATGAGGCCCGGGGTGGTGATGAGGTCGGTGATGCCCTGGACACCGGAGAGCAGGACCTGGTCGGCCGACTTGAAGGCGTCCAGTACCGAGACCTGGCGGTCCGAGATGGACAGCAGCCGGTCGTTCGGGATGACGATGAGGGTGTCGACCTCTTCGCGGAGTTCGGCGATGCCGTCCTCGGCCTGGTTCGCGCGGCGCCGTCCCTCGAAGGTGAACGGGCGCGTGACCACACCGATGGTGAGGGCACCGAGCGAGCGGGCGATGTTGGCCACGACGGGCGCGCCGCCGGTGCCGGTGCCGCCGCCTTCACCGGCTGTCACGAAGACCATGTCGGCCCCCTTGAGGACCTCCTCGATCTCCTCGCGGTGGTCCTCGGCGGCCTTGCGGCCCACGGCCGGGTTGGCTCCGGCGCCGAGTCCGCGGGTGAGTTCACGGCCGACGTCCAGCTTGACGTCGGCGTCGCTCATCAACAGAGCTTGCGCGTCGGTGTTGATGGCGATGAACTCGACGCCCTTGAGACCGACCTCGATCATCCGGTTGATGGCATTGACACCACCGCCGCCGACACCGATGACTTTGATGACTGCGAGGTAGTTCTGCGGTGCTGCCACGTCGAAGGCCTCTCGCCTCGAGTTACGTGTCGCCGAATCAGCGCGACGCCTTGCGCCCCGCGACCCGACGACTGATGCCGAATGGGACGGTCCGTATCGCCGACCCGAACCCTAACCCTGAAGTTTAGGGTTACCAGTGTGTCTGTTCCTTGGAGTCTTCTGAACAGGACACTAAGTCGACAAGTGGCGCACGTTCAACGAACACGCCGAACCTCCCGTTTTTCTTTTCACCCTATGTGATCAGCCGTAGCACTGCCCAACCAGGGTGCTGGCCTGCGCAGATGTGCGTCAACTCCCTGATGACGCGGGCGCGGTGGGGACGCTCACGTCGAAGTACCGCGCGCCGGGCGAGGCTTTCATCAGAGCCGTGAGCGAGCGGGCCTTCGCAGCACCCTTCTCGCTGCTCCCCCAGACCACCGTGCGGCCGTCCCTCAACTCCAGTGAGATGTCGTCGTAGGAACGGACCTTGACGGTCCGTGTGCCGCGCGCGACGGCGGCCGGAACCGCGCGGGCGACGCCGACCGCCTCGCGCACCAGCCGGGACTCGCCGAAGCGGCGCAGGCTGGCGGCCGCGGAGCCGGACCGGGAGAGCCTCAATTCCAGCGCGGGAACGCCTTTCGGGGCCTGGGAAACCGTGGCGAACCGGACACCCTCATCGTCCACTTCGACGAACTTTTCGCCCTTTTGGACAATCAGAACCGGAGTCCGCTCAACCACTTTCAGGTCGATTCCCCGGGGCCAGGAACGGACCACGTCAACCGCGTCAATTCGGGGCAATTTCCGGCGCAGTCGCGTCTCGATCGCGTCGGTGTCGACGGAAATCAGCGGCTTCCCGAGGGGAACCTCCGCGGCACCCCTGACCTGAGCCGACGTCAGGACCCGGGTGCCGGACACGGAGACGTGCTCGGCGCGCAGCCAGTCGGAGCCGTAGAAGAGCCAGACCGTCGGGATGCCGAGGAAGACCACGGTGAGGCCCAGGAGGACGATCGCGCGGAGCCGGGCCCGCCTCGACCGCAGGCGGGGCGGCGGGCCGGACGACTCCTGCTGGCGTTCACCGCGCTCGGCGGTGGTCGATCCGGCCACGCTCCCTGCCTTCCGTCATACAGTCCTATCGGTGTGCACGACTGGCGGCGATCGCCTCGTACACCATGCCGACGAGCAGGTCGTCGGCGTCCCGGCGGCCGAACTCGGCGGCGGCGCGGGACATCTGGTACAGCCGGTGCGGGTCGGCGAGCACGGGCAGGACGTTCTGCTGGACCCACTCGGGGGTCAGCTCCGCGTCGTCGACCAGCAGTCCGCCGCCCGCCTTGACCACCGGCTGGGCGTTGAGCCGCTGTTCGCCGTTGCCGATGGGCAGCGGGACGTAGGCGGCCGGGAGCCCGACGGCGGAGAGTTCGGCGACGGTCATCGCGCCCGCGCGGCAGAGCATCATGTCGGCCGCGGCGTACGCGAGGTCCATCCGATCCAGGTAACTTACCGGGATGTAGGGGGGCATTCCCGGCATCTGGTGGACCTGCGGCAGTTCGTTCTTCGGGCCGACCGCGTGCAGGATCTGGATTCCGGCCTGCTGGAGCCAGGGCGCGACCTGCTGGACGACCTCGTTCAGCCGGCGGGCGCCCTGGGAGCCGCCGGTGACCAGCAGCGTGGGCAGGTTCGGGTCGAGCCCGAACGCGGCCCGGGCCTCGGGGCGCACGGCGGCCCGGTCGAGCGTGGCGATGGAACGGCGCAGCGGGATGCCGATGTAACGGGCGCCGCGCAGCTTGCTGTCGGGCGTGGAGACGGCGACCTGGCTGGCGTACCGCGAGCCGATCTTGTTGGCCAGGCCCGGCCGGGCGTTGGCCTCGTGGATCACGATCGGCACGCCCAGGCGCTTGGCCGCGAGGTAGCCGGGCAGGGCGACGTAGCCGCCGAAGCCGACCACGGCGTCCGCCCGGGTGCGCTCCAGGATCTGCTCGGTCGCCTTGATGGTGCCGCGCAGCCGGCCCGGGACGGTGATCAGCTCGGGGGTGGGCTTGCGCGGCAGCGGCACGGCGGGGATCAGCGCGAGCTCGTATCCGCGCTCGGGTACGAGACGGGTCTCGAGGCCGCGCTCCGTGCCCAGGGCCGTGATGCCCACGCTCGGGTCCTGCCTGCGCAGGGCGTCCGCGAGGGCGAGCGCGGGCTCGATGTGGCCCGCGGTTCCTCCGCCGGCGAGTACGACATGCACCGAAATTCACCGCTCTCCGGACGAGCGCGCCGCCGAGGCACGCCGTCGCATCGTGTTCCATCTCCGGGGACTCCGACCGGAACCGGTGCCCCCCGCCCCCCGCTTTCTACCAAAGCGGGGTTGCCGCATCGCAAGCGCCATCCGCGCAGCGGGGTCCTGACGCGCGAAGGCGATCAGCAGCCCGATGGCGAACATGGTCGGCAGCAGGGCGGATCCTCCGTAGGAGAACAGCGGGAGGGGGACTCCGGCGATCGGCAGCAGACCGAGCACCGCACCGATGTTGATCACGGCCTGGGCCGTGATCCAGGTGGTCACGCCTCCCGCGGCATACCTCACGAAGGGGTCCTCCGAGCGTCCGGCCACGCGGATACCCGCATAGCCTAGAGCCGCGAAGAGGGCGAGTACCGACAGCGTCCCCGCCAGGCCCAGTTCCTCACCGGTGACGGCGAAGATGAAGTCGGTGTGGGCTTCGGGGAGTTGCCCCCATTTCTCCACACTCGCACCCAGTCCGGAGCCAAAGATTCCGCCCGAGGCGAGGGCGTAGATCCCGTGCACGGCCTGCCAGCAGTCGACGGGCCCCGACTGGGGCTCGGTGGCGCCCAGGCACTGCAGGCGGGCCATGCGGTTGGGGCTGGTCTTGATGAGGATCAGGCCGAGGACGGCGGCGATCGACAGCACCCCGGCGAACAGGCGGGTGGGGGCACCGGCCAGCCAGAGCAGGCCGAACAGGATGGCCGTGAGGATGATCGCGGTGCCCATGTCGCCGCCGATCATGATCAGACCGAGCAGCATGAAGGCCGCCGGCACCAGCGGCACGAGCATGTGCTTCCACTGGCTCAGCAGCTTCTTGTCCTGCTTGCGGGCGAGCAGGTCCGCGCCCCACAGCACGAGGGCGAGCTTGCCGAACTCGCTGGGCTGGATCTGGAAGGAGCCGCCGAGGGCGATCCAGTTCTGGTTGCCGTTGACCGACACCCCTATCCCGGGGATCTGCACCAGGACCATGAGGAAGACGGCGCCCGCGAGGATGGGGTAGGCCAGCGCGCGGTGCAGTTTCACCGGCATCCGTGACGCGGCGAGCAGCAGGCCGGCGCCGATCGCCGCCGCGAGCAGCTGCTTGCGGAAGAAGTACGAGCCCGGCAGCGACATCTGCAGCGCGGTGATCTGGGACGCCGAGTAGACCATCACCAGCCCCAGCACGGTGATCAGCAGACTGCCGCCGAGGATCAGGTAGTAGGCGGTCAGCGGCCGGTCCCAGCCCTTGCGCGCGCGGGTGTAGAGACTCAGGACGCGGTTCTCACGCGCGAGCCGGGGCGCGACGGGGCGCTTGGGGGCTCGCGGGGTCGGAGGCCGTCCGGTGCGGCTGGTGGGCATCGCCGCTCACCCTGCCATGCCGGAGGGGAGCGTTGCGCGGTGAACGCCCCCCGGCCGCTCGGGCACCAGCCACATCCGTGTCACGCGTCCCTCCCAGGTACGCCCGGCACCGCCGCCGGGCGAGGCGGACCCGGGTCAGCCGTCGACGGAGCCGAGCTCACGGACGGCGTCCGCGAAAGCGTCCCCGCGCTTGTTGTAGTTGGCGAACATGTCCATGGAGGCACAGGCCGGGGCCAGCAGCACCGTGTCGCCCGGGTGAGCGAGTTTCCGCGCCTCCTGGACCGCCGCGCGCATCGCCCCAGTGTCGGTCCGGTCGAGGTCGACGACGGGTACCTGCGGGGCGTGTCGCGCGAGGGCTTCCCGGATGAGCGCGCGGTCCGCGCCGATCAGCACGGCGCCCCGCAGCCGCTTCGCCGACCTGGCGACCAGTTCGTCGAAGGCCGCGCCCTTGGCGAGCCCGCCCGCGATCCACACGATCGGCTCGTACGCCGCCAACGAGGCTTCCGCGGCATGCGTGTTGGTGGCCTTGGAGTCGTCGACGTACGCGACACCGTCCACGTCCGCCACGTGCGCGATGCGGTGCGCGTCCGGGGTGAACGCCCGCAGGCCGTCCCGTACGGCTCTGGCGGGCACGCCGTAGGCGCGGGCGAGGGCCGCCGCCGCGAGGGCGTTGGCGATGTTGTGCGGGGCCGGCGGGTTGACGTCGGCGACCTCGGCGAGTTCCTGGGCGTTCTTCTGCCGGTTCTCGACGAAGGCGCGGTCGACCAGGATGCCCTCCACGACGCCGAGTTGGGACGGCGCCGGGGTGCCGAGGGTGAAGCCGACGGCCCGGCAGCCCTCCTCGACGTCGGCCGCGCGGACCAGGTCCTCGGTGGACGGCTTGTCGGTGGCGTCCACGTTGTAGACGCAGGCGACACGATTGCCCTCGTAGATGCGGCCCTTGTCGGCGGCGTACGCCTCCATGGAGCCGTGCCAGTCGAGATGGTCGGGGGCGAGGTTGAGCACGGCGGCCGAGTGGGCGCGCAGGGACGGCGCCCAGTGCAGCTGGTAGCTGGACAGCTCCACGGCCAGGACGTCGTACCGCTCCTCGCCGAGTACCGCGTCCAGGAGGGAGACGCCGATGTTGCCGACGGCGGCCGTGCGCAGGCCCGCTGCCTCCAGGATCGACGCCAGCATCTGGACGGTGGTGGTCTTGCCGTTGGTGCCGGTGACGGCGAGCCAGGGAGCGGCGTCGGGGCCGCGCAGGCGCCAGGCCAGTTCGACGTCGCCCCAGACGGGGACGCCCGCCTGCTCCGCCGCCGCGAACAGCGGTTTGTCCGGCTGCCAGCCGGGCGCGGTGACGATCAACTCGGTGCCCTCCGGCAGGGTGTCGCCGTCCCCGAGGCGCACGGTGATGCCGAGCGCCTCCAGGTCGGCCGCCTGCGCCCGCGCGCGCTCGTCGGCGCCGTCGTTGACGACCGTGACGGTCGCGCCGAGTGCGTGCAGCACCTTGGCCGCCGGGACGCCGGAGACGCCGAGCCCGGCGACGGTGACGTGCTTGCCCTGGAAGTCGAAGGGCTCCGAGGAGGTCACTTGTCCGCTGCCCATCCCGCATAGAAGAGGCCAAGTCCGACGATCACACAGATGCCCTGGATGATCCAGAAGCGGACCACCACAAGGACCTCGGACCAGCCTTTGAGTTCGAAGTGGTGCTGGAGTGGCGCCATCCGGAAGACGCGCTTGCCGGTGAGGCGGAAGGAGCCGACCTGGATCACCACGGACATGGTGATCAGGACGAACAGGCCGCCGAGGATGGCGAGCAGCAGCTCGGTGCGCGAGCAGATCGCGAGGCCGGCGAGCACGCCGCCGAGCGCGAGCGACCCGGTGTCACCCATGAAGATCTTGGCCGGCGAGGTGTTCCACCACAGGAAGCCGAGGCAGGCACCCATCAGCGCGGAGGCCACCACCGCGAGGTCGAGGGGGTCCCGCACCTCGTAACACGCGCCCGGATTGGTCAGCGTCCGCGCGTTGGCGCAGGACTCCTGGAACTGCCAGACGCCGATGAAGGTGTAGGCACCGAAGACGAGCACCGAGGCGCCGGTGGCCAGACCGTCCAGACCGTCGGTCAGATTCACGCCGTTCGACATCGCCAGAATCATGAACAGCGCCCAGACCACGAACAGCACGGGGCCGATCGTCCAGCCGAAGTCCGTGATGAACGACAGCTTGGTCGAGGCCGGGGTGTTGCCGCGGTTGTCCGCGAACTGCAGGGACAGCACCGCGAAACTGATGCCGACGATCAGCTGGCCGGCCATCTTCGCCTTGGCGCGCAGGCCGAGCGAACGCCGCTTGACGATCTTGATGTAGTCGTCGAGGAAGCCCACCAGGCCCATGCCGACCATCAGGCCGAGCACCAGCAGGCCCGAGAAGGTCGGCGCCGCGTCGACGTCCGGGTCCAGATAGCCCGTGATCACCTTGGCCAGGAAGTACGCGGCGACCGTCGCGAAGATGAAAGCGATACCGCCCATCGTCGGCGTACCGCGCTTGCTGGCGTGCTCGCGCGGGCCGTCGTCGCGGATGTACTGGCCGTAGCCCTTGCGGGCCAGGAGCTTGATCAGCAGCGGGGTGCCGACCAGCGTCAGGAAGAGGCCAATGACTCCTGCGAACAGGATCTGCTTCATCATCGGGCGGAAACCTCACCCTCGGCACCGGTCTCGAGCAGCGCCTGGGCAACGCTCTCGAGGCCGACCGAACGGGACGCCTTCACGAGTACGACGTCCCCCGGGCGCAACTCGCTGCGCAACAGGTCGACCGCCGCCTGTGCGTCGGACACGTGCACCGACTCCTCACCCCACGAACCCTCGTTATATGCGCCCAGTTGCAGCCAGGCGGCTTCCCTGCCACCGACCGCGACGAGCTTGCTGACGTTGAGTCGGACGGCGAGCCGTCCGACCGCGTCGTGCTCGGCGAGAGCCTCGTCCCCGAGCTCGGCCATCTTGCCGAGCACCGCCCACGTACGGCCCCCCTTTGCCTGTGAGGCTGTGCCCATGGCCGCGAGCGCGCGCAGAGCGGCTCGCATGGACTCGGGGTTCGCGTTGTAGGCGTCGTTGACGACCGTCACGCCGTCCGGGCGCTCGGTGACCTCCATCCGCCAGCGGGAGAGGGAGCCCGCCTCGGAGAGCGCGACGGCGATCTCGTCAGCGGACATGCCCAGTTCGTGGGCGACGGCGGCCGCGGCGAGCGCGTTCGACACGTGGTGCTCACCGTACAGGCGCATGGTCACATCGCTTGCACCGGAGGGTGTGTGAAGCCTGAACGAGGGCTGTCCGGTGTCCGTGAGTCGCACGTTCTCTGCGCGAACGTCCGCTTCGCCGGACTCTCCGAAAAAGAGCACCTTCGCCTTCGTACGGGTGGCCATGGCCCGTACGAAGGGGTCGTCCGCGTTGAGGATCGCGGTGCCGCCCTCGGCCTCGGACGGCAGCGCCTCGACGAGTTCGCCCTTGGCCTGCGCGATCTGCTCGCGGCCGCCGAACTCGCCGATGTGGGCGCTGCCGACGTTGAGGACGAGACCGACCTTCGGGGGCGTCAGACCGGTGAGGTAGCGGATGTGCCCGATACCGCGGGCGCCCATCTCCAGGACGAGGAACCTCGTCTCCTCGGTGGCACTGAGCGCGGTCAGCGGCAGCCCGATCTCGTTGTTGAGCGAGCCGGGCGTGAACACCGTGGGCGCCTTGCGCCGGAGCACCTGCGCGATGAGGTCCTTGGTGCTGGTCTTGCCCGCCGAGCCGGTGAGGGCGACGAGGGTGGCGCCGAGGCGGCGTACTACGTGCCGCGCGAGGGCGCCGAGGGCGGCCTGGACGTCGTCCACGACGATCGCGGGCACGCCGACGGGCCGGGTGCCGAGCACGGCCACCGCTCCCGCCTCGACGACCGCCGCCGCGAAGTCGTGGCCGTCCGCGCGCTCCCCGGCGAAGGCGGCGAACAGGCTGCCCGGCCCCGCCTCCCGGGAGTCCCGGACGACCGGGCCGGTGACCTGGACGGACGGATCCGGTATGTCGTGCGTCTGCCCGCCGACGACTTCTGCGATCTCGGCGAGGGAGAGGGCGATCACAAGTTCATCCCCTGGGTCTTCTGGATTTTCATCCCTGGGTCTTCTGGATGGCTTCGCGCAGCACCTGGCGGTCGTCGAAGGGACGGATCACCCCGGCGATGTCCTGGCCCTGCTCGTGGCCCTTGCCCGCCACCAGCACGGTGTCGCCGGGTTCGGCGCGGGCGACGGCGGCGGCGATCGCGGCGGCCCGGTCCTCGAACACCTGCACCTCGCCGCGCTGGTGCGCGGGCACGGACGCCGCGCCCTGGAGCATCGTGGCGAGGATCGCGAGGGGATCCTCGGAGCGGGGGTTGTCGGAGGTCAGTGTGGCGGTGTCGGCGAGCCGGGCCGCTGCGGCACCCATGGGCTCACGCTTGTACTTGTCCCGGTCGCCGCCACAGCCGAGGACGATGTGCAGCTTGCCCTCGGTGACCTTGCGCAGGGCGCGCAGCACGGACTCGACGGCGTCGGTCTTGTGGGCGTAGTCGACGACCGCCAGGTACGGCTGTCCGGCGTCCACGCGCTCCAGACGGCCCGGCACGCCGGGTACGGCGGCGACACCGTCGGCGGCCGCCTGCGGGTCGAGGCCGGCGACGGCCAGGGCGACGATCGCGGCGAGGGTGTTGGCCACGTTGAAGGGGCCGGGCAGCGGCGACTTGGCAGCGATCCGCTCGCCCTTGGGCCCGATGACGGTGAAGGTCGAGTCCAGCCGGCCGACCTCGACGTCCTCGGCGCGCCAGTCGGCGTCCGGGTGGCCCTCGGCGGAGTAGGTGACGACCGGGACGGTGGCCTCGTTCGCCAGCCTGCGGCCGTACTCGTCATCGACGTTGACCACGCCGAGTTTGCCGCGGTCCGGCGTGAACAGCTGCGCCTTGGCCTGGAAGTAGTCCTCCATGCCGGAGTGGAACTCCATGTGTTCCGGGCTGAGGTTGGTGAAGACGCCGATGTCGAAGACGCAGCCGTCGACGCGGCCGAGCACCAGGGCGTGGCTGGAGACCTCCATGGCGACCGCGTCGACACCGCGTTCCCGCATGACGGCGAACAGGGCCTGGAGGTCGGTGGCTTCCGGGGTGGTGCGCTCGGACTTGATGCGCTCGTCGCCGATGCGCATCTCGACCGTGCCGATCAGGCCGGTGGACCTGATCGTCTTCAGACCGCCCTCGACGAGGTAGGCGGTGGTGGTCTTGCCGGAGGTGCCGGTGATGCCGATCTGGAGCAGGTCCCGGCCGGGGTGGCCGTAGATCGTGGCGGCCAGCTCGCCCATCTGCGCGCGCGGGTCGTCGACGACCAGGACCGGCAGGCCGGACGCGGCGGCGCGCTCGGCACCCGTCGGGTCGGTCAGCACGGCGGCGGCGCCGAGTCCCGCGGCCTGGTTGACGAAATCGGCGCCGTGCAGCCGCGCCCCCGGAAGGGCGGCGTACAGGTCGCCGGGGCGCACGGCGCGTGAGTCATGGGTGATGCCCGTGACCTCGGCGGCACTCTCCGGCGTGGAAGTACCCATCTGACCGGCGAGTTCCGCGAGGGGTGTGGCGGAGACCTGAACCGGCCTGGGCGGCCCGGGGTATGTCACGGGATGGCCCTTCTGGGTGGTTTGGGACTGATCAGCGTGTGGCACGGCGGTGAGCGTACCGGGCGCACCCGCCTCCGGGCGAAGTGAGGGGCTGGAGCTGCTCTGGTTCCCGGGCTCGGGGGTGATCGTTGTCACGGAGGCGGTCCTGGTGGCTCGGTGTGGCTGAGGCTGATCAGGGCGGGTCGGCCCTGAATCACTGTGTGAAGGAGACGGGCAGCTTCGCGGGCTTGGCGCCGGTCGGCGGGACCTGGAGGGACTTCAGTGCGAACTCCATGACCTTCTTGTAGACGGGTCCGCAGATCTGACCGCCGAAATAGCTGCCCTGGGTGGCGTTCTGGATGGCGCAGTAGACGGTGACGCGGGGCTTGTCGGCGGGCGCGAACCCGGCGAACGACGAGGTGTAGCCGTGGTACTTGCCGGTGGCCGGATCCACGCGGTTGGCGGTACCGGTCTTGCCCGCGACGCGGTAGCCGGGGATGCGCGCCTTGGTGCCGGTCCCCTCCTCGTCGTCCACGACGGACTCCAGCATCTGGGCGAGGGTCTTCGCCGTCTTGGCGCTGACGACCCGGTTCTTTTCGGGCTTCGGGGCGGGGGTGAAGCGCCCGTCGGGGCCCTTGGCGCCGCGCACGAGGGTGGGTTCGACGCGGACGCCGCCGTTGGCGATGGTCGAGTACACGGAGGCGGCCTGCATGGCGTTGATGGAGACGCCCTGGCCGAAAGGGATCGTGTACTGCTGCGAGGTCGACCACTTGTCGGGCGGGGCGAGGATGCCCTTGGTCTCGCCGGGGAAGCCGAGCCCCGTGTAGCTGCCGAGGCCGAACTTGCGCAGGTAGTCGTAGAGGACCTTGTTGGCCTGGGCCTGGGTCTTGCCGAGCTGGCCGGTGGCGAGGATGGTGCCGATGTTGCTGGACTTGGCGAGGACGCCGTTGAGCGTCAGGTACCAGGTCGGGTGGTCGATGTCGTCCTTGAAGAGCCGGTCGCCGCGGTGCAGCCGGTTGGGCACCACCACATGGGTCCCCGGGGTGGCGGCGCCCTCCTGCAGGACGGCCGCCATCGACATGACCTTGGCGGTGGAGCCGGGCTCGAAGGCGTCCTGCAGGGCGGCGTTGCCGAGGGCGGCCGGGTCGGCGTCCGACAGGTCGTTCGGATCGAAGCCGGGCGAGTTCGCCATGGCCAGGATCTGCCCGGTGCGGGTGTCCTGGACGATGACGTAGCCGCGGTCGGCCGCGGACTCCTTCACCTGCTCGCTGATGGCGTTCTGAGCGGCCCACTGGATGTCGCGGTCGATGGTGAGCTCGACGTCGCTGCCGGGGACGGCGGGTGTCTCGGTGGAGCCCGCCGTGGGCACGAGACGGCCGCCGGACTGGGCGTAGCGGATCTTGCCGTCCTTGCCGGCGAGCTGCTTGTTCAGCTGCAGCTCGATGCCGCCGCCGGGCTTGCCCTCGGCGTTGACCCAGCCCAGTATCCCCGCGGCGAGGTCGCCACCGGGGTACACACGCTTGCTGGTGGCGACGGAGAAGACGCCCGAGAGGACGTTGGGCGTGGACTTGTCGGCCTCGGCCTTCTTGGCGAGCGCCGACTTGAGGTCCTTGATCTGCTTCCAGACCTGCGGGGTCTGGCGGGAGGCCAGTTTGACGTAGCGCAGGGCCTTGTTCTTCGGCCGAAGCTTCTCGACCAGGGCTTCCTGCTCCTGACGGAGGATCGGCGCGAGGAGTGCGGCCGCCTGCTCGGGCCCGTCCGCGATCTTCAGCATGCCGGGGGCGAACATCGTGGGGTCGGCGGTGATGTCGTAGGCGTCCTCGCTGGTCGCGAGGGCCACCCCGGACCGGTCGGTGATCTCGCCCCGGTCCGCGGCCAGCACCTGCCCGACGTACCGGTTCTGCTCGGCCTTGGCGGCGTACGTGCTCGCGTCGACCGCCTGCACCTGGAACAGCCGTACGACGAAGGCGGCCAGGACCAGGGTCAGCGCGAGTCCTACCAGGCGCAGGCGGGGGCGGGGACTGCCGAGCCTCAGCGGTTTGGGAGCCGCCGGGCGGCTCTGCCCCGGCCGCCGGGCCGGACGGGCACCGGGGCCGGGACGGCGCCGGGCGTCGGGGCGGGCGGGCCTGGCGGGGCCGGGCACGCGGCGACGTGGCGGTTCCCTGTCGGACACTTCCGTCACCTGCCGGGGGTCGGAGTAGGGCCGTCGGTCATGGCCTCGGGAGCGAGGACCAGGGGGGTGTGGCCGGAGGACGGCCGGACGCCGGGGGCGGCGCCGGGAACGCCCTTGACGGTGCCGTCGGGGCCGAGGAAGGCGGGGTCGCCGCCGGGCACCATGCCGAGCTCGCGGGCGCGGCGCTGGAGGGCGTCGGGAGCGGAGTAGGCGTCGATGTCCCGCTGCAGGGCCTGCTCCTCGTCAGTGAGGTTCTTGGTCCCGCGCTGGAGGTCGTCGAGTTCGAACGCGCCCTCGCTGAGGGCCGAGTTCAGCACCAGGAGGGCGATGAGACCGCCGCCGAGGAGGAGGACGACCAGCAGGACGAAGGGTGTGCGGGCCGCCTGCCCGGGGCCGGCCGGGAGGAGCCGCGCGAGTCGGGCCGCCCTCCCCTTCAGTTCGGGTTTGCCGCTCACGCACGCTCCCTCGGTCCGGCCTGCTCACGCCTCACTCGACGTCCTCCCTGATGCGCTGGGCCCCGCGCAGCCGCGCCGGTGCCGCCCGCCGGTTCTCGGCGATCTCCTCCTCGGTGGGGAGTTCGGCACCGCGCGTGAGGAGCTTGAGCCGCGGCTGGTAGCGCTCGGGGACGACGGGCAGCCCGGGCGGCGCGGTGACGGCGGCGCCCGCCGCGAAGACCTGCTTGACCAGCCGGTCCTCCAGCGAGTGGTACGACAGCACGGCGATCCGCCCGCCCACGTCGAGCGCCTTCACCGCGGCCGGGATCGCCCGCTCCAGGACGGAGAGCTCGCCGTTGACCTCGATACGCAGGGCCTGGAAGGTGCGCTTGGCCGGGTTGCCGCCGGTGCGCTTGGCAGCCTGCGGCAGGGCGTCGCGGATCAGCTCGACCAGCCGCGCGCTGGTGGTGAACGGCTCCTTCTCCCGCTCGCGCACGATCGCGCTCACGATCCGCTTGGCCTGCTTCTCCTCGCCGTAGGCCCGCAGGATGCGCACGAGTTCGCCCGGCGGGTAGGTGTTGAGGACCTCGGCGGCGCTGACGCCGGCCGTCTGGTCCATGCGCATGTCGAGCGGGGCGTCCTGGGCGTAGGCGAAGCCGCGGTCGGCCTCGTCGAGCTGCATGGAGGACACGCCCAGGTCGAACAGAACGCCCTGCACGCGAGCGATGCCGAGCCTGTCGAGCACCTCGGGCAGTTCGTCGTAGACGGCGTGGACGAGGGTGGCACGCTCGCCGTGGGGCGCGAGGCGCTCGCCGGACAGGCGCAGGGCCTCCTTGTCGCGGTCGAGGGCGACGAGCCGGGCGTCGGGGAACCTCTCGAGGAGCGCCTCGCTGTGGCCGCCGAGGCCGAGGGTGCAGTCGACGACCACGGCGTCCGGGGCCTCCAGGGCGGGTGCCAGCAGGTCCAGGCACCGCTGGAGCATCACCGGGACGTGTCGACTCTCGCTCAAGGGGCCCTCTCAGATCCGGCGCGCCCGTACGCACCGCCGGTCCCCACCCTCCCCCGGCTTCGCTGGGGGACTCCCAGTGAACGGGGAGGCCTGCCGGCGCCGGAGGCGTCAGCCGACCGGGAGCGGGAGGAGGCCGAGCCGTACGTACGCGCCGCGCACGCGGGGAGATCTCCGGTCGTCGCCGGAGTCTCCGAAGAATCAAGTCCAGCGGGGAGAGTCTCGCCTCCCGCTTCGCGTCACTTTAGTCCACCGTGTCGCCCGGTCAATCAACCGGCCTGCGCGTCGCCGCCGTTCGCACGGAGACCGGGGCACCACTCGTGTGGGTTACCTCACAGCCGCCCCTCGGCGGCATTCTTTGTCCACTCTCACAGGAGGCCTGGACGGGGTGTGACCAGTAACGTCATACCTATGACGACTTCTGCATCGGTTCCCACAGGTTCGGAGAGCGCCATCACGACCGGTGACACGGTCACCGACCGCCTCGTCGAGGCCAACGCCCGGTACGCCGACGCCTTCGCCGACCCGGGGATGGACGCCCGGCCCGTGCTGCACGTCGCCGTCGTGGCCTGCATGGACGCCCGTCTCGACCTGCACGCGGCACTCGGCCTGGAACTCGGCGACTGCCACACGATCCGCAACGCGGGCGGCGTCGTCACCGACGACGTGATCCGCTCCCTCACCATCAGCCAGCGCAAGCTGGGCACCCGCAGCGTGGTCCTCATCCACCACACCGGCTGCGGCCTGGAGAGTCTCACCGAGGACTTCCGCAACGAACTGGAGGCCGAGGTCGGCCAGCGCCCCGCGTGGGCCGTGGAGTCCTTCCGGGACGTCGACCAGGACGTGCGGCAGTCCATGCAGCGCGTGCGCACCTCGCCGTTCGTGCCGCACACCGACGACGTGCGCGGATTCGTGTTCGACGTGAAGACCGGCCTGCTGCGGGAGGTCGACCCGGCCTCCTGACCCGGCCCACGGGCCTGGGCACTGCGGGCAGCCCGCCCCGGAACGCCACCTGCTGCAGCTGTCGAAAGTCTGTCAGTCACGCGTTCGAATGGCCGCAAGACCGACATATCGCGGCCAGTTGTCCACAGTCGAGTGACACGAAACGGTAACGGCAGCAAGAATGCGGGAGTGACGTCGCGCGGAACCTTTCACGCGTGGTGTCCGTGGTTCGGGGTGGGCCGGCCTGCGTCATGCTCGTCGGCCCGGGAAAATGGGGTATCCCGTGCTCCCCGGGAGCAAGGGAAAGGCCGAGGAGGGCCGGGTGACGACCTATGACGATCGAGGGAGCCATGGGGGTCCCCCCGCCCGAGAGTTTTCGAGGGTGGGGGATGATCTGACCGCCGTGGTGGAGCGCGTGCGGGAATCGGTGGAAAGCGTGATCGAGGGCAAGCCCGAGGTCGTACGGCTCTCACTGACCGTGCTGCTCGCCGAGGGACATCTGCTGATCGAGGACGTCCCGGGAGTCGGCAAGACGATGCTGGCCAAGGCGCTGGCGCGGTCCATCGACTGCTCGGTGCGGCGCATCCAGTTCACGCCCGACCTGCTGCCGTCGGACATCACCGGCGTGTCCATCTGGGACCAGCAGCGCCGCGACTTCGAGTTCAAGCCGGGTGCGATCTTCGCGCAGGTGGTGATCGGCGACGAGATCAACCGCGCATCGCCCAAGACGCAGTCCGCGCTCCTGGAGTCGATGGAGGAACGCCAGGTCACCATCGACGGCAAGACCCACGAGCTGCCCAGCCCCTTCATGGTGGTGGCGACGCAGAACCCGGTCGAGATGGAGGGCACCTACCCGCTGCCGGAGGCCCAGCGCGACCGCTTCATGGCCCGGGTCTCGGTCGGCTACCCCAGCGCGGAGGCCGAGCTGCAGATGCTGGACGTGCACGGCGGCGTCTCACCCCTGGAGGACCTCCAGCCCGTGGCCCACGCGCACGAGATCCTCAAGCTCGTCGAGGCGGTGCGCGGTGTCCACGTCGCCGAGCCGGTCCGGCGCTACGCGGTCGACCTGGTCGGCGCCACGCGCACGCACCCCGACCTGAGGCTCGGCGCATCCCCCCGCGCGACGCTGCACCTGCTGCGCGCGGCGAAGGCGTCAGCGGCCCTCAACGGCCGGGAGTACGCGCTGCCGGACGACGTGCAGGCCCTCGCCGTCGCGGTCCTGGCCCACCGGCTGCTGCCCACCGCGCAGGCCCAGCTCAACCGGCGCACCGCCGAGCAGGTCGTCGAGGAGATCCTGCAGCGCACCCCGGTGCCGGCGGCACAGCAGCAGAGCGGCTTCGGCGGCCTCGGCCGTACGGCGCCGGCGTATCCCCAGCAGCCGCCGCGGAGGCTGTGATGACCACCGCGGGGGCGGGGCACGCGGAAGCCGACCAGGGCGAGAAGAGCGGCATCCGCACCGCCCTGGCCGGTCTGACCACCCGCGGACGCTCCTTCCTGGCCGCCGGTGTCGCGGCCGCCATCTGCTCGTACGTGCTCGGGCAGAGCGACCTGCTGCGCGTGGGTCTGCTGCTGGCGGTGCTGCCGCTGGTGTGCGCGGCGGTGCTGTACCGCACGCGCTACCGGGTCGCCGGCAGCCGCCGGCTCTCCCCCGCGCGTGTGCCCGCCGGCAGCGAGGCCCGGGTCCACCTGCGGATGGACAACGTCTCACGGCTGCCCACGGGCCTGCTGATGCTCCAGGACCGGGTGCCGTACGTGCTCGGCCCCCGGCCCCGCTTCGTGCTCGACCGGGTGGAGGCGGGCGGCCGGCGCGAGGTGTCCTACCGGGTGCGCTCCGACCTGCGCGGCCGCTACCCGCTGGGCCCGCTCCAGCTGCGTCTGACCGACCCGTTCGGCATGTGCGAGCTGACCCGGTCCTTCTCGACGTACGACACCCTCACGGTCATCCCGCGCGTGGAGCCGCTGGCGCCGGCGCGGCTCAGCGGTGAGTCGAAGGGGTACGGCGACGGGCGGCAGCGTTCGCTCGCCCTGGCCGGCGAGGATGACGTGATCCCGCGCGGCTACCGCCACGGCGACGACCTGCGCCGCGTGCACTGGCGCTCCACAGCGCGCTACGGCGAGCTGATGGTGCGCCGCGAGGAGCAGCCGCAGCGCGCCCGCTGCACGGTGCTGCTGGACACCCGGGGCATCGCCTACCAGGGCGCGGGACCGGACTCGGCCTTCGAGTGGGCGGTTTCGGGCGCCGCGTCCGTGCTGGTGCACATGCTCGAACGGGGCTATTCGGTACGGCTCCTGACGGACACCGGCGACGCGGTGCCCGGCGAGGGCGGTGACGGCTTCGCGGGCGCCAGCCAGGAGTCGGCGGACGCGGCGGGGCTGATGATGGACACCCTCGCGGTGATCGACCACTCCGACGGCGCGGGCCTGTCCAGGGCTTACGACGTGCTACGCGGTGGGAACGAGGGGCTGCTGGTGGCCTTTCTCGGCGACCTGGACGAGGACCAGGCGGCCGTGCTGGGCCGGATGCGGCAGCGCAGCCCGGGCGCGGTCGCCTTCGTGCTGGACAGCGACACCTGGGTGCGGGAACCGAGCGACGTCGCTGGGCCGTTGGACAGGGGCGGAGACCGGTTGCGCATGCTGCGCGCGGCGGGCTGGACGGCCCTGGGGGTGCCGCGGGGCGCCGCCGTGGACGAGGTGTGGCGGCAGGCCGACCGGGAGCGCAGGGGCGTGGCCGCGGCGAGCGGCGGGGAGGGACCGTGATGAGCGGGCGGGTACGACTGACGCTGGGCGCCTGGGCGGCCACGCTGATGGCGGCGTGCGCCCTGCTGCCGCTGGTCAAGCCGGCCACGTGGATCGTGCAGGCGGCCTTCCTGCTGGCCCTGCAGTCGGGCGTGGGTGCCGCCGCCCGCAGGGTGCCGCTGGCCCGGCCGCTGACCGTTGCGGCACAGGCTCTGGTCACCGTCGCGCTGCTGACCTTCGTGTTCGCCCGCGAGCAGGCCCTGGCCGGGCTGATCCCCGGACCGCAGGCCTTCAGCCGCTTCGCGCTCCTGCTCCAGCAGGGCGGGGACGACGTCGCCCGGTACGCGATCCCGGCCCCCCTGGAGTCCGACGGCATCCGGCTGATGCTCATAGGCGGGGTCCTGATCATCGGGCTGCTGGTGGACACCCTCGCGGTGACCTTCCGCAGCGCCGCCCCGGCCGGGCTTCCCCTGCTCGCGCTGTATTCCGTGGCCGCGGGCCTGTCCGACGGGGGCACCGACTGGCTGTGGTTCCTGGTGGCGGCGGCCGGCTATCTGATGCTGCTCCTGGCCGAGGGGCGGGACCGGATCTCCCAGTGGGGCCGGGTCTTCGGCGGTGCCCCGCGCACGGCCGGCGGGGAGCCCAGCGGCGCGGTCGCCCCGGTCCGCACCGGCCGGCGCATCGGCGTGGTCGCGCTGGGCATCGCCCTGGTGGTGCCGCTCGGCCTGCCCGCGATGAACGGCGGCCTGCTGGACTCCGTGGGAGCGGGCGCGGGCGGCGGCGCGGGCGGCGGGGGCACGATCTCCGCCGTGAACCCGCTGGTGTCGCTGCGGGACAGCCTGAACACGGACGAGGACCAGCAGGTCCTGTCCGTGAAGACCGAGATGGAGGACGTCTCGGACCTGTATCTGCGGATCGTGTCCCTGGACGACTTCGACGGCACCACGTGGAAGCCGTCGAGGCGGTCCATCACCGCCGTCCCCGACGGCACCTTCCCGGCCCCGGTCGGCCTCAGCCCGGACGTCAAGCGCAGGGAGGTCGACACCACGATCTCGGCGGCCGACTGGTACGCCCAGGACTGGCTGCCCATGCCGTACCCGCCGAGCGACGTACGCATCAGCGGCAACTGGCGGTACGAGCCCCTGGGCATGACGCTGGTCGGCGACCACGGCCAGAACACCCGCGGTCTGACGTACCAGGTCAGAAGCCTGGACGTGCAGCCGACGGCCGAGCAGCTGGCCTCTGCGGGGCCGCCGCCGGCAGACATCGGGCGTGACTTCACCGAGCTGCCCGACTCACTGCCGTCGGTGGTGGGCCGCACCGCCCGCCAGGTCACCGCGGGCGCGGCCGACCCGTACGACCAGGCGGTCAAGCTCCAGGACTGGTTCGCCGTCACCGGCGGCTTCGAGTACGACACCCAGGTGCAGGTGGGCAGCGGCTCGCAGGCGATCGCCCGCTTCCTGAAGGACAAGCAGGGCTTCTGCGTGCACTTCTCCTTCGCGATGGCGGCGATGGCCCGCTCCCTGGGCATACCGGCCCGGGTCGCGGTGGGCTTCGCGCCCGGTTCCCCGCAGGCGGACGGCTCGGTGTCGGTGGGGCTGCGGGACGCGCACGCCTGGCCGGAGCTGTACTTCGAGGGCGTGGGCTGGACCCGTTTCGAGCCCACTCCGAACCGCGGCTCGATCCCGTCGTACACCCTGCCGGACACCCCGGACAGCTCGGTTCCGGACCCGGCGCGTCCGCCCCAGACGACGTCCGCCGCGCCCTCCGCGACACCGTCGGCGAGCGAGACCTGCACGACGGAGCAGAAGAAGCTGGACGGCGGCTGCGCGAGCGAGTCGCCGCAGGCGGCGCTACCCACGGACGGCGACGGTCCGAAGTGGTACGCGTTCCTGGTGTGGGCCCTCGCCGGTCTCGCCGTCCTCGCGCTCCCCCTGGCACCGATGCTGTGGCGGCAGCGGACGCGCACGGTACGGCTGGGGGCGCACGGCCGCAGTGAGCAGGACGCGGCGCTGCACACGCTGGCCGTCTGGCAGGAGCTGACCGACACGGCGTGGGACTTCGGCATCACGCCGGACGAGTCGCAGACGCCGCGCAAGGCGGCCGCCCGTATCGTCCGCCTGGGCGACCTCGACGCGACGGCCGCGGCCTCGGTGCACCGGGTGGCGAACGCGGTGGAGCAGGTGCTGTACGCCCCGCACCCCCGCCCGGCGGCGGGCCTCACGGACGACGTCCGCCGTGCGACGGCGGGCCTCGGCGCGGCGGTCAGCCGTCCGGCCAGGCTCCGCGCGCTGCTGGCGCCCCGCTCCACGGTGCGTGTGGTGTGGGCGGCGTCGGCCTGGTGGACGAGGGTCCGGGAACGCGCCGTGGCGATGCGGCCGACGTGGCGGAAGGCGTCGGGCCAGCAGGGCTGAGGGGTACGTCAGGCTCAGGCCGGCCGGCGCGGGTGCGC
>NZ_JBHVCP010000086.1:0-23761 GCF_042803315.1 Streptomyces sp. NPDC057424
ATCGCGGGCCACCGCCGGCCGCTGTCGTCAGGGACGCTCCCGCGGACGCGGCGCGAGCACCAGCATCGTGACGTCGTCCCGTACGTCCGGGCAGTGCCGTGCGAGGTCGGTCCAGACCCGCCCGGCCAGCGCGACCGGGTCCTCGGCCGCGAGGCCCGGCAGCCGTTCGGCCAGCGGATAGAAGACCCCGTCCGCGTCCCTGGCCTCCGTCACACCGTCGGAGGCGAGGAACAGCCGGTCCCCGGCCCTCAGCGGCACCGAGACGACCCGGGGCGGGGCGGCCTCGGCGAGGCCGAGACCGAGCGGTGTGCACGGCTCCACGTCCAGCTCGACGGCCCGGCCGTCACGCAGCAGCAGCGGTCCGGCCTGCCCGCACGCCACGATCCGCACGACCCGGGCGTCGTCGGAGAAGTCGAGCAGCACCGCCGTCGCGAACAACTCGGCGTGCGGGTCGCCCGCGGAGTCCACCGCCAGCCTCCGGTCGAGCCGCGCCGCCACCGCCTCCGGGTCCGGCTGGTCCAGCACCGCCTCCCGGAACGCCCCCAGCAGCGACGCGACCGTGGCCACGGCCGACAGCCCGTGCCCCTGCACGTCACCCATCACAGCCCTTACACCGTAGGGGCCGGCCCGTACGTCGAAGAAGTCGCCGCCGACCAGCGTCCCGCGCTGCGCGGCCCGGTACAGCCCCGCGCACCGCACCGGACCTACCCGCTCCGGCAGCGGCGGCACGACCGCGCGCTGCACGACCTCGGAGACGGTCCGCTCGGTGACCAGCTGCGCGTCCCGCCTGGTGCTGACGTACGACAGCAGCACGCTCAGCACCGAGACGAAGCACACGGTCAGAAGATCGGTACTGCCGGGGTTGTCGAGGCCGAAGACGGGCACGGTCAGCACGACCACCACCAGCCCGCCGAGCACCGCCGTCGCCACCGGGCCGTGTGCCAGCACGGCCAGCGGCGGGATGGCGCCCAGCAGGAAGCCGATGTCGAGCGGCTCCGGGCTGATCAGCTCCGCCGCGCACACACCCGCCAGCAGCGCCGACGGCAGCACCCGGGCCCAGCCGGGCGGCGGTGCGCCGCGCAGCCAGCCACGCCGGTCCGGGTCCCGGCGCGCCAGCCGGCCGCGCACACTGCTCACACCACCACGCTGCTACGCCAGACCGGCCGCCGCACGCCGGGGCCCGCGGCGGCCGTGGGTCCGGGCCGCAAGCGCGTCGCGGCGGCCGGATGTCCGTGGGCACGCCTCTCAAGGGGCTTCTGAGCCGCACCGGAAAGCCGATGGACGGCCCGCCGGAGGCCCCGTAGCGTGTGGCGCGCCACGCCCCGAGACCAGCGGAAGGAGGGCAGAGCCGTGCAGTTCACACCGTTCCCGCGCTCCTTGCCCGTTGTTCCGGCGTGCCGCGACTGACCGACCGGGAGCGCTCCGATCAGCATGCGTCCCGGAGGACATCCCATGACCGATGTGGTCATCCGCCCGCTCGACACGGGCGACACCGCTCTCTTCGACACCCTGCCCGACCCGCTGGGCGCCCGTGAGGGCCACCGGCTGACCCGGCACCGCCCCGACTGGAAGCGAGTGGCCCTGCGTGACGGCCGCGTCGTCGCCCGCGGTGCCTGGTGGGGCGGCTCCGACGACACCGAGCCTGTCAACCTCAACTGGTTCGACGTGGCCGAAGGCGAGGAGGAAGCGGGCGCCGCACTCCTGCGCTCCGCCCCCTGGCAGGTCGATCTCGAGCTGAACCTGCCCGCCGGCTGGCGCGACGACCCGGCCCTGCGCGCCGCCGCCGAGACCCGCTTCACCGCCGCACGGAAGGCCGGCTACGACCTTCTGGTCGAACGCCTCCTGTACCGCTGGACCCCCGACCTCGGTCTGCCCGAGCGGCCCGGCCGTCTCGCGTTCCGCGCCGAACCGGACGACGCCGTGTTCTTCGACGCGCTGCGCCGCATCCACTCCGCCACCCTGGACGCCCACGCCCTGAAGGCCATCGCCCAGGGCGGACCCGACCAGGCGGCCCGCGAGGAACTCGACTTCTTCCACTGGTGTCCGTCGCCGCGCGAGTGGTGGCAGGTCGCCCGCACCGCGCAGGGCGAGTTGGCCGGCATCCACATCCCGGCCCACAACCCCTCAGGCCCGTGCATCGGCTTCATCGGCGTCCTGCCGGACCAGCGCGGGCACGGCTACGCCTACGACCTCCTGGCCGAGTGCACCCACTTCCTCGTCGAGCGCGGGGCGGAGTTCGTCGCCGCGGCCACGGACCGGGGCAACGTCCCCATGGCGGCGAACTTCGCCAAGGCCGGCTTCCCCGTGGTGAAGGAGCGGCTCCACTTCGACCCGCCGCAGGAGGGCCGTACGCCCTGACGGGACCGGCCGCTGCCGGTCCCGCGTTCTCCCCGCACATCGAGGGTGCGGAGGCCTGGTCGCGCTGGAGCGACGAGCCCGACGAGCCCGACGAGCCCGGCGAGGAC
Source organism: Streptomyces sp. NPDC057424 (assembly GCF_042803315.1). Lineage (NCBI taxonomy): Bacteria > Bacillati > Actinomycetota > Actinomycetes > Kitasatosporales > Streptomycetaceae > Streptomyces > Streptomyces sp. NPDC057424. The sequence goes on from NZ_JBHVCP010000086.1 coordinate 2,466, forward strand.
TAGGACCTGTCGTTCAGCAGGCCCTGGGCCGCCGTGAGGATCTCCGTCACCCGGAGGCCGAACGCCGCGTCGCAGGCGTGCGGGTGGCCGGTCCGGGCGGCGTCGAGCAGCGCGTCAGCGGCGCGCATCAACGCCCGCACCGCGCTGTCGGAGCTGTCCGGCAGCGCGGCGACCCCGGCCTCCCCCCGCAGCTCCACGGCGGCACCCGCGGCGGCGGGCGGCGCCGTAAGGCTCAGGGTGAGCGTGCTCGACGCACCGCCCGCGTGGTCGAGGACGACATGCGCCGTGTCGCCGGGTCCGTACGCCGCCGCCGTGACGCGCCGCACGTCGCCGAGGACCGGTAGCAGCACGGACAGGGCGTGCGGGCCGACGTCCCACAGGGCGCCCTTCTCCCGCCGCCACGGCGTCGCGAAGGGGCTCTCGCTGGTGAACACCGCCCCGAGCCACTCGGCGCGCCCCGTGAACCAGCCCGGCACCGCCGCCTGTTCGGCGATCCACGCCGCCGGCTCGGGCTGGAAGCGCGTCGTGAAGAACACGACCGAGGCGACACCGGCCTCCTCGGCCGCCGCGACCACGGCCCGCCCCTGCTCCACCGTCGGCGCGAGCGGCTTGTCGAGCAGCAGATGGCACCCGGCCCGCGCCGCCCGGGCGGCGAGTGAGGCCTGCACCTCGGGCGGCAGCGCCACGGCGACGGCGTCCACGTCGGCGAACAGCGCGTCGGCGTCGTCGTAGGCGCGGACGCCGTGCCGCCCGGCCAGCTCCTTCGCGGCTTCGGGGCGACGGCCCCACACACCCGCGAAGTCCAGCGCTTCATGCCCGCTCAACGCGGGTGCGTGGGCCATCTGCGCCCAGGGTCCGGTGCCGAGCAGTCCTATGCGCATGCCGCCGCCTCTCCACGCTGCCGGGACGAAGAGCGTGCCACAGGTCGTCCGGGCCGTGCTGCTGCCGGACGCCGACGTGCCGACGTCGATCCGCAGCGGTGGCGTCCCGGTCCGCCACGGGTCCACCGCGGAACTGACGTCGGTCCTCGACACATGGCCGGCCGGACACGCCGACGGGACCGCCTGTGTCATCGGCGATCCCGCGTTCCGGCCGGCCTCGCCCCGCGTACGGTCGCTCACCCCGGAGCTGTCGAAGGGGCTGGTGTTCCGCCCGGCCCGGGCAGCCGACTCAGGCGGCCAGTTCCTTGCGGATGCGGTCCAGCATGAACGCCGACGATTCCCGGGCCCGCTCCTCCCAGGCGAACACACAGGCCGTCGCGACCCCGTCGAACCCCAGCTCGCGCAGGGTGCCGAAGAAGGCGTCCCAGTCGACCTCGCCCTGACCGATGTCGAGGTGCTGGTGGATCCGTGCCGGGGTGCCCGGCGGGTTGAGGATGTAGCGCAGCCCGCTGGAGCCCTTGTGGTTGAAGGAGTCCGCGATGTGCACGTGCTGGAGCTTGTCCCCGGCGTAGCGCATCATCGCCGCGATGTCCGCCGTCGGGTCGGCGCCCGAGAGGTGGAAGGTGTGCGGCGCGCAGTACAGGTAGTTCACCCACGGCTTGTTGACCGCGCGCACGAGATCGACGGCCGGGGTGTTCTCCTCGCAGAAGTCGTCCGGGTGCGCCTCCAGGTTGAGGGCGATGCCCTCCCGCTCGAAGACCGGCAGCAGCTCCTCCAGCGAGCGCCAGAACGCGGCCTCGCTCTCGGCGGCGCGCTCGGGGCGGCCGTTGAACTCCGAGTTCATCAGGGCGCATTCGAGGTCCGTGGTGATCTCGATCATCCGCTTCCAGTAGCGGACCGCCGCCTGCCGCTCGGTCTCGTCCGGGGAGGACCACTTGTACAGCGGCAGCACCGAGGACAGGCGCACGCCGTGCCTGCGCAGCGACTGCTTGAGCTCCTGCACCCGCGCGTCGTCCGCGCGCGGGTGCAGGAAGAACGGCATGAAGTCCTCGCGCGGCGACAACTCGATGTACTCGTAGCCGAGTTCGGCGACCGTGCGCACCATCTCGTCGATCGGCAGGGCGCGGAGCATGTACGGGTCGAGGGCGATCTTCACGCGGTGCCTCCGTAGAACGCGGGGCGGGGCTTCATGTCGGTGGTGACGGTCGCGCCGCCGTTCTCCAGGGACCGGACGGCGGCGTCGGTGATGACGGTGGCGGCGTAACCGTCCCAGGAGGACGGGCCGGTGGGCTCGACGCCGGCCGCCACGGAGGTGACCCACTCGCGGATCTCGGTGTCGAAGGCCTCCGCGAACCGGTCCTTCCAGTCCTGCAGCACGCCCGTGCCGTGCCGGGCGGCGGTGCGGATCCCGACGGCCGCCGGGTCGGGCAGCCGGACCAGGCCGTCCTCGCCGACGACCTCGCACTGGATGTCGTAACCGTACTGGCAGTTGACGAAGACCTCCAGGTCGATCCGGACGCCCGAGGCCGTTTCGAAGATCATGACCTGGGGGTCCTTCAAGTGAGCGAACCGCTTGCTCGTGGCGCGCGGGGTGACCACCTGGACGGAGACGATCTCGTCGTCGAGCAGCCAGCGCAGCACGTCGATCTCGTGCACGGCCGTGTCCTGCGCGGCCATGGCGGAGTGGTACGACTCCGGCACGGTCGGGTTGCGGTGGGCGCAGTGCACGATCAGCGGGGCCCCGAGCGAACCGGTCGCCAGGACCTCCTTCATCTGGCGGTAGCCGGCGTCGAAACGGCGCATGAAACCGACCTGCGCCAGCCGGCGGCCGTGCGCCCGCTCGGCTTCGACGATCCGCAGACAGTCCTCGGCGGTCGTCGCGAGGGGTTTCTCGCAGAACACCGGCTTGCCGGCGGCGATCGCGTTCAGGACGTGCTCGGCGTGGGCGGGCCCCCAGGAGGTGACGAGGACGGCGTCCACGTCGGGGGAGGCGACCAGGTCCGCGCCGGTGGGCAGGGCGGTGGCACCGGCCCGGGCCGCCACCTCGGCAGCGCGCCCGGCGTCGACGTCGGCCACGGCCGTGACACCGGCACCGGTGACGACCTCGGTGAGCCGCCGGATGTGGTCCTGGCCGATCATTCCGGCGCCGATGACGCCTATTCGTACGGTCATGGTGAAGCTCCTCGGAAGGATGGTCAGGAGAAACGCGCCCGGAGCTCGGCCCCGAGGGTCTCGAGCGTGCGGTCCTCGGTCTCGGGGCTGGTGTCCCTCACGCTGCGTTTCCGCTCGCTGTCGCGCGCTACTAGCGCGCTCTAGTTCGAGTACGATGACCCCTGTTCAAATGTCATGTCAAGAGCTGGTCGCCGGGAGGTCGCCGGATCCCGTACGAGGTTCCGTACGGGGCACCCCGTAAGGTGTGCGGCGTCGGAGGGTGGGTTCACAGGTGGATGCATCGGGCAGGCAGCGGCCCACGATGGCGGACGTCGCCGAGAAGGCGGGCGTCTCCCGCGCGCTCGTCTCGATCATCTTCCGCAACCAGCCCGGCGCCGGCCAGGAGACCCGGGAACGGGTCCTGCGCGTCGCCGACGAGATCGGCTACCGGCCCGACAGTGCGGCCCGGCTGCTGGCCCGTGGCCGCAGCCGCACGCTCGGCGTCATGTTCACCGTGCAGCAGACCTTCCACACGGACCTCATCACGGGCATCTACCCCGAGGCCGAACGGCTCGGTTACGACGTGCTGCTCTCCGGGGCGACCCACGGCCGCAGCGAGGCCAAGGCGGTCGAGGCGCTGCTCAGCCACCGCTGCGAGGCGGTGATCCTGCTCGGCTCGGACGCCGGGTCCGCCTACCTGGACGAACTCGGGCAGCGCACGGTCGCCGTCTCGGTCAGCCGCCGTGTGCCCCAGGCCCGGGTCGACCTCGTGCACTCCGCCGAGGGCAAGGGAGTCAGGCAGGCCATGGACCACCTGGTGGAGCTGGGCCATCGCCGGATCGTGCACATCGACGGCGGACGCGGTCCCGGCTCGGCGGAGCGCCGGCGTGCCTACCGGGCCGCGATGCGCCGCCACGGGCTGGGGGCCGAGGTGCGGGTGATTCCCGGTCACCACACCGAGGAGTCCGGTATCGAGACCGGCCGCCTGCTCCTGGCCGAGAGGGACGGCGGGCAGCCGCTGCCGACAGCCGTCCTCGCCGGCAACGACCGCTGCGCGATGGGCCTGCTGATGGCCCTCACCCGGGCGGGTGTGGAGGTCCCGCGCGACCTGTCCGTCGTCGGCTACGACGACAGCCACCTGTCCCACCTGATGCCGATCGGCCTCACCACCGTCCGCCAGGACGCCCTCCTGATGGCCGAGTACGCCGTCCGTTTCGCCGTCGAGCGGCTGGAGAAGCGGGAGCTGGAGCCGCGGGAGGCGGTGCTGGACCCCAAGCTGGTGGTGCGGGGGACGAGCGGGCCGGTCCCGAAGGGGCCGGGACCGGCCTGACACGGGTGCCCCCGTCCGCCCGGTTCCGCTAGCGCGTGCCGTTCTCGGCGAACTCCGCGACGCTGTCGACATTGTCCTTCGTGACGAAGGCCGGTCCGGTGAGCACGGGGGCGGTGCCGCCACCGCTGACGTTGCCGTTGGTCTTGTACAGCCACAGCGCGTCCACCGCCAGGTAGCCCTGGAGGTAAGGCTGCTGGTCGACGGCAAACTCGACGCTGCCGCCCTGGATGGCTCCGACGAGGTCCTTGTTGAGGTCGAACGTGGCGACCTTCGCCTCGCTGCCCGCGTCCTTCACCGATTGCACGGCGGTCAGGGCGATCGGGGCGCCGAGCGTGACCACCTGGTCGATGGAGGAGTCCTTCTGGAGCTTGGCCGTCAGCGTCGACTTCACCGAGGGCATGTCGGTGCCGTTGACGTACACGTTCTCCGTCGTGCCCTCGAAGCCCTTCTTCAGTCCGGCGCAGCGGGCCTCCAGCGCGACCTGGCCCTGCTCCTGTATGACGCAGACGGCGTGCTTGGCGCCCAGCTGGTTGAGGCGCTCGCCGAAGGCCTGCCCCGCGATGTTCTCGTCCTGGCCGAAGTACTCGAGCATGCCGAGCTCCTTCCAGTCGTCCAGGCCGGAGTTGAAGCCGACGACGGGGATGCCGGCCGCCTTGGCCTTCGCCACCACGCCCTTCATCGCGTCGGGCTTGGCGGCGGTGAGGGCGATGCCGTCGACCTTCTGGTCGATGGCGTTCTGCACGAGGTTGGCCTGGTTCCCGGCGGCCGGGTCACTGGAGTAGACGAGCTTGATGTTGTCCTTCGCGGCGGCGGCCTGGGCGCCCTTGCGGATCAGGTCCCAGAACGTGTCGCCCGGCGCCGCGTGGGTGACCAGGGCGACGGTCATCCGCGGGGTGGTGGCCTTGCCCGCGGCGGCGTCGGTACCGCCGGCCCCGGACTTCTTCCCGCCGGAGCCGCTGGAGCAGCCCGCGGCGAGCAGGGCGCCGACGAGGGCGGCGGTGGTCAGGGTGGCGGCTCTGTGGTGTCTGCGCATGTCGGGTGAACCTCACTGTGCTGGCAAGAGGGGGCCGCGCCCGGTCCGGCAGGCGGGCAGTGGGTGGGCGCCCGGGGCGGCGGCGGTCAAGGGTCATGCGGCGGTCCTGGGTGCGGACCCCTGCGCACTCGGTGACTGGAGCGCATTACTAGCGCGCTCTAGTGGCAGGTACTATGCGGGCGGCCACGGGGGATGTCAATAACTTTGTCAGGACGTACCAACAAAAGAAGGCCGCCCGTACGCACCGGCGCTGACGGTGGGTGCGGACAGCCTCGGGCAGGACGGTCCAGGACCGCCCTGCCCGGCCGCTCAGTTCTCCGTGCTGATGTTGACCATCCAGGGGACGCCGAAGCGGTCCGTGCACATGCCGAACACGTCGCCCCACATCTGCTTCTCCAGCGGCACCGACACCGATCCGCCCTCCGACAGCTTCTCCCAGTAGCCGCGCAGCTCGGCGTCGTCGTCGCCGCTCAGGCTCACGGAGTGGGAGCCGCCCTGCTCGGACTCCATGCCCGGCGGGTTGTCGGCGCCCATCAGGGTGAAGCCGCTCGTGGTTTCCAGCATGCCGTGCATGATCTTGTCGGCGTTCGGGGCGTCCGCCTGCCCGAACGCTCCGTAGCTGTTGAGGTCGAGGGTGCCGCCGAAGACCTCCTTGTAGAACTCCATCGCCTGCCGGGCGTCGCCGTTGAAGCTGAGGTACGGGTTGAGGCGCGAGGCCATGAGAACCTCCCAGAGCGGGGCAAAGGGGCATTATCGCGCAGCGTATCGCCGGGCACCGGCAACGGCTCGTCGAGCGGGCCGCGCCCTGGCCGGGACGAAGGTTCACCGCTCTCGATGTCGTCGCCAACTGCGCTGATAACGTGGCCTCTTGGGCAGAGGGGGCGTTCGTAGACGTCGTGAGTGTGCAGAACCGCTACAACCTGCTCGACCGGGAGCACGAGCCGGTGCTCGACGCCTGTGCCGCGTCCGGTATCGCCTTACGCCCAGGTGATGCGGCAGATAACCGGCACGTGGCAGACCCACTACGACGACCCCAAGTGGGGCCACTACTACTGGTTCGTGCCCGACACGGTCACCGGCCCGGCCCCCAACGGCACGGACGGCAAGCACTGCCGTGGCGGCCCGTGGCCTGGGGGAAGACGGGTGCCGAGGACGAGATCGCCGCCGTGGCGGCCGAGCTCGGGGCCACGCCCACGCAGGTCTCGATCGCCTGGCTCCTCGACCGTGCGCCGGTCGTTCTGCCGATCCCGGGCACGGCCCGGACCGAGCATCTGGAGGAGAACCTCGCAGCGGTCGGCCTGAAACTGCCCCCCGCCTATCGCGCCCGCCTGGACCGGCTTGCCGAGGGCGCACAGGCCGGCCCGGGCGGTTCCCCTGCCCGGGGAGGGGCCGGCGGCACCGGGAAGCGTCGACGCCCGGGGCTGGTCGCCGGTTCTCCGAGGAGTGCGGCGTGCCGGAGCGCTGCGCTTGTTGCCTGCGGCGTTCTGCGGGCATGCCTCCGTCGGAGTGAGGGGGGGCAGGTCTCACCGGACGCGCTGTTGCTCATATCGTTCGGGTCCCCGGCCACCACCCGCCGGCGAGCGGCGACCGGCCGTGCCCCGTGGGGAGTGCCCGGTCGAGCACCGGCCGGGTCGGCGCATGCCCGGAGGAGGCCGTCGGCAACGAGTGCAGGGGCTCACGCGTCCTCGGACGCCCCGTTGTTCCAGTCGTACGGGCCGCCGCCCTGCCACTCGATCAGTTCGGTGTCGTCGACGGCCGTGTCCGTGGTGGGCAGGCCCTCGCCGTGCAGCAGGTCCAGCACGTCGAAGAGGCTGTAGGCGACGCCCATGCGCTCGCCGCGGATGGTCACCAGCCGTCCGCCGTCCGTCGCGGGCGGCTGCACGACCACAGGGGGTTGACCGTCCATAGCCCCACCATGCTCCCGAAACGGCCGGTTCGCAGCTCGGTGGCGTCCAGAAGCGGTACGAACCCGTTTCCGGTCTCTGCGGCCGGGCGCGCTGTGCGCCCGTGACAAGGCGCGATCCGGAAGCTGAGTTCTCATCAGCACTCCCTGAGAGCGAGCGCGCCCCCGCCCTAGCGTCCGTGGCATGGACATGAATCTCACGCACAGAGGGAAGTGGCGCGGTGCCGTGCTGGCGGTGCTGCTGACCGCCGGAACACTCACGGCCGCCGCCCCGGGCGCCCGTGCCGAGGGGGCGCGCACCGAGACGCCGGTGACGTCGACATCGCCGGTGACCGGAGTGACGGAGTCGATGGTGCGGGTGAAGGTGCCGCTGCCGGAGTCGGCCGGGCCTCGTCCGGCAGCGTGCGACTGGCTGTCGTACCTGCGCTACCGCTCCGCCGACGGACCCGCCGCGTCGGCCGACGCCGACCGGATCCTCATCGCCCAGCCCGGCATCCTGGAAGGCGCGGGGGCGTTCGACAGCGTCGCCCGCAACACCGTCACGCGGGCCGCCGAACAGGGGCTGCACGTCGAGTTCTGGGCGCTGGACCGGCGTTCCAACTGCCTGGAGGACCGCACCGGCATCGCCTCCGGCGACCAGCACACCGCCGTCGACTACTACTACCGCGGCAAGCAGGTCGGCGGCCGGGCCTTCGGCGGTTACGCCGGCAACGCACAGCTGGGCTGGATGGCGAAGCTCGGCATCGAGCAGACCGTACGCGACCAGTACGACCTGCTCACCGCCGAGTTGCCCTCTCAGGCGCAACGCAAGCGGAAGGTGCTGTGCGGCGGGCACTCGCTGGGCGGTGTGATCACCGGCTACTTCGCCGCGGCCGATTTCGACGGCAACCGCGCCACCACGGCGGACGCCGGGTACAACCAGTGCGCCGGCTACTTCGCCCTCGACACGACCGTCTCCACCTCACTGGCCGACCTCAGCGGCAGCATCCCGGACGACACCAGCCTGCCCGACATCGGCCTCGGGTACGGCGTGGTGCAGGCCGGGCTGGACAGCGGGGTGCTGCCGCGCACGCTGTCCGCGCCGGTGCTGCTCAACCCCGAGACGATGACCCTGCTCGGCATCGCAGGTCTCGGTGCCCTCGACGACCTGGAGGGCGAGTCAGACCTGCCCCGCTACCTGCCCTCCAACGTCAACGTCGAGGCCACCAACCGTTTCCTGTTCTCCAAGGACACCGCCGCCTTCCTCACCGGTACGCCCTCGGTGAAGGACTTCCGGCTCACCAACGGGGCCGTGCTCGGGGCGCTGCTGGACGACAACTCCGTGCCCCTGGCGTTCCTGCAGACCAGTGTGGGCTTCTTCGACGGCGGACCGATCGCCGACAAGAGCTTCCCCGTCGCCAACGGCGGCGACGAGCAACCCGGGCTGTACGGCACCGCGTACAAGGCCATCCCGGACCGGCCGCAGGGCCCGCTCTACACCTGGCGCAACTACGACCGCGTCGGCGCCCCGGACGATCCCGGCTACCGGTCGGCCGACGGAACCCCGTTCACCGGCGCCGGCGAGGAGGTCACCGACATACGGCAACTGGCCCGCAGCCTGGCGGAGCAGCCGCTGGACTTCACGGAGCAGTACTTCCCGACCAAGCTGGTCACGGACATCCAGCTCTCCACCTCGCCGCAGGTGAAGAAGCTCGTCGTCCATCCCGAGGGGCTCAAGGCCAACCCGGTGCTCACCGTGCTCGCCGGTGAGGGACTGCTGGCCGGGCGGGTCCCGGCCGAGCTGAACCCGGTGGTCGCCGACGGTTACCAGCACCTCGACGTCCTGACCGCGGCGCCCGTACAGAACAACGGCCGGCCCGAGCCGGTCTCCACCAGCCTCGCCGGCTTCGCGCGGTCACCTCGCTGACCCTGCCGCCACACACACCCGGGGCCCGGGAGGATCTCCTCCCGGGCCCCTTCGTGCGGCGTGGACTCAGAGCTTGCCCGCGGCGAACGTGGCCGCCTCCTCGGCGTCGTCGCGGTAGCTCAGGTGCGCCCCGACGTCGCCCCCGCCGTTCTCGCAGACGGGGTCGCCCTGGGCGCAGAGGTCGAGGGTGCGGCTCTGGTAGGTGCCGGTGACGCTCTTGCCGAGCGCCCGGATCGGGTTGCCGAACAGCAGCACCGCGGCGACCTTCGGCTCGACCGCCGCGGGCAGGGTGGCGACGATGGGACTGCCGACCACCGCGCCGGCGCTGCTGATGCCGATCGAGTTGTCGACGACGTTCGCGCCCTGCGAATAGCCGACGAGAACGAACTTCTGACCCGGGCAGGCGGCGGCCTGGCTCTTCACATGGTTCACCAGATCCAGATTGCCCTGGGCCGCGGACGTGGGGGAGAGGTCGGCCGGGTAGTTCACCTTGTAGCTGGACAGGTTCTTGCCCGCCGCTTTCTTCTGCAGCGCGGAATACACCGGGTCGCCGACGATGAAGCCGAGCGTGCCCGGCTCGAAGGTGCCACGGGCGGCGACGACCTCGACGTCCGAGCAGGCCGCGGCCATGGCCGGGGGAGCCGAGAGGGTGGCAAGTCCGGCCCCGCCGGCCAGCGAGAGCGCAGCGAGACACATACGGATACGCATGGGGGATCCTCCGCGTGGGAGGCGCGTGGAGCGCCTGCGAAAAAGGACGCCCCGAACGTATGGGCTTTTCCTCGCCTGCTGTTATGGACGGGATTATGGAAACCGCGCCGGTTTTTGTCGCCGATTGAGTACGTCGCCTGAATGCGGGGAGTCAGTTCTGCTTCGTGTGCAGTGATTCCGCGCGCAACGCGAGAATGAGGTCGAGGCGGGTCGACGGGTCGTGCAGGGCGTCACCGAAGAGCTTCTCCAACTGGCGCAGGCGGTAGCGGACCGTCTGCGGGTGGACGTGCAGCCGTACCGCGACGTCCGGCACGTTGCTGCCGCTGAGCAGCCAGGCCAGCAGTGTCTCGGCGAGCCGGTCGCGCTGCCCCGCCGAGACCGTCTCGAGAGGTGCGAGGACCCGGGCCTGGAGTCGCTCCAGCAGCGGCTCGTCGCCGTGCAGCAGCAGCGTCGACAGATGCTCGGAGCAGCGCACCACGCCCTGGCGAGGGAGCACCCCGCGGCCCATCAGCCCGAGCGCCCGGGTGGCCAGGCGCAGCGACTGCGCGGCCTCGGTGACCGCGACCGTCGGGCCGATCGCGGCGGGCCGGCCGCGCAGCGCGAGCGTGAACGCCCGGCCGCCGATGCCGCCCGAGCCGTCCGGGTCGGGCACCAGCATGCGTGGGGGGCGGGACTCCATGTCCACCAGCGCACCCGCCGCCGCCAGCGGCCGGTCCTCCTCCCGCCGGTCCGGCGCCGCCGCGAGTGCCACGACGCCCACCGTCCGCGGCACCGGCCAGCGCGCGCTGTGCGCCAGGTCCTGCACGGCCTCCAGCGCCACCGGCCCGTCCTCCAGCAGCAGGTCGAGCAGCCGCTTGCGGCGCCGCTCCAGCTCATCGGAACTGCGCAGCTGGGCCTCGGCGTACCCGGACGCGGCCGCCTGCGCGACCTCGTGCACGGTCCGGAACGCCAGCTCCCCGAGCCGGGCCACGACCGCGGAGTCCAGCCCGAGTTCCTCCGCGGTGCGGCCCATCTGCCGCCAGGCCCGCATACCGCCGACCCGCAGCGCGGACTGCAGTGCGTCCAGGCTGCGGCCCTCCAGGGCCTCCCCTCGCCCCAGTTCGTAGTACGTCGCCGCGATCGCGCCCCCGTCGTCGCGCGGGTCGGCGATGTGGTCGACGAACAGGGTCAGCGCCTGCACCACGCCGGACCGCAGGTTCTGGCGGTAGGTGCCGTCGGCGGGCCGGGAGTACTCGGGGACCTGGCGGCGGACCTCCTCCTCCACCTCGTCGGCGACGGCGGCCAGATTGGCGCGCAGCAGCTCCGCGAGCTCGGGCGGGACCTGTGGCGGCGTTGTGGGGTGGTCCGGCACGCCGTGCGGCGTGGGCACAGCCATCACGGACCCTCCTTTCGACCGGAAGCGGCTCACCCGCGGGCTGATGCCCGTGGGGCGAGTGGGAAGTCCTGTGTTGGACGGACGACCCCTCCGCTCCGTTCCGTGCCCCGACGGCACCCCCGTCACTCGGGCACACCCAGTGCACGGGCGAGGATAGGCCACGAGGCCGTGAACTCCGGCTTCCAGTGCGCCCAGTCGTGTCCGCCGCCTCCGTAGAAGTGTGTGGTGGCCTGGATCCCCATGAGGGCCAGCGTGCGGGCGAAGCCCTGGGCCGAGGGCCACAGGGCGCTCTCCAGGATCCCGGGCAGCGGATCGCCGCCGCCTCCCACTCCGCTGCCCTGCGACACGTACAGGGCGGTGCCGCGCAGCCCGGTGGCGCGGGCCCGGGGGTTGAAGTCCCGCCAGGTCAGGAGGTTGAACACCGGATTGCCCCACAGGGACGCGGCCGGCAGGTTCTCGCGTGCCACGATCGCGTCCATGATGGCGGGAACACCGGGGGCCATGGTGTCGAGGATGCCGCTGTAGGAGGCCGCCGCGGTGAACGCCCCGGGATGGCGGGCCGCGTGGGCCATGGCCCCGTAGCCGCCGGTGGAGACCCCGGCGACCGCCCGTACACCGGAGGCCCGGTAGTCCCGGGCGAGGAGCGCCGGCACCTCCTTCACCTGGAACGTCTCGTAGTCCGGGCCGCCGCGCCAGACGCTGGGGATGCCGGTGGGGCCCGCGTCGGGCATCGCCACGATCAGGTCGCGGCCGGCGGTGAACGCCTCGATGTCCGTCTCGCGGGTCCACGAGGTGTAGTCGTCGTGGGCGCCGTGCAGCAGGTACAGCACGGGGTACTTCTTCTCCGGGCGCGTACCGAAGTCCGACGGCAGGATCAGCCGGACGGGTGCGCTGCGGCCGAGCGCGGCGGAAGGCACGGACACGTCCAGCGTGCGCGGGCCGAGCCGGGTGGCCGCCCGGGCCGGGGCCGTGCCGGCCGCGGCCCCGAACAGGACGGCGAGACCGGCGGCGGCCGTCGCTCTGGCGACCGTGCGCCGGGACACTCCGGCAGCGGGCTTGTTCGGCAGGTCGGGCATGGCGGCTCCTCGGGTTCCATGTCAGGGGGCCGGCTCGGCGAGTGTCCGGCTCAGGTGGGCGGCGATCTCGTCGACGTGCGGCGGATCGAGCAGCGACAGATGGTGACCGGGTACCGGCACCACCTCAAGAAGCGGGCACACCTCGTCCCAGCCCAGCGCCGGGTCGTCCCGCTCGTACGCCGGGTCGCGCACGGTGTGCGGCGCGGGTTCGGTGGCCCGGTAGAGGACCACGGGCCCGGCGTAGCCACCAGGTCGGTGGGACTCGCCGATGCCCATGTCCAGGTAGGAGGCCCGCTGGTGCTCCAGTGCCGCGGGCGGCACGTCGGCGGCCTCGCGCAGGGCCCGCAGCACGGTGTCGATCCGGACCGTGTCGTCGTCCATGGCCACGAGTTCGTCGTACGGCAACTCCAGCCGCACGCCGTAGGTGTCGGCGACGTGGCGGGCGAAGCCCTCGAAGTGCGCCCGGATCCGGTCGGCCCGCGTCTGCTCCGGGCGGGGGAGGGGCCGGACGGAGTCGATGAGCACGACCAGCCGCACCTCCCGCCCGGCGGCGGCCAGTTGCCGCGCGGTCTCCTGGGCGACGAAGCCGCCGAAGGACCAGCCGCCCAGCAGGCAGGGGCCGTCGGGATGGACCGCGTTGATCGCCTCGGCGTAGCGCCGCGCCTTCTCGGGCACGGTCCGGGCCTCCTCGATCCGCTCCAGCCCGTACACCGGCTGGTCCCCGCCGAGGCGTTCGGTGAGTGTCCGGTAGACACTGACCGGGCCGCCGGCGGCGTGGACGAGGAACAGCGGGGGCCGCGAGCCGGTGGCGCGCAGGGGGTGCACCGGGGTGTCGTCGCGGGGGAGGGCGCGCTCGATGCGGGTGGCGGCGTCCTCTACGGTGACGGCGGCGAACAGGTCACGCAGGGGCAGTTCGATGCCGAACTCGCGCTCCACCGCAGTGCGGACACGGACGGCCATCAACGAGTCCAGCCCGAGGTCGGTCCACGCGGTGCCCGGGGTGATACGGGCGGGGGAGTGGCCGGTGACGGCGGCTATGTGGTGGGACAGGCGGGCCAGGACCGAGGAGGGCCCGGTCACCGCGGCAGGAGGTTCCTCCGGCAGCGGCTCGGCGTGCGCCGCCCGGCCGTCCGTCCACCAGTGCCGCACATGCCGCCACCGGGGCAGCGGCAGGTCGATGACCCGCCCCGGCGGCACCGGCAGCCGCTGTCCCGCCGCCCACAGCGCGCCCAGCTGCCCGGCGAACGCCTCGGACCCGTCGGCGTCCCGGCGCAGCGTGGCCAGGGCGAGGGCGCCGGGCACGGAGTCGGCGACGGCCCCGGTCAGCACCGGGTGGGGGGAGATCTCGACGAAGGCCGTGCGGCCGTCGGCCGCCGCCGACGCGAGGGCCCGGTCCAGCCGTACGGGCCTGCGCAGGTTGGCCGCCCAGTGCGCGGCGTCGAAGAGGCAGTCCCCGCGTGGGTCGTCGAGGACCGTGGAGTGGACCGGGACCCGCGGCCGACGTCCCCGGATGCCGGACAGCGCGTCCACCAGCTCCGGCAACAGTCCGTCCACCTGCGGCGAGTGCCCGGCACCGACGACCCGCATGGCCCTCGCCGCCCGGCCCTCCCCCTCCAGCCGGCGCACGAGCCCGGCCACCGCCGCCTCCTCACCGGTGACGACCTTCTGCCGGGGAGAGGAGCGCACGGCGACATGCACCTCCGGGAAGTCCCGCTCCAGCCAGTCCAGTTCGGTGTCGTCCAGGTCCACCACGGCCATCGCGCCGCCCCGCAGGCCGCTCAGCAGCCGGGCCCGTACGGCGATGACACGCGCCCCGTCCGCCACGTCCAGCGCGCCCGCGCACACGGCCGCCGCCACTTCGCCCATGGAGTGCCCGATCACGGCGGCGGGCTCGGCACCGTAGGAACGCCACAGCTCGGCGAGCGCCAACTGGAGACCGAACAGCACCGGTTGGGCGGTCTCCAGACGGTCGAGCCCCTCACCCGAGGACAGGTGGTCGTACAGGGACAGGCCGCACTCCGGGGCGAGCTGCGGGTCGAGTTTCTCGACGGCGGCGGCGAACGCGGGTTCCTCGGCCAGCAGCCGGCGCCCCATGCCGGGCCACTGGCTGCCGTAGCCGGAGAAGACCCACACCGCGCCGCGCCCCACCCGGTCGCGGTCACCGGTCGTCACCCGCGGGTCCGGCCGTCCGGCCGCCAACACGTCCAGGGCGTCGGCCAGTTCGGCCCGGTCGCGGGCGACCACGGCGGCCCGCACGGGACCCCGGCCCGCCCGCCCGGCGAGGGTCCGGGCCACGTCGGCGGGGTGCACGGCGCTGTCCCGCAGCCGTGCCGCGAGTCTGCCCGCCGTGTCGCGGAGGCGTTCGGTGTCGAGGTCGGAGAGCAGGTGCAGGCGGGCGGCCGGTTCCTCGGCCGGTCGCACCGGGACCAGGCCGGGCGGTGCTTCCTCCAGCACCACATGGGCGTTGGTGCCGCCGAAACCGAACCCGGAGACCCCCGCGAGAGCGGTGCCGCCGTAGCGGGGCCAGGGCTCCGGCTCGGTCACCACCCGCAGCCGGGGGTCGGTGAGAGAAGTGCCCCGCTCGCAGTGCAGGGACGGCGGGATGCCGTCGTGGTGCAGGGCCAGCACGGTCTTCACCAGACCGGCGACGCCCGCCGCGGACTCCAGATGACCGAGGTTGCCCTTGGCGGACCCCAGCAGCAGCGGCTGGTCGGGGTCCCGGCCCGCCCCGAGCACCGCGCCGAGCGCGCCGGCCTCGATCGGGTCGCCCAGCGGGGTGCCGGTGCCGTGCGCCTCCACGTAGTCGACGTGCTCCGCGGCGAGCCCGGCCTGCGCGTACGCCCGCTCCAGCAACGCCTGCTGGGCGGCCGGGTTGGGCGCCATGAGGCCGTTCGAGCGGCCGTCGGAGTTGACGGCGGTGGCCCGGACGACGGCCAGCACACGGTCGCCGTCCCGCTCGGCGTCGGACAGCCGCTTCAGGATCACGGCCGCGCAGCCCTCGCCGCGGCCGATGCCGTCGGCCGCCGCCGAGAACGGCTTGCACCGCCCGTCGGAGGCGAGGGCGCCGGCCCGTCGGAAGGCGACCGTGACGGCCGGTGACAGCAGCAGGTTGACCCCGGCCGCGATCGCCGTGTCGCTCTCGCCCGTGCGCAGGCTGACGCAGGCGTGGTGCACGGCGACCAGCGAGGAGGAGCAGGCCGTGTCGACGGCCAGGCTCGGCCCCCGGGTGTCCAGGACGTAGGCGAGCCGTCCGGCGGCGACGCCGAGGGCGCCCCCGGCCGGAGCCCAGGGGTCGACGGCGGCCGGGTCGGCGCCCGTGAGCTGCCCGTACTCCGGCGCCGAGATGCCGACGAACACGCCGGTCGCGGTGCCCGCCAGGGACCCGGCCGGCACCGCGGCATGGTCGAGCGCCTCGTGGACGACCTCCAGCAGGATGCGCTGCTGGGGATCCATCACCGCGGCCTCGCGCGGGGTGATGCGGAAGAAGTCCGCGTCGAACCCGGCGATGTCGTCGAGATAGCCGCCGTACGGATGCGCGTCGGCGGGCGGGAACGCGGTGAAGTCGCGCCAGCGGTCCTCCGGGACGCGCCGGATCGCGTCGACGCCCTCGCTGAGCAGCCGCCAGTAGCCGTCCGGGCCGTGCACTCCGCCGGGCAGGCGGCAGCCGACCCCGACGACCGCGACCGGCTCGGCCGATGTCCCCGGCACCGCGGGACGCGGCACCGGCGCCGCCTCGGTTCCGGCGCCCTCTGTCCCGCACAGCCGCGCCACCAGGGCCTCCCCGGTGGGCGTCTCCCACAGCAGCGTCGTCGGCAGCTCCCGGCCCGTGGCGCGGGACAGCTCACCGGCCAGGGCGACGGCATCGCGCGAGGCCATGCCGAGGTCCGCGAGCGGCCGGTCCATCGGGACGTCCCCCGGGGACGTCCCGTTCCAGGCGGCCACCCGCTCGGCGATCAGCCGGCGCAGCACGGCCTCGTCGACAGACCTCATCCCGCGGCACCCGCCCGGTCCTGAGCGCCGTAGGCACCCTCCAGATACCGGGCGCGGGTCAGCGCCCGTGACACCTTGCCGCTGGAGGTACGCGGCACCGTGCCCGGTGGCACCACGACGACATCGGCCAGCCGCAGTCCGTGCCGGGCGGAGACGGCACCGCGCACGGCCCGCGCCACGGACGGTACGTCCAGCTCGGCGAGGTGCGCGGTCCGCGCGTGCTCCGCCACGACGACGGCACGCTCGCCACCGGCTCCACCCGGCACGGCGAAGGCGGCGAGCCGGTCCCGGCGCACCGCCTCGTGCGCCTCCTGGACCGTCGCCTCCACGTCCTGCGGATAGTGATTGCGCCCGTCGACGATGATCAGGTCCTTCAGCCGTCCCGTGACGACCAGCTGCCCCTCCAGCACCGTCCCCAGGTCACCGGTGCGCAGCCAGCGTCCCGGACCGGCCGCGGTGTCGGCGAACTCCGCGCCGAAGACGTCCTCCGAGTCCCGGTTCCAGTAGCCGCGGCCCACGTTCGGCCCCTGCACCCAGATCTCCCCGACCTCACCCTCCGACAGCAGGGCCCGTGACACCGGGTCGGCGACCCGGACCCGCTGACCCGCCGGAGTGCCGCAGCCGGCCAGCAGCACCGCCCGGGGATCGTCGGACCGGGCGGGCAGGGCCTTTCCGGCCGCCAGGGCGTCGCGGTCGAGCGCGAACCGGCTGAGCGGCTCACCCGGCCGTGCCGCGCACACGAACACCGTGGCCTCGGCCAGCCCGTACGACGGGCAGTGCGTCCCGGGCGCCAGGCCCTGGTCCGCGAACGCCGCGTGGAAACGGTCGGCCGTACCCGGCCGCACCGGCTCACTGCCGTTGATCAGCGCGGTCACCTTGTCCAGCAGCAGACCCTCCTTCTGGTCGGCGGTGACGGTGGCGACGCAGTAGTCGTAGGCGAAGTTGGGCGCGGCGCTCACGGCGTTCGGATGCGCGGCGAGCAGCCGCAGCCAGCGCACCGGCTCGTGCAGGAACGCCGCCGGGTCCATCAGTACCGACAGCGCCCCGCGCGCCACGGGGGCCGCGACGCTGAGCACCAGCCCCATGTCGTGGTAGAGCGGCAGCCAGCCCACACAGGTCAGCGGGCGGGTGCCGACGCCGTAGGCGGCCAGTGCCTGGCGGGCGTTGGCGACGACGTTGCCGTGGCTGATCTCCACGCCGGCCGGGGCACGGGTCGAACCGGACGTGTACTGGAGGTAGGCGGTCGCCCCGGGGGCGGGGGCGACCGGCCGCCAGTCCCGGCCCTGGTCGTCGGGCACCTCGTCCGCGACGACGATCGGCGGCCCGTCGGGCCCGAGGAAGCCCCGCACCTCGTCCCGGGCCCGGCTCGTGGTCACCACCACCGAGGGACGCGCGTCGGCCAGGACGCCCGCGAGCCGGTCGGCGTGCCCGGGCAGCCCCGGCGTGTACAGCGGCACGGCGACGAGCCCGGCGGCCAGGGCCGCGAGGAAGGCGGTCACGTACTCCGTGCCCTGGGGGCACAGCAGCGCGACCCGGTCCCCGGGGCCCGTCTCGTCC
Source organism: Streptomyces sp. NPDC057424 (assembly GCF_042803315.1). Classification (NCBI taxonomy): domain Bacteria; kingdom Bacillati; phylum Actinomycetota; class Actinomycetes; order Kitasatosporales; family Streptomycetaceae; genus Streptomyces; species Streptomyces sp. NPDC057424. The sequence continues at coordinate 20,376 of NZ_JBHVCP010000086.1, forward strand.
GCGAGGCGTGCGGCGAGCGCCCGCACCCGCACGTCCAGGCGGCGCCAGGTCAGGGTGCGGTGCACGCCGCGCGAATGCTGTGCCGGGTGCTCGACGAAGGTGAAGGCCCGGCGGTCGGGGGTGGTTTCGGCCCAGTGCCGCACGTACTCCGGCAGTGTGGGGCACGCGGGCGCGAGCGGGGGGCGGCGGCTGTCCATCAGGCGGGGCTCCTCACGGCGCGGATCGGCCTACGGGTCGTACAAGGGAGGGGAGGGGGCGGCTAGAGGGGGATGTTGCCGTGCCGGCGTTCCGGCATCGGGGCACGTTTGCCGCGCAGTGCGCGCAGGGCGCGGCAGACCTGCTCCCGGGTCTCGCGCGGCGCGATGACGGCATCGACATAGCCGCGCTCGGCGGCGAGATACGGGGTGCCGTGGGTGCGTTCGTACGCGGCGAGGAGGCGGGCGCGCAGCGCCTCAGGCTCGTCGGACGCGGCGAGTTCGCGCCGGTGCAGGACGCCCACGGCCCCCTCGGCGCCCATGACGGCGATCCGGGCGGTGGGCCAGGCGAGGTTGACGTCGGCGCCCAAGTGCTTGGAGCCCATCACCGCGTAGCCGCCGCCGTACGCCTTGCGCACCACGACCGTGACCTTGGGGACGGTGGCCTCGGCGTAGGCGTACAGAAGCTTCGCGCCCCGCCGGATGATCCCGGCCTGCTCCTGCCGCACTCCGGACAGGTATCCGGGCACGTCGGTGAAGGTCAGCAGCGGGATGCCGAACGCGTCGCAGAACCGCACGAACCGCGCGGCCTTCTCGGACGCGTCGATGTCGAGGACCCCGGCGGCGTGCAGCGGCTGGTTGGCGACGACGCCCACCGAGCGGCCCTCGACGCGGGCCAGGGCGCAGATGATGTTCGGCGCGAACAGCTCCTGCACCGGTAGCAGTTCACCGTCGTCGACGATCGCCTGCAGGATGTCCCGCATGTCGTAGGCCTCGCCGAGCCGGTCCGGGACGACCTCGTCGAGCCCGGCCCCGGATGGGGCGTGGCCGGGGGCGTACTCCGGGGGCCGCTCCAGGTTGTTGGCCGGCAGGTACGACAGCAGGTCGCGCACGGTGTCGAGGGCGTCCTCCTCGTCGGCGGCCAGGAAGTGGGCGTTGCCGTTGACGGTGTTGCTGGTGCGGGCGCCGCCCAGCTCCTCGGCGGTGGTGCGCTCGCCGGTGACCGTCTCGATGACGTCGGGGCCGGTGACGAACATGTGCGAGGCGCCGTCCACCATCACCGTGAAGTCGGTGATCGCGGGCGAATACGCGGCGCCGCCCGCGCACGGGCCCAGGACCACCGAGATCTGCGGGATCACCCCGGATGCCTTGACGTTGCGCCGGACGAGTTCGGCGTAGAGGGCGAGGGCGGCGACACCCTCCTGGATCCGGGCCCCGCCGGAGTCGTTCAGGCCGATCACCGGGCAGCCCGTCTTCAGGGCCAGCTCCATCAGGGCGACGGTCTTCTCACCGAAGGCCTCGCCCATGCTGCCGCCGAACACGGTGGAGTCCTGCGCGAACACGCACACCGGGCGGCCGTCGACCGTGCCGTACCCGGTGACCACGCCGTCGCCGTAGGGGCGGCGGGCGTCGTGCCCGGCGGGCCGGGCCCGGACGAACTGGCCGGTCTCGGTGAAGGAGTCCTTGTCCACCAGCCGTTCGATCCGCTCCCGGGCCGAGAACTCCCCGCGTCTGCGCGGCCCGCCCGGGGCCACCGACCGCTCCCGGCGGTGCTCCAGGCCGGCGACGCGCTCCGCGGTGCTCCCGGGCGGGTGCGTGGCAGTCTCCCCCGGACCGGATGCTGTCACCTCTGTGCTCACAACCACCTCCGAAGTGGTCCTCGAATATGGCAGCGAGGTGGGTGAGTGCCATACAGATCGCTGGTCTGTTTGGGGGAGATGAGTCCTCGGGCTCGGGGTTTCATCCAGGTGTGACAACGGGCCTTCGAGGACCCGGGCGCGATTCAGTGGCCCGAGTGCTGAATGCGTTCTCCTTCTTCTATTGGACCCCCGGCCGCGCGGGGTCCAGGCTGGAGTGCACCATCGCCCGACAGCCGGAAGGTCACGAACCCATGCACACCCGCCGCATCGGTGACGTCGAGGTCAGCGCGATCGGCCTGGGCGCGATGCCCATGTCCATCGAGGGACGACCGGACGAGGAACGCTCCCTCGCGACCATCCACGCCGCCCTGGACTCCGGTGTGACCCTCATCGACACCGCGGACGCCTACCACCGCGACGCCGCCGAGGTGGGTCACAACGAGACCCTGATAGCCAAGGCCCTGGCCTCCCACGACCGCGGCGGTGACGTCCTGGTCGCCACCAAGGGCGGCCACCTCCGCCCCGGCGACGGCAGCTGGACGCTCGACGGCAGCCCCCGCCACCTCAAGGCGGCCTGCGAGGACTCCCTGCGCCGGCTCGGCGTGGAGGCCATCGGGCTCTACCAGTTCCACCGGCCCGACCCGCGTGTCCCCTACGCCGAGTCCGTCGGCGCGATCCGGGACCTGCTGGACGAGGGCAAGATCCGCATGGCCGGCATCTCCAACGCGGACCCCGAGCAGATCCGGCAGGCGAACGAGATCCTGGGCGGCCGTCTGGTCTCCGTGCAGAACCAGTTCTCCCCGGCCTTCCGCTCCAGCGAGCCGGAACTGCGCCTGTGCGGCGAACTCGGGATCGCGTTCCTGCCCTGGAGCCCCCTCGGCGGGATCTCGAACGCCGGTGAACTCGGTTCGGGTCACGCTCCCTTCGCCCGCATCGCCGAGACACACGGCGTGAGCCCGCAGCGCGTGTGCCTGGCCTGGATGCTCGCCAAGTCGCCGGTGGTCGTTCCGATCCCGGGCGCGAGCCGGCCCGAGACCATCCGCGACTCCCTCGCCGCCACCGACCTCGCCCTGACGGCCGGGGAACTGGCGGAACTGGACGCCGCCTGAGGAGACCCCGATCAGGTCGCCTAAGACCGGTCACACCCGATCAGTTCTCGTCAAATGCGCCCCAGTTGAGAAAAACGTGTGAATGTTTCCGCGCGGTTCGGGCATACGCAGCGAAAACAGAGAGAGGGGCGCTACGTGCTTGTACCGGACCGGAAGATCGTCAGGGAGTTGCTGACGCGGTACGCGTCGCTGAGGATCGCTCAGTCGGAGAGGCACGTGCCGACGGCGGCACGCGAGCTGGAGGACGTCAGCTACACGCTGTGCGTGATGATGGGGACGTCCGGCATCAGCGACGCCATTGCCAAGGCGGACGTCCTGTTGCTCACCGAGGGACGGCCCGACGTCGCCGACGCGGACGGGGAGAACGGCCTGACGCTGGTCGGCTGACAGTTCTGTGAGGCCCGGCACGACCGGGCAGCGCGCCTCGGCGGCCCCTAGGAAGG
>NZ_JBHVCP010000087.1:0-23374 GCF_042803315.1 Streptomyces sp. NPDC057424
GCCGGTGCGGCGAGTGGGGGTCCCCCCTGCTCGAAGAGCTCGGGGGAGCGTGCCGAGCGTCGCGACGGGGCGAACGCTGCCTGTCGCGGCACTAGCAGCTGGGCACGGACCCCTTGCCCGTCTCCAGGGCCACCAGTGAACTCACCGTGCTCTTCAGCGTGGTCACCGGAATCAGCCGCAGCCCCTTCGGCAGCTCGGCCCGCGCGTCCCCGCACTCCGCCTTCGGCACCAGGAACACCGTCGCCCCGTCCCGCTTCGCCGCCTGGGTCTTGAGGGCGACGCCCCCCACCGCGCCGACCCGCCCGGTCGCGTCGATCGTGCCCGTACCGGCGATGACCCGGCCGCCGGTGAGATCGCCGCCCGTGCCGTCGCCGTCGAGCTTGTCGATGATCCCCAGGGAGAAGAGCAGCCCCGCGCTGGGCCCGCCCACGTCCGCGAGCTTCAGGCTGACCTCGACGTCCTTGTCGTCGAGGCCGAGGTACCCCAGCGCGGCCTGCGTCGCCGCGTCCTGGGACTGCTTCATCTGCTTCTCGTTGTGCCGCTCGATCTCCTTGACGTCGCCCCCGCTCGGGTAGACGGAGTCGCGCGGCATGACCGCCTGGTCGGTGCGGAACCAGCTGTCGATGACGTCGGGGAGCGAGACACGGGTGTCCGGGGAGGTCGCCTCGATGGTGGTCATCCGCAGCTGTCCCCGGGTGTCCCGGACCGGCGCACCCGAGATGGTGATCACCTGCGTGCCCTTGTTCTCGCCCAGGACGTTCGCCGTCAGCCCCGGCTGCGCCACCGAGAACGGCAACGGAGCCAGCACCGCCGTCGCGAGCAGGGCCACGACGGGCAGGGCGCAGACGGCGATGGCCTGGGGGCGTGTGAGGCGAGAGAACACGGGATCAATCTAACGCGGGAGGGGGACACGGCCGGGACCAGGGCGTCCGGGGACCGTGCGGGGAGACCGCCGGCCGTCAGCGCAGCGCCTCCGCGACCTCCCGGGCGGCGTCGACGACCCGCGGCCCCACCCGTTCCGGCACCGCCTCCGCCAGCATCACCACACCCACGCTGCCCTCGACGCCCGTGACGCCCAGCAGCGGGGCCGCCGCCCCGCAGGCGCCCGCCTCCAGCTCCCCGTGCGTCAGCGTGCAGCCGGGGTCGGCCATCGGGTGCTGCCGGGCCGCGAGGATCGCCTTGCCGGCGGCGCCCCGGTCCAGGGGGTACCGGAATCCGGCCCGGTAGGCGACGTGATAGTCCGTCCAGGTCGGCTCCACCACGGCCACGGCCAGCGCGTCCGCCCCGTCGACGAGGGTCAGATGCGCCGTCGCGCCGATGTCCTCCGCCAGAGACCGCAGCGCCGGCAACGCGGCCTCCCGTACCAGCGGGTGGACCTGCCGCCCCAGACGCAGCACCCCGAGCCCGACCCGGGCACGTCCGCCGAGGTCACGGCGTATGAGGGCGTGCTGCTCCAGCGTGGCGAGCAACCGGTACACGACGGTCCGGTTCACGCCCAGCCGGAGGGCGAGCTCGGTCACGGTCAGCCCGTGGTCCGTGTCGGCGAGCAGCTTGAGGACACGAAGTCCCCGGTCGAGCGTCTGGGAGGTCTCCGCGGTCACGACGCCCACTCCTTAGTGGTGAGGTCGGCGGCCCTCCGGTCGGCACATGCGTCACCGAGTCCCGTCAGTAACGCGCTTCAGAGGCCGCCGATCGGCCGGCGGCCCGGCCTGTCCGGGCCGCGTCGCTTCACGGCTGCGCTCCGCGGCGGCGCTGCCACGGGGCGTATGCGTAGCGGGACAGTAGCGAAGCAGGTTCGCTGAGCGGAAGGCTCCGTCCAGAATCCGGGCACGGGAAGCGCCGTTTGCCCGGGTACGTACACGGGACTCACCCTGTACCCAAGGGGCTCACACGACACCCACACATCCGGAACCCCGCCCGGCACCGCCGGCTGGGCGCGTCACTTCATCCGGGTCGCCCACTCCTGCACCTTGGTGATCCGCTGCCGCAACTGCCCCGCCGTCGCCTCCGCCGCCGGAGGCCCGCCGCACACCCGCCGCAGCTCGGTGTGGATCACCCCGTGGGGTTTGCCGCTCTGGTGGACGTACGCGCCGACCATGGTGTTGAGCTGCCGCCGCAGCTCCATCATCTCCTTGTGGGAGACCACCGGCCGCCGCTCGGCGGGCATTTCGAGCAGGTCGGCCTCCTCGTCCGGCTTCTTGCGGCTGTGCGCGATCTGCCGGGCCTGCCGCTTCTGCAGCAGCAGCTGCACCTGGTCGGGCTCCAGCAGCCCGGGGATGCCGAGGTAGTCCTGCTCCTCCTCGCTGCCCGGGTGGGCCTGCATGCCGAACTCGGCGCCGTTGTACATGACCCGGTCGAAGACGGCGTCCGACTCCAGCGCCTCGAAGGGCAGCATGTCCTGCTCGCCGGTGTCCTCGTCCTGCTCCCGGTTCGCCTCGTCCATCTCCTTCTCGGACTCGGCGTACGGGTCCTCCTCGCCCTGCTTCTTGGGCTTGTCGAGGACGTGGTCGCGCTCGCGCTCCATCTCGTTGGCGAAGGAGAGCAGGTCGGGCACGGTCGGCAGGAACACCGACGCGGTCTCGCCGCGCCTGCGGGACCGCACGAAACGCCCGACGGCCTGCGCGAAGAAGAGCGGGGTGGAGATGGTGGTGGCGTACACCCCGACCGCGAGCCGCGGCACGTCGACGCCCTCGGACACCATCCGGACCGCGACCATCCACCGGTCGTTGTTGCCGCTGAACTCGTCGATCCGCTCGGAGGCCCCGGAGTCGTCGGACAGCACGAGGGTCGCCTTGCTGCCGGTGATCTCCCGGATGAGCTTGGCGTACGCCCGCGCCGAGTCCTGGTCGGAGGCGATGACGAGGGCGCCCGCGTCCGGGATGGCCTTCCGCACTTCGGTCAGCCGGTGGTCGGCGGCCCGCAGCACGGACGGCATCCACTCACCCCGCGGATCCAGCGCGGTCCGCCAGGCCTGGCTGATGGCGTCCTTGGTCATGGGCTCGCCGAGCCGCGCGGCGATCTCGTCACCGGCCTTGGTGCGCCAGCGCATGTTGCCGCTGTAGGAGAGGAAGATGACCGGCCGGACGACGTTGTCGGCGAGGGCGTTGCCGTAGCCGTAGGTGTAGTCGGCTGCGGACCGCCGGATCCCGTCGTTGCCCTCTTCGTACGTCACGAAGGGAATGGGGTTGGTGTCGGACCGGAAGGGCGTACCGGTCAGAGCGAGCCGCCGGGTGGCCGGTTCGAAGGCCTCCAGACAGGCCTCGCCCCAGGACTTGCTGTCACCGGCGTGGTGGATCTCGTCGAGGATGACGAGCGTCTTGCGCTGCTCGACGCGGTTGCGGTGCAGCATGGGCCGGACACCGACACCGGCGTACGTCACGGCGACGCCGTGGTACTCCCGGCCGAGCGGCCCGGCGCTGTACTCCGGGTCGAGCTTGATCCCTATCCGGGCGGCGGCCTCGGCCCACTGCTTCTTCAGGTGCTCGGTCGGGGCCACCACGGTCACCTGCTGGACGACGTGGTGGTGCAGCAGCCAGGAGGCCAGCGTCAGCGCGAAGGTCGTCTTGCCGGCGCCGGGTGTGGCGACCGCCAGGAAGTCCCGCGGCTGCTCCTGGATGTACCTGTCCATCGCGCCCTGCTGCCAGGCGCGCAGCTTGCTGGCGGTACCCCAGGGGGCGCGGCCGGGGAACGCCGGGGACAGGTGGTGCGAGGCAGAGCTGGTGCCGGCGGTGGTAGTCACGGTCTCCGTTGGGGGTCGGGCGGCTCGTTCGAGGGAGCCTGACGGCTCGGCTACGTATGACAACCGGGCCACCCTACCGGCGCCCCGACCCCGCCAACGCGCGGACCGGGCCGGGTCACCTGCGGGTGGGACCGACGTCACAACCTCCTCGGCCGTCCCGCGAACCCCCCGGCCTCGCCCCCGGCTCCGGGAGGCGACGCCGACGACCTGCGCGTACGCCACGTCCTGGTCCGCCCCGGCCAGGTCTACGCCGTTGAGGGCGAGGAAGGTGGCGGTGGCCGGCCAGGCGGTGCGCCTGTTCCCGTCGACGAGGGGGTGGTTGGCGGCGAGGGCGCGGAGCAGGGCGGCCGCCTGTCGTACAGGTCCTCATCGGCGGCCCTGCCGGACATCCGGGCGCGGGGGCGGTGCACGGCTGAGGCCGTGCTACGGACGGCGCTCCCGCAGCCGTGTCGACACCCAGGCACCGGCCAGCGCCACCGCCGCCATCGGCAGGAACACCGCGGTGAAGGCGGCCGGGTGGGAGCCGGAGGCGTGAGTGGCCGAGTGGGTCACCGTGCCGCCGCCCAGCGCGGCGAAGGCGGCACCGCCGGCGGACAGCAGGACGACGTTGGAGAGGCCGTCGGAGATCTGGAGGGCGGCGGAGTTGGTGCCGGCCTCCTCCGGGGCGGAGAGCTTGAGCAGGAGGACGCTCGTGGAGGAGATCACGAGCCCCATCCCGAAGCAGCCGAAAGCCCAGGCGACGGCCACGGTCCAGACGGGCACGGAGTCGACCAGCACGCTCGGCGCCGTGGCGATGGCCGCCGCCACCAGCAGCATCCCGACCGTGGTCAGCCGCTCCCGGTACGGCTCGACCCGCGACCGCGACTGCACCCACGAGCCCAGCGCCCACGTCCCCCCGCCCGCGGCGAGCGAGAACCCGGCCAGCGTCGGACTGAGACCGCGCTGCGTGACCAGCAGCAGCGGCACGAACGACTCGGCGGCGATGAAGGATCCGGCGGCGACGCCGCGCAACAACACGACGGACGGCAGCCCGCGGGCGGCCCGATACGTGCCGCGCGGGAGCAGCCCGAGCACGGCCGGCACGAGCAGGGCCACGCCCACGGCACCGGGCAGGAGCGAGAGCGGGCGCAGGTCCTGGGCGGCGTACTGGAGCAACCCGGCACCGAGGGAGACGGCCAGGGCAAGCCGGATGCGCCGGCGGTCGAAGGACGCGGGCTGGTTGTCCGGCGGGGCGGACGCCCGGCGCCGGATCTGCGGCAGCGCGAGCGCGAGCGGGAAGACGACGAGTACGGGTATGCCGACGAACACCCAACGCCACCCCAGCTGCTCGGTCACCGTGCCGGCGGCGAGGGGCCCGACGATCGACGGCAGCACCCAGCTCGCGGCGAACGCGGCCATGATGGCCGGCCGCAGCCGCTCCGGATAGACCCGTCCGACGACGACGTACAGCGCGACGATCACCAGCCCGCCGCCGAACCCCTGCACGGCCCGGCCCAGGATGAACACCCACATCGTCCCGGCGGTCCCGGACAGCAGCAGCCCGGCCCCGAAGGAGGCGATGCCCGTCGTCAACGGCCCGAGAGGGCCGCGCCGGTCCGACCACTGCCCGGAGAGCACCATCCCGAACAGACTGGTCGTGAAGTACCCGGAGAACGCGAACGCGTAGAGCGCCACCCCGTCCAGTTCCCGGGCCGCGACGGGCATCGCCGTCCCGACGGCGGTCGCCTCGAAGGCGATGAGCAGCACGACGGAGACGATCCCGACACTCAACGCCCGATACGCCGCCCCCAGCACTCCCGTCTCCTTCTCGGCGACCGAGGGCAGGTCAGCGGCCTCCACGACATCGGCATCACGCGACTCCGGGACGGTCATGCCCGCCAGCGTAAGGTCCACGCCCCACGTTGACCCCTGTCCCGAGACGGTCCCGGCCTGAGACCTTGGTCGTACGCCTCCCGTTTTCGGCCACCCCCCCCCTCATGAACGGCGTATGGCAGTCGCGTTGCAGCCCCCGCGATGCCCTTGAGCCCCACCCCACCCCGGCCTACGGTCACTACACCGAGTACGAACACGGCCGTGCGCCCGAGTGGTTCAGGGGCTCGCCTGCAAAGCGAGTTACGTGGGGTCGAATCCCGCCACGGCCTCTTGCGCCTTGGCCAGGCAAAAGGCACGGCGGCGCGCCCCCAGGGCTGCCGCCCTGTCGCTCAACACAACGCAACCAGCAGCAAGCCGAAAGGGCGGCGCCGCCGGGGGGCCGCCCCCAGGTCGTCAGGTCAGTCGTCAGCCTGTCTGCACATCAGTTCGTCACCGGCCGGGAAGCGCGCCGAGCCGCCTTCCTTCCAGACGACCACAACGGCCAATCCACCCATCGGCCCTCGGGATGTCGTCGCCTTCTTCACCGTGCGCCACTCGCCGTCGTATCCGATCACATCGCCCTTTCCGATCAGAGCCGCGCGCTTGGTGGTGAGGTCTAACCTCACTGGTCGGCAGGGCGGATGCGGTTCAAAGGGACCTCCCACTCGACTCCTCCCCCTCTCGGCCGCAGGTAGGCAATCCGGCTCACGAGCCTGTTGGCCTCCTTGGTGCGCTCCTCGATCACGCCTTGCAGTTCTCCCTTGAGCCCCGTTTCGATGTCTTCCATCAATGTCCCTCGGGGGTGCGGAAGTTCGCCGTGGCTGAGCAGCATCGGCGGCTTTTCTCCTGCGTGTGCCATGACTCCTCGTCCCGTCCGTGCACATCTGTCTCACAGAAGAGAACTGCTGTTACGCCGCGCCAACTTGCACACCTCTCGCACAACACAGCGTGTATGAGCGGTCACGGTGGGACGATGGAACGTAAGAGAAGTCGAGTAGGGAAGACGCACATCATGAGCGTGAGCAGGATCCCTGGGCCCGGGGCAAACGTGGCCGTCTGCCGTAAGGCGCGCGGCTTCAGCCAGGTCTCTCTCGCCCGGCGTGCGGGCGTGTCGGTCTCACTGTTGAGCAAGATCGAGGTCGGCGATCGGGCCCTCACTCAGGGCATCGCAGCCGCCCTCGCTCACGCCATGGGGCTGACGTTGGACGAGCTGCTGGGCACCGCTCCCGTGGAGCGTGCCGACGAGACCAGCCTCACCGCCCTCAACCACGCCATCCGGCGGTTCGACATCCCCGACCCACCGCCGGCCCACCCGGAAGACCTGCCGCTGGCGCTGGCTCAGCTGAACGAGCACCGCTATCGGACCGAGCTGTCGGCGGTCCTTCGGAAGCTCCCCTGGGTGCTGGCGGACGCAACCAACTACGCCCACGCCACCCAGTCCCCCGATGCCTGGACGCGCGTGGCCGACACGTACAGCGTGGTCTACTGGCTGGCCGCCCGGCACCGCTGGATGCACCTCGCAGAGCTGGCCGTCATGAAGCAGCGGGCGGCAGCCGAGCGGTCCCACCCCGTGGCCGCCACGGTGGCAGCCCGAGACGAGGCCGGATCCTTCCTCAACTCCGGTGACTTCGCCGGCGGACTGGCAATCGTCGAACGCGCCGTAGTTCAGGCCGAGTCGACCCTGGAAGGCCGTGACCGTGCGTTCGGCTTGGGCATCCTGCACCTGCGCGGGCTCACTCTGGCCGGTCGCCTCAAGGACCGGGCAATGGCCGAGGAGCACATGCGGGCGGCTTGGCGGACAGCCGAGGAGTACGGCGAGGACGCCGACGAGCATGGCATCCACTTCGGCCCGGACCAGACCGCGACGCACGTCATCTCGACTTCCTCCGACATGGACCAGCACCGCCGGGCGTTGGAGACCGCAGAGAGTCTCATCCGAGGCGGCACGGAACTGCCCGCCACTCGCATCGGCCCCCTGCACATGAATCTGGGCCGATCGCACCTCGCTCTCGGTGACCGCGATTCCGCTCTGGCATCCCTGGAAGAGGCATGGGACGTCGCCCCGGAGATGGCCCGCGTGCATCCGACGAGCCAGGAGCTGATGCGCGTGCTGACCTCACTGCACCGCCGCAGCAATCCCCGGCTGACGAAGCTGGCCAAACGCGCAAGCGTGCCCCTCTGAGGCCCGTCACGACAATCCCCGGAATTGACCCTGACGCACGGTCAACCCCCCAGCATGGTCCCCATGACTGTGAGAAGCGACAGCGGCATCCAGTGCTTCACCGTTCGGCACGACGGTGTCGCCATCCCGGTGTCACGTGGCGGCCGGGGGCGCCCCCTGGTGCTGTGCCCGGGGCTGAACTGCACACAGGCCGACCTGCACGAGCTGGTCTCGCTGCTGCGGCGGGATCATGATGTTGTGACCTTCGATCTCCGGGGTCACGGTCTCGCCTCCCCCGCCGAGCGGTACTCCTTCGATGCCTTCCTGGGTGACCTCGTCGCCGTGATGGCGGAACTCAACCTGCCCTCGGCGCCGGTACTCGTGGGCTACTCCCTGGGCGCGGACCTGGCCGTGCACTTTGCGGCCGAGCGCCCCGGGACCGTCGCCGGGCTCGTGCTCATCGACGGGGCGAATCCGCTGCCGGAACCGTTCCTCACCGAGGCCGACCTCGCTGAGTTCCGGGCCATCGCAGAGGCTGAGGCGGCGCGTCACGCCTCGCTCACCGCCGAGGACATCGTCGACCTGGGCCTTGAGATGGATGTGGTCCGGGGCCAGGTCCTCGACCGGTACCAAAGGATCGACCTGCCCGTGCACGTCATCGCGTCCACTGCGATCGCAGGCGACAGCACCGAAGGGCGCGCCCCGCGGCACAACCGGTTGTGGCGTGCCGGCGTGGAGCGGCTCATACGCGAGCAGCCGCGCATCTCCGCGGACTGGATCGACGCCGACCATGGGCTGGTCTTCACGCACGCCCCTGACGTCGCCGAGATCATTCGGAGCAGACTGGTCCCATGCTGACCATCGGCGAGCTGGCGGCGTACGCCGGAGTCACCGTCCGCGCTGTGCGGCACTATCACACCAAGGGACTGCTGCCCGAGCCCGAGCGGGACCACGCCGGATACCGGCGGTACGACGCCGGTGCCGTGGTGGAGCTGCTGCGGATCCGTACCCTCGCCGAGGCCGGGGTCCCACTCGCGCGTGTGCGGGAGCTTCTCCAGGCCGGGGAGGAGGAGTTCGCCGCTGCTGTCGCCGACATCGACAGGAGGCTGGAGGCCGAGATCCAGGAGCGGCGGCGGCACCGTGAGCGAATCGCCCGGCTCGCTTCGGGGGACGGTCTGGCCCTCCCCTCCGATGTCGTCGCGTTCCTCGACCGGCTGCGAGCGCTCGGCGTCGACGAACGGATCGTCCAGGCCGAACGGGACGGCTGGATCCCGCTGGCGGCGCGCTCACCCGGGCGGGTGACGGAGTGGATCGCGCGCAAGCAGGAGCAGATCGCAGACCCGGAGCTCACCGGCTTCTACCTGCACTTGAGTGAGGCTCTCGAACGGGGTGACGACGACTCGTCGCTGATCGAGCTGGCCGACCGAGTGGCTGCCTACCTCACCAAGCTGGTCGACGAGCGGGGCGAGGAGTACCTCGGTGGCCCGGCCGATATCGAGCCGACGTTCGTCGAGCTGATGGACACGCTGGCATTCGACACCGTGCCGTCCGCCCGTCGGCTCATCGAGTTACTGAAAGAGCGGGGCTGGGACGGTTGGACCGCCCTCCACCGTGCGCCCGGTTCCCACCCGCTCCGCCCGCCTCGTCCTGAAACGCCCGCGTCCAGTGCTGCCGACCTGACCTACCCTCTCTGACACCCCGTCGGCCCCGGCAATTTCGTGCACAACCCCGATCACCTTTCAGGCGTCCAGAACATGACCGGTAGCCGACGCTCCGGTCGTTCGCCCCCTGTTTCGACGAGGAAAACCACCGTGCACCTCCGCCCCTCGGCAGCCGTCCTGGGCCGCTGCCGTGATCGCCGTCGCCGGTCCCGCTGTCGCCGCACCCCTGGCTCAGGCCGAGGAGGGCGGGCCCGAACTGATCGTGTCGGCCCTGCCGTACGCGGCTCCCAAGCCGGGTGAGGTGTACGACAAGTCCGTCACCCTCACCACCCAGGGCACGGCCGCCGTGGACGGGGTCACCTTCCGGGTGCGTCTGACGCGTGGGCTGGACTTCCCCGAGCAGGTGAAGGGCTGCACCTAGTCGACCGTCAAGGACCAGGTCAGGCAGGCGCTCTGCGAGCTTGACACGGTCATCGAGCCCGGCGCCTCCGTCACCACGCCCGTCCGGTTCAAGGCGCTGGACAACGCCCTGATGGAGGCCGTCGAGTACGGCACGAGCGCGACCGGTGACGCCCTGGGCGAGGGGTACGACCACAGTTACCGCCGGCTCACCCTGACCGCCGACAACACCGCCGACCTCGTCGCGGTCGGCGAGGACACCGAGGCGCTGGCGGGCGGCGAGCAGTCGGTGACGGCGACCCCGCGCAACGACGGCCCCGGCTGGGTGCAGAACCAGGAGAGCGACGACCTCCCCGGGCTGCTGGTGCAGATCCCGCCGGGCACCGTCGCCGTCGGTGTGCCCAAGGACTGCGCGCAGTTCGGGATCGACGGGCCGAGCGAGCCGCAGGGGACCACGGGCAAGCCCAAGTACGTGTGCTGGCCGCAGGACGGGACCCTCGACGCCGGCCAGTCCCTGGCGTACACGTTCACGCTGAAGACCAAGAAGTCCGCGCAGGACACCGAGGGCGAGGTCAAGGCGTCGTCCGTCTACGACATCGCCCCGAAGTACGACACGAACCGCGCCAACAACATCGCCGTGATCAGCATCGACCTGCCGAGCGACTACGAGCCGGAGCCGAGCCCCTCGGACGGCGCGGGCGGTGGCTCCGGAAACGGCCGGAACGGCAACGCCCCGGAGGGCCAGGCCGCCGACGGCACGGGCTCCACCGCCTCCCCCTCGGCCACGGCCTCGACCGGCACCTCGACCGGTGGCTCCACCGGCTCCACGACCGGCAGCACCACCGGCGGCAACCTCGCCTCCACCGGCTCCGACGGCACCCCGCTCCTCGCCGGTGCAGCGGTCAGCGCCGCGGTGATCGGTGGCGGCCTGGTGTACGTCGTACGCCGCCGCGGTGCCGCCAAGTCCGCCTGCGGGAAGCCCCGTCAGAGCACGCCGCCCGCCTCGTCCTGGAACGCGTCCGTCCAGTAGTGGCGGACCGATCTGCCGGCGGTCACGCCCGTGGGGTCCACCGTCGACAGGACCTGGAGCATCGTCATGGCCAGCTGGTCGTAGGTGTCGGTCGTCAGCTCGTGGGACGACCGGGCGGCTATCGCGCGCTCGCGGTGCAGGAGCCAGAAGGTGAAGGCGAGGGTCGACACGTCCGTGTTCAGCGGGTACAGCGTCGCTTCGGGTTCGCTCCAGTTCAGGACCGCGCCCGTCGCGCCGTCGACGACCAGGCTGTTGTTCTCGACCAGGTGGCCGAGGCGGATCAGGCGGTGGGCCCCGGCGGGGAGTTGCGCCGGGGTGCCGGTGTCGGCGTGGTACTCGGCGAGCGTCGCCAGGGGGACGTCCGTGTCCAGGGAGAAGACGTGGGCGTCCTCCGGCAGGCCCACCTCGCGCAGGAAGCGGCGGGTCGGTTCGTGCGTGAGGGTCGCGGGGAAGTCGACGTCCTCGAAGCGCGCCACCTTGCCGGGGCCGAACTCCTGGTCCAGCAAGCGGTGCGGGAGGTCCAGGGAGAGGCCGGACACGCCGCTGCGGCCCGCCACCAGGGACAGGGGGCGGATCAGTGCCGCCATCTTCCAGAACGGGGCCGGTTCGCCGTCCGCCCCGTCGCGGAACACCGCCAGCAGGTGCCGGGAGGCCTCCGCCACCGCCTTGGGGCCGTAGCGGCCGGCGTAGGAGGCGAACTGGCCGCGCAGGCCCGCCAGTTCGTCCGTGGCCTCCGCGAAGCGGACGAGCGTCCGCAGGGAGGGGGCCAGGGGGCGGCGGTCCATCAGGCCGGGGCGGTCGTGCAGGACGTACGCCGTCGAGATCTCGCCCGTCGCGCCGTCCAGCAGGACCGACTCCGTCTCCAGGCCGCCGGGGCCCAGCAGTCCGCCTATCACCAGCTGCTCACGCAGCTCCGCCGAGAGGCGGCCGTCCTGGTCTCCCGTCGAGTCGGCGACCGTGCGCAGGCCCTCGCGGCTCAGCTCCGCGAAGCTCAGCACACCGCTGTCGCAGGGCAGTCCGGGGCCGGTCAGCCAGTGCCGGGTGGACGCGTGCGTCACCCACGGGTCCAGCTCGGACTCGGTCAGGGTGATCACCGCGGAATCGGTGTCGGTCGTACTCATGGGCTCCCCCGCATGTGCTTGCTCACCGTCCCCTGGCGGAGCACGGCAGACCGCCCAGGCCCAGCCCGGCAGCCGTTCCCCACTGCCCAGAACAGTACGTCCCACCACTGACAACGCCCCGGATCAGCGACGCGCGCCCGGCGACCACGCCGCGTCACCTCATCAGACGCTCAGAGCACCCTCGCGCGTTCCCTTTCCGCCGGAATCGGCTTCGCCTCCGGCGCACCATCGGGTGCGAGGTGCCCGGCCGGAGCCCGGCACACAGGGTCAGGCGGTGGGCACGGCCTCAGACTCGGTCCGTGACCACCGCGGCCTGCGGGCGGATCGGGAGGCGGTTCACGGGGCGGCCCGTCGCGGCCCGGACGGCGGACGCGACGGCCGCCGGGGACGCCACCACCGGCACCGCGCTGACGGCCTTGGCCCCGAAGGGAGCGACCACGTCCCGTTCCTCGACCAGCCGGACGATGCGGATGTCGGGCGCGTCGAGGGCGGTCGGGAGCGCGTAGCCGGTCAGGTCGGGGTGGCGGATGAGGCCGCGCGGCGTGCGGAGGTTCTCCGTGAGGGCGATGCCCACCCCCTGGGTCACCCCCGCCTCGATCCGGGCGGCGAGCTGGGCCGGGTTCAGGACCCGGCCCACGTCCTGGGCGACGGCCAGTTCCACGACGCGTACGGAACCGATCTCGATGTCGACGTCCACCACCGCGCGGATCGCGCAGAAGGCCATGCCGACGAACGCGTCGCCCTGGCCGGTCTCGTTCAGCGGCTCGGTCGGGTGCGGGCGGCACTGGGCGGTGGCCCACAGTTCCTTCCCGTCCAGCGCCTCGGTGACGGTGGTGGAGAGGACTCCGTCGTACGACGTGATCTTGCCGTCGGTGATCTGGAGCAGCTCCGTCGACATGCCGAACTTGTGCGCGAGCGGCTGGAGGAGCTGTGTGCGGACCATCTTCGCCGCCCGCTCCACCGCGCCGCCGGAGACCCAGGTGTGCCGACCGCGGCAGCCCGCGCCCGCCGGGGGCTGGTCGGTGTCGACCGGCGCCACGTGCACCTCGTCGATGCCGAGCGTCTCCTGGACGATCTGCCGGGCCAGCGTCGTGAAGCCCTGGCCGGTCTCCACGGCCGCGCACAGGACCGTCGCGACGCCGTCGTGCACCTTCACGGTCGCCGTGGAGACCTCGTCCGCACCCTCGGCACCGAGCATGTGCACCATGCCCACGCCGTAGCCCACGCCCCGGCGCACCGCGCCCGGTTCGCCCGCGCCCTCGGGGCCGCCGGGCAGCAGCCACTCGTCCTCGGGGGTGTCCTTGGGCAGGGGCGGCAGCGGGAAGTCCCGTACGGCCTGGAGGAGTTCGGCGACCGGGGCCGGGCAGGTCACGGTCTGGCCGGTCGGCAGCACGTCGCCGGTCGCCAGGGCGTTGCGCAGCCGCACCTCGGCCGGGTCGATGCCGAGCTTCTTGGCGATCTTGTCCATCTGGGCCTCGTAGGCGGCGCAGACCTGCATGGCGCCTTCGCCGCGTACGTGGCCGGACGGGGGGTTGTTGGTGCGTACGGCCCAGCCCTCGATGAAGGCGTTCGGGACCACGTACGGGCCGCAGGCGAACGCGACGGCGGCGGCCAGGGCCTCGGCGGAGGTGTCGGCGTAGGGGCCCGCGTCGAGCAGGACCTGCGCCTCGACCTTGACGAGTCTTCCCTCGGCGTCGGCGTGGTGGCGGTAGCGCAGCAGGGTGGGGTGCCGGTGGACGTGGCCGAGAAAGGACTCCTCGCGCGTGGCGGTGAGTTTCACCGGGCAGCCGGTACGCAGCGCCAGCAGGCCGAGCGGGAGCTGAAAGCTCTGGTCCTCGCGGTCGGCCGTGGCACCGGGGACTCCGGTGACGACGACCTTGACGCGCTCGGGCTCCAGGCCGAAGGCGGCTGCGGCCGCGTCGCGGTCGGCGTGCGGATCGGTGGAGGCGAGGTACAGCTCCACCCCGCCGTCCGGGCGCGGCACGGCCAGGCCCGCCTCGGCGCCGATGGGCGCGGGGTCCTGGCGGCCGATGCGGTACAGGCCCTCGACGACGATCTCGCCGGCCGCGTCCGGGTCGCCGTGGCGCAGCGGGATGTGCCGGATCAGGTTGCCGTCGGGATGCAGCGGCTCGGCCTCGAAGGCCTGCTCCGGGTCGGTCACCGGGTCGAGCACCTCGTACTCGACGATGACGGCGGCCGCCGCCATGCGCGCGGTGTCCGGGTGGTCGGCGGCGACGGCCGCGAGGGGTTCGCCGTGGTGGCGCACGACATCGGAGGCGAAGACCGGGCGGTCTGCCGTGCCGCGGCCGTGCAGCAGGCTGCCGGGGATGTCCTCGTGGGTGACGACGGCGCGGACACCGGGCATCTCGCGCGCGTGGGAGGTGTCGATGGACACGATGCGCGCGTGCGGGTGCGGTGAACGCAGCACGGCCGCCCACAGCAGGCCCTCGGCCCACAGGTCGGCGGCGTACGGGAAGGTGCCCTCCGTCTTGGCGCGGGCGTCGGCGGGCGGGAGCGAGGCGCCGATGCCGTGCGGAAGCGGTTCGGGGGCGGGGGCGGGGGCGGCCTCCGCGGTCTGTGCGGTGGCTGCTTCGTTGCTCACGCGGGGCCTCCGTCCTGGCCGTAGGGCTGGTCGTGCGGTTCTGGGGAGTGCGGATCCGGGGTGTGCGGTTCCGGGGGCGCTCCGAAGGCCGACGCGTTCACGCCACCGGCGCCCGGGCCCGCCTGGTGCGGGATGCGGGCCTCGTCGGTGTCGCCGTCGGCGGGCGCGGAGTGGGCCTTGCGTTCGGCGACGACGTCCTTGACGGCGTCCACCACGCCCCGGTAGCCGGAGCAGCGGCACAGGTTGCCGCACAATGCCTGGCGGGTCTCCAGCTCGGTGGGCGCCGGGTTGCCCTCCAGCAGGTCGTGCACGGTCATCGCCATGCCCGGGATGCAGAATCCGCACTGCACGGCGCCGCAGCGCGCGAGCGCCCGCTGCACGTCCGACGGCCGGCCGTCCTCGGCCAGGCCCTCGACGGTACGGACCTCGCTGCCGGCGGCGGTCACGGCCGGGACCAGGCAGGACGCCACGAGCCGTCCGTCGACCTGGACGTTGCACGCGCCGCACTCGCCCTGCGAGCAGCCGTCCTTGGCGCCCGCGAGTCCGAGCCGCTCGCGCAGCACGTACAGCAGGGACTCGCCGATCCACGCGTCGCCGACGGGGCGGTCGGTGCCGTTGACGCGCAGGACGTAGGAGGCGAGGGGGTGTTCCTCGTGGAGGGCTGCGGGAGGTACGTCGTGAGGAGCGGCGACGGCCGGGGCGTCCGGGGTGCCGGCCGGACCGGATGCGGTGCTGGCCGGGTCCTCGTCCGGCGCCGGGTCGTCCTGGGGCTCGCCGTCTGCGGTCTCCGGACCGGTACCGGCGTCCGTCTCCGCGAGGGTCTGCAGGGGCGCCGCAGCGGGCTCGGAGGGGCCGTCGGCGGCCTCCGGGGCCCCGATGGCGTCCTCGGAGGCCTCACCGGGTCCGGGAGCGGGCTGTGAGGCTTCCTGCGCGTCCTGCGGGAGCTCGGCGGCTTCCGGGTGCGCCTCGGGCCCGGGCTCCCCGGGGAACTCGCCGGGGCCCTCGGGGTACGGCTGCCCGGACGCGTGGGAGTCGGCGCCGGACGCCTCCGGCCCGCGGCCGGGATGGTCGGAGAGTTCGAACCCGTGGTCGGCGAAACGGGACGGCTCCGTCGTGTGGGCGGCTGCCGCGGACTCCTCCGGCGCGTACGGCGACGGCTGGGGCACGTGAGGGGTGCCGGGCGCCTCCGGCCCGGCGCCGGCGCTTCCGGACGACTCCGGCGCATGGCCGAACTCCCCCGGCTGGTGCGCGTGGCCGGTGTCCTCGTGGACTCCCGGCGCGTGAGCATCCTGCGGGTGAGTGTCCTGCGGGTGACCGGTTCCTCCGGCCTCATCCGGGCCCGCCTCCCGCGGCAGCGGCCCGGCGGCCTGCTGCTCCGGGGCGTATCCGGAGGCCGGTCCGGCGTCGCCCTGCTGTCCGTGGCCCTGCTCGTGACCTTGGTCGTGCTCGTGGGGGTAGCCCGGCTGGGCTTCCTCCCGCCCCGCCGTGTCCTGCGGGTCCTGCTGCCCCCACGGCCGGCCCGCGGCCTGCGTCGCCCAGGGCGCGGGCGCGCCGCCGGGCAGGGTGGCCGGCGGGGTGCCGCCCCACTGTTCGACCAGCGAGGACGTGGTGAACTCGCCCGACTCGTCCGGAAGGTCGCCCCCAGCGACCGGGATGGACCACTGCCCCGTCACGTCATGGCCGGGGGCGGCCCCGGCCGCTGGCGCGGTCTCCTCGAAGTTCCACTGCCCGGTCGTCCCGGGGTTGTACGTGAACCGGTCCCCGCCGTGCTGCCGCGCCGTCGCGTCGGAGCCGTAGGGCGTCCCGGGGTCGTACGGCGTGTCGGGGTCGTACGGCGTGTCGGGGCCGTACGGCGGCTCGGGCACGTCGTGGCCCTGCTGCTGGTGCGCGCCGTGCTCGCCGTGCTGCTGGTGCCCGGCGTTCGGGTCGTGCCACTGCGCCCCGTCGACCGGCGCGCCCGGCACCGGCCACGCGCCCGTGGCCGCCGGGTCGGCCCCGGCCGTCGTCGCGGGGTTGACCGCTATCTGCGGCGGTACGTAGCCGTGGCCGGGCGCGGCCAGGGGACTGTCGGCGGCCAGCAGCGCGTCGACGCCCCCCTCGGGGAGTTCGACGAAGGCCGTGGCGCCGTCGTCGTACTCGCCCTGGGGCAGCGGGTCCCAGCGGCTCCCGCCCCGGGGCATGCCCTCTCCGTGCTGGTCGTCGGTCACGACAGCGCCCTCCCCAGTGCTCGTCGGGCCAGCGCGGCGACGGTGCGCCGCAGGTGCAGTACGGCGGGCGGAAGCTGCGCGACCGAGCCGTCCTCGGCCGGCGCCGCGTCGGGGATGCAGGCCGCGGCGACGTACTCCCCGAAGGCGTTCAGCGCCTCCGGGACGAGCGCCCGGCTGTTGTCCCAGTCGATGAGGCTGCCGACCCACTGCTCGGCCTCCAGCGGCCGCAGCGGCATCGGCGCTATGGCGCCCACCGCGCAGCGCACTCCCCGGCGCGCGGGGTCCAGGACCAGGGCCACGGACGCCACCGCGCGCCCCGGGCCCGTCCGGCCGGTCGCCTTCAGGAAGACCTGCGGGGCGTGCAGCAGCGGCACGCGCACGTAGCCGATGAGCTCGCCGGCGCGCAGCATGTCCACCCCGGCCAGCAGGTGTGAGACCGGGACCTCCCGGCGGACTCCGCGCGGGCCCGCGATGATCAGGGTCGCCTCCAGGGCGGCCAGCACCGGCAGCGCGTCCCCGGTGGGGGCGGCGGAGGCGATGTTGCCGCCCAGGGTGCCCGCGTTGCGGATCTGCGGCGGGCCCGCGGCACGCGCGGCGGCGGCGAGTGCCGGGATCAGGGCCGCGAAGTCGGGGCGGCCCATGCGCGCGTGCGTGAGGCCCGCGCCGAGCAGCGCGTGACCGTCCAGGTACCGCCAGCCGCGGATCTCGCTGATGCGGCCGAGTCCCACCAGCGCGGCGGGCCTGAGCTGCCCGGAGTTGACGGCGGCCATCAGGTCGGTGCCACCCGCGACGGGCACGGCGGCGGGCACGGCGGTGAGCGCCGCGACGGCCTCGTCCAGCGTCGTGGGCAGCGTGACGGCCTGCGCCGCCTGCGGTGCGTGCGTGGTCAAACCGGCTGCCCCTTCCCGCTGCCCCACCTGGTCCCACCTGTGCTGCCGTACGGTACGTGCTGACAGGGCGGACGTGGCAACTCTGGCACATCTTGGCGAGAGCCGAAGACACGGGTCCGCTAGGAGGCATTCGCCCACCTCACCGACGAGATGGTCCGTTTTCACACAGGTTCACCCGTGCATGCCGATTGGCACTTTCGGTGACCCTTGTGCGCTTTTTCCGTGGCTTGTTCGAGCTGTTCGGTAGCGACGGCGTGCCTGCTACCGGCTGGGCGGCGGGCCCTCCTTCGGACGGCCCGGCACCCCGGGGCGCTGCTGCCAGGGCAGCGGGCCGGCGGGTGGCCGGTAGGCGACACCCAGGGCGTCCAGCCGCCTGAAGTGGGCGGTCATACGGCGCCGGAAGGCGGCGAAGTCCCGCTCCGCCGGGGCGGGCAGGGCGCTCCAGGCGACCTCCGCGAAGGCCGCGAGGCGGGGGAAGGCCTGGTAGTCCACGCGCGCCTGGTCCTCCATCACCTCGGTCCACAGATTGGCCTGCGCGCCCAGCACGTGCCGGGCCTCTTCGGGCGTCAACTCCGCTGGCACGGGCTCGAACCGGTAGACGTCCTCCAGGGTGCGCACCCACCCGATCGGTACCGGCTCCTCGGGTCCCGGGGCCTGACGGTGGTCCAGGTACACCTGCTGCTCGGGGCACATGACCACGTCGTGGCCGGCCCGGGCGGCGGCGACACCACCGGCGTATCCGCGCCAGGAGGAGACGGCGGCGCCCTCGGCCAGGCCGCCCTCCAGGATCTCGTCCCAGCCGATCAGCCGGCGGCCGCGCTCGGTGAGCCAGGTGTCGAAGTGCCCGATGAACCAGGACTGGAGCTGGTCCTCGTCCGCGAGCCCGAGTTCCCTGATGCGCGCCTGCGCCGTCTCCGACCGCCGCCACTGGTCCTTGGGGCATTCGTCGCCGCCGATGTGCACGAACTCCGAGGGGAACAGCTCGAGTACCTCCTCGAAGACGCCCTCGTAGAAGCGCAGGGTGTTGTCGGTGGGGGCGAGTACGTTCGGGTTGATTCCCCAGGTGTCCCAGACCGAGAGGACGGTGCCGCCCTCGATGGAGGCAGCGATGACGTCGGTGTTGCCGAGTTCCGGGTACGCGGCGATGGCGGCCTGCGAGTGGCCCGGTACGTCGATTTCGGGGACGACGGTGATATGCCGCTCGGCGGCGTAGGCCACGATCTCCCGGATGTCGTCCTGCGTGTAGGAGCCGCCGTGCGGCTTGTCCTCCCACAACGGCGAGTCCCGGTGGCCGGATTTCGTACGGGCGCGCCAGGAGCCGATCCCGGTCAGCCGCGGATGCCGCTTGATCTCGATGCGCCATCCCTGGTCGTCCGTCAGATGGAAGTGGAAGACGTTGAGTTTGTGCGCCGCCATCAGATCGAGGTAACGCAGCACGCCTTCCTTGGGCATGAAGTGCCGGGCGACGTCGAGCATCAGGCCGCGCCAGCGGAAGCGGGGGGCGTCCTCGATCGTGAGGTGCGGCACGGTCCAGGCGCGGTCGCGGTCCAGCGGGGCCCTGCGATACGCGTCGGGACCGAGGAGCTGCCGCAGGGTCTGGGCGCCCCAGAAGACACCGGCCGCGCCGCCGCCCCCGATGAGGACGCCGAAGCCGTCGCTGACGAGGCGGTACTCCTCGGGGCCGAGTCCGGGGTCGAGGAACAGCCCGATGCCGCCCTCGGCGTCGTCGGGCTCCCGCCCCTCGCGCAGCGGCAGGCCGGTGGCCTGCCGGAGGGCGGCGCTCAGCCAGTGGCCGACGCCTTCCGTCCCGGTGTCGGCGTAGAGCCGGGAGTGGCGCGTCAGCCGCACCTCGCCGGAACCGGCGACGGCACTGCGGGGCGCCGGAATCAGTTCGGTCACATCAGTCCTTCCTTCACCGCGCCGCCCGGTCCGGAGACCCGGCGCCGCTGCCGCCCAGTCCGGAGACCCGGCGCCGCTGTACGAGTACGAGGAAGACCGGGACCGGGATCGTCATCACCGTGGAGGCGGCCATGACGCCGCCCCAGTCCGGGTCGTCGGGCTTGCAGGAGACGAGCAGGGCCATCGGCAGCGTCGACTGCGACGTGTCGCCGATGATGAACGACTTGGCGAACAGGAAGTCGTTCCAGGCGGAGATGAACGAGAACACACCGATGGCCACGAGGCCCGGCAGGACGAGCGGGAAAGGGATCTGCCGGAGGAATCGCGCCCGGCTCGCCCCGTCGATGTGCGCGGCCCCCTCCAGCGCCTCCGGAACGGCTTTCACGAACCCCCGCGCCATCCGGATCGCGAAAGGCAGTGAGTAGGCGATGTGAGGCAGGATCAGCGAGCCCGGCGTGTTCAGCTGACCGGCGTCCCGCATGAGGAAGAACAAGGGGATCGTGAGGGCTTCCACGGGTACCGTCCGGGCCACCAGAAACATGATCAGAAGGGTGGTCCGGAGGCGGAAGCGGAATCGTGCGACGGCGGGTCGCGGTGAGAAACGCGATGAGCCCGGAGGCGATCACGACACAGCCCGCGACGACGAGGCTGTTGAGCAGGTACCGGCCGAATTCCTGCTGCCCGAAGACACGCCGGAAGGAATCCGGGGAGGGCGCGAGCGTCCACGGCCTGGGGTCGCCTGACTCGATCTCCCCGGCCGGTTTGAAGGTGCCGAGCACCATCCAGGCCCGGCATCCGGTTCCGGGCCGAAGTCCGGGTCGGAGAGGAACAGCCACACCGTGGAGCCGGTCACGGCCGGAGGGGCCCACGCGCCGAGGGCGGCCGGCATCAGCGCGAGCCGCGGTACGGCCCGGACGCGGGTGAGGAGCACGGCGAGGGCGCAGCCCGCCGCGAGTGTGGAGACGACACAGGCCGCCGCGAACAGCACGGTGGCGAGCAGCACCTGCCAGAACCGCGGGTCCCCGAACAGCTCGGTGTAGTTCCCGAAGCCCTCGAAGGTGGCCGGCCCTCCGCCGCTGACCTGCGCCTTCGGAGGCTAGGGACTGCATGAACACGCCCACAAGAGGTCTCAGCCACTCTGTGACCGGCAGACGCACCCCGTGCAACGCCCGGGACGGCACAAAAGCCCCCAGGGCGCGCAGAACGCGCCCTGGGGGCCTCACGCCCCGCGGGCCGGGCCTACTTGTCGCCCTTGCCCTTGTCGTCGTCGCCGGAGCTCATGGACTCGTAGATCTCCTTGCACATGGGACACACGGGGTACTTCTTCGGGTCGCGGCCCGGCACCCAGACCTTGCCGCACAGCGCCACGACGGGGGTGCCGTCGAGGGCGCTCGCCATGATCTTGTCCTTCTGGACGTAATGGGCGAAGCGCTCGTGGTCACCGTCACCGTGAGAGGTCTGCGGCGTCGGCTCTACGAGGGTCCCCGTACCAGTCCCGCGCTCGGGCTCGAGAGTGCTCATAGGGCCAAGGGTACTGAAGCTCACACGCATCAGTTGAGCGAAGGGTCGTCCGGGTACGTCGCCACCATCGCCAGCTCGCTGCGCTGGCGGCGCAGCACCTCGCGCCAGAGCCGCTCGGGAGACGGGCACGAGACGTCACCCGGCTCGGACTCGACGACGTACCAGGCGCCGTCCACCAGTTCGTCCTCCAGCTGGCCCGGACCCCAGCCGGCGTACCCGGCGAAGATGCGCAGGGAGCCGAGGGCGGAGGCCAGCAGCTCCGGCGGGGCCTCCAGATCGACGAGACCGATCGCACCGTGCACCCGGCGCCAGCCCAGCGGGGCGGCCTCGCCGGACACACCGCCGGGGACGACCGCGACCCCGAGGGCCGAGTCCAGCGACACCGGGCCACCCTGGAACACGACGCCCGGTTCCACGGCGAGATCCTCCCAGCCCTCCAGGATGTCACCCACGTCCACCGGGGTGGGGCGGTTGAGGACGACACCGAGGGAGCCCTCCTCGTCGTGGTCGAGGAGCAGCACCACCGCGCGGTCGAAGTTGGGGTCCGCCAGGGCGGGCGTGGCCACGAGCAACCGCCCTGTGAGCGAGGACACCTCGGTCATGGCAGACATGATCCCGCATTCTCCCTTCGCGTGGGGAGGCAATGCGGCACAGGGAGGGAACGCAGCCATGAATCGAAGAGGTGGCCTGGTAAGGCCTCGGTCGAGGGGGCGGCGGGGGGCGGGCGGGCGCACCGCGGCGCCCACGCGCACGGAAGTGACGGTGACCCCACGTGCCCGGCGCGGAACCGTTCGTGTTTGTGACAGAGCTATGACGTGGCTGGGTCTGACTCAGGCTTACTGAAGGGGGGTGGTGGGCGATTACCCTTTCCCTCCTGGCCCCTGCCCGACTCCATGGAACGCGAGATTCATGACCGTCAACGACGATGTCCTGCTTGTCCACGGCGGAACCCCGCTGGAGGGCGAGATCCGTGTCCGCGGTGCGAAGAACCTCGTGCCGAAGGCCATGGTCGCAGCGCTGCTGGGCAGCGCTCCGAGCCGGCTGCGCAATGTTCCGGACATCCGCGACGTTCGGGTCGTACGGGGTCTGCTGCAGCTGCACGGTGTGACGGTCCGTCCGGGTGACGAGCCCGGCGAACTGGTGATGGATCCGACGCGCGTGGAGAGCGCGAACGTCGCCGACATCGATGCCCACGCGGGTTCGAGCCGTATCCCGATCCTGTTCTGCGGACCGCTGCTGCACCGCCTCGGCCACGCGTTCATCCCCGGTCTCGGCGGCTGCGACATCGGCGGGCGGCCCATCGACTTCCACTTCGAGGTGCTGCGGCAGTTCGGCGCGAAGATCGAGAAGCGGGCGGACGGCCAGTACCTGGAGGCGCCCCGGCGGCTGCGCGGTACGAAGATCCGGCTGCCCTACCCGTCCGTCGGCGCGACCGAGCAGGTGCTGCTGACGGCCGTCCTCGCGGAGGGCGTCACGGAGCTGTCCAACGCGGCCGTCGAGCCGGAGATCGAGGACCTCATCTGCGTGCTGCAGAAGATGGGCGCGATCATCGCGATGGACACCGACCGGACGATCCGCATCACCGGTGTGGACCAGCTCGGCGGCTACAACCACCGCGCCCTGCCGGACCGTCTGGAGGCCGCGTCCTGGGCCTCGGCGGCGCTGGCGACCGAGGGCGACATCTACATCCGTGGCGCGCTGCAGCGCTCGATGATGACGTTCCTGAACACCTACCGGAAGGTGGGCGGTGCCTTCGAGATCGACGACGAGGG
The DNA here is from genome assembly GCF_042803315.1 of Streptomyces sp. NPDC057424. NCBI lineage: Bacteria > Bacillati > Actinomycetota > Actinomycetes > Kitasatosporales > Streptomycetaceae > Streptomyces > Streptomyces sp. NPDC057424. Next base: position 22,854 of record NZ_JBHVCP010000087.1, read on the forward strand.
CATCCGCTTCTGGCACCCCGGCGGCCAGCTGAAGTCCATCGCGCTGGAGACGGACGTCCACCCCGGCTTCCAGACCGACTGGCAGCAGCCCCTGGTGGTCGCCCTGACGCAGGCCACGGGTCTGTCCATCATCCACGAGACGGTCTACGAGTCCCGCCTCGGCTTCACGTCCGCGCTGAACCAGATGGGCGCGCACATCCAGCTCTACCGCGAGTGCCTGGGCGGCTCCGACTGCCGCTTCGGCCAGCGCAACTTCCTCCACTCGGCCGTCGTCTCGGGCCCGACCAAGCTGCAGGGTGCGGACCTGGTCATCCCCGACCTGCGGGGCGGCTTCTCGTACCTGATCGCGGCGCTGGCGGCCCAGGGCACGTCCCGTGTCCACGGCATCGGCCTCATCAACCGCGGCTACGAGAACTTCATGGAGAAGCTCATGGAGCTCGGCGCGAAGGTCGAGCTGCCCGGCAAGGCGCTCGGGTAGCGGCGCGTGCAGTGACGTCAAAGGGGCGGCCACCCGGTTCGGG
>NZ_JBHVCP010000088.1:0-22782 GCF_042803315.1 Streptomyces sp. NPDC057424
TGCGCCGAACCCGGCGCATCCCCCCTCAGCCGCTTACAGGCGGCGTCCCACGACCCGGACGAAGCCGAGCGTGGACCCCTGGTCGAGACGCAGCATCTCGGCCGACTGTCCGGCCATCCGGATGTGGAACTCGTCCGTGTGCTCCTCGGCCACGACCTCGCTCCACCGCAGCCAGTCGCGCCAGCCGTCCTCCAGCCAGTCCGCGGTCTCGACCTCCACCCCGCCGCGGGTCCAGTGGCGCCGCCACCAGGCCGCGGTGTGGAAGCACCAGAATCCGGGCTCCCAGAACGGCTTGAGATGCTCCGGCGGCTCGGCGCCGTCGATCTCCTCGCGCAGCGCCGGTACGACGACGCCGATCCGCCCGCCGGGCTTCAGCAGCCGCGTCAGCTCGGGCAGGTACAGGTCGTTCGTGCCGAAGTACTGGTAGGCGTCGATGGAGACGATCGCGTCGAAGCCGCCCTCGCCGAAGGGCAGGTCGTGCGCCTCGGCGTGCACGGGCAGGACGCGGTCGGCGACGCCCGCCTCGGCGATGCGCCCGGCGTTCTCGCCGGGCTTGATCCACAGGTCGGCGGCGGTGACCTGCACGTCGTACTCCTCGGCGAGGAAGATCGACGTCATGGCGCGTCCGCAGCCCAGGTCGAGCACGCGGGAACCGGGGCTCAGGGTGTCGAGCCCCAGGGCGGGAGCCAGCCACTCCAGCAGCCACAGCGCGTGCGGGCCCATCTGGTTGTCGATGGTCCAGCGGGCGTCGTAGCGGTTGCTGCGGGGGTAGCGGGGGTGGCCGGCGCGGTCAGCGAGGGGGTCGTTCGAGGTCCGGGAAGTGATGTCCGACATCGGTGAACGGGCTCCTTGAGTCCTTGGGGAAGAACGGGGATGCGTAGGAGCTCGGTCGGACCGTCAAACAATGCACCTGCTTCGGCCGGGCGGCGGGAGGCCGCGGGTGTTCCTCGGACCGACGGACGCTAGCAGGCGGTCCGCCGCACCCGCACCCGGTTTCCCCCGCCCGGCGCGCTACCGTCTCGGCCATGAGTGGACGTGCTGATTCCGACACCGGTCCAGAGCCGGCGGACTCGGAGACGGCCGCCGGGCAGCACGAGGCCGACGATCAGGCGGAAGACGAGGAGGACGCGCGGCGGGCCCGCTGGACGGCGGCAGGCACCGGCGTCGCACTGACCCTGGCCGGTGTGGCCGCGGCGCTGCTCCGCCTCACGCGCTCGGCACCGGTCCTGGTCCCGGCCGCGTACGCCGGCGGAGCCGCCGTATGCGCAGCCGCCGCCGTGCTGGGCTCCCGCGGCCGCACCCGGCGCGCACTGTGGCTGCTGATCGCGGGCGTGATGGTGATGGCGCTGGGGGACCAGATCGACTGAGTCAGGCCGCTGTGAATAAGCCCACGAAAGCGACAAATGATCTCGTGAGCCTGTAAGAGTGGCGGCGCATTGCTCATGCGTTCTTTGCTGGCTGTTCAGTTCATGCACGACTGTTCCCGGCCAAAGATCCACACAAGGCAACTCCGGGAGCACGATTCGTGGCAGCCCTCGCCCGCTGGTGTGTCCAGCGCCGTCTGCTCAGCGTCCTGCTGTGGCTCCTCGCGTTCGCGGGGATCGCCGCCGGTGCCGCCGTCGCCGGCACCACGTACTCGAACGACTACCAGGTCCCCGGTACCGAGTCGGGCCGCGCCACCGAGCTGCTGCACGAGGGATTCCCGCAGCTCGGCGGTGACAGCGACACCGTCGTCTGGCACACCACGTCCGGCAGCGTCCGCACCGCCGACGTCGAGCAGGCGATGACCCGCACCCTGGACCGGATCGAGGACCTCCCCGGTGTGGCCTCGGTCACCAGCCCCTACGACGGGCCGGGCACGGCCCGCATCAGCGCCGACGGCCGCACGGCGTACGCCTCCGTCACCTTCGACGACCAGGCAGAGGACATCGCCGAGGGCGAGGCGCAGGCCGTCGTCGACACCGCGAAGAGCGCCGAGACCGACGGGCTCCAGGTGGAGCTGGGCGGCAGCGCCGTCGCGCTCACCGAGTCCTCCGGCGGGCACGTCGCCGAGATCGTCGGTGTGATCGTCGCCGCGGTGGTGCTGTTCCTCGCCTTCGGCTCGCTCGCCGCGTCCCTGCTGCCCATCGCCACCGCCCTGGTCGGCGTCGGTACCGCCTACGCCGGGATCGTGCTGCTCGGGCACGCCATGACCGTCGCGGACTTCGCACCCATGCTGGGCCTGCTGATCGGGCTCGGCGTCGGCATCGACTACGCGCTGTTCATCGTCACCAGACACCGGCGCGGACTGAAACGCGGGCTGTCCGTCACGGAGGCCGCCACGAACGCCGTCGCGACCACGGGACGGGCGGTCGTGTTCGCGGGTGCCACCGTTTGCATCGCCCTCCTGGGCATGCTGATCCTCCGGCTGAGCTTCCTCAACGGCGTCGCCGTCGCGGCCAGCCTCACCGTGATCCTCACCGTCGCCGCCTCCGTCACCCTGCTGCCCGCCCTGCTGTCCTTCATAGGCATGCGCGCGCTCAGCCGCCGTGAGCGCCGCCGCCTCGTGGAGCACGGACCCGAACCCGAGGTGCCCACCGGGTTCGCGGCCCGCTGGTCGGCCTTCGTGGAACGCCACCCCAAGGTGCTCGGCGCGGTCGCCCTGGCCGTCATGGCCGTCCTCGCGCTGCCCACCCTCTCCCTGCACCTGGGCACCTCCGACCAGGGCAACGGACCGCGGACGGCTACCACCCGCCAGGCCTACGACCTGCTCGCCGACGGCTTCGGCCCCGGCGTGAACGGGCCGCTCACCCTCGTCACCAAGGTCGACGGAGCAGGCGACAGAGTCGCCCTGGACAACCTCGACGGCACCCTCCGCACCACCGACGGTGTCGCCTCGGTCACCCCGGTGACGTTCGACTCCGGCGGCCACACCGCGTACCTGACCGTCGTCCCGGAGTCCTCCCCGCAGTCGAAGGACACCAGCGACCTCGTCGACCGGCTGCGCGGCGAGGTGCTGCCGCGTGCCGAGTCGGGCACCTCGCTCGACGTGCAGGTGGGTGGCATGACGGCCGGCTACGACGACTTCGCCGACGTCATCGTCTCCAAGCTGCCCGTGTTCGTCGGCGTCGTCATCGGCCTGGGCTGTCTGCTCCTCCTGCTCGCCTTCCGGTCCGTCGGCATCCCGCTGAAGGCCGCCGCGATGAACGTCGCCGCCGTGGCCTCCGCCTTCGGGGTGGTGGTCGCGATCTTCCAGTGGGGCTGGGGCAGCGAACTGCTCGGTCTCGGCAGCGCGGGGCCCATCGAGCCCTTCCTGCCCGTGATCATGGTCTCCGTGCTCTTCGGCCTCTCCATGGACTACCAGGTCTTCCTGGTCAGCCGGATGTACGAGGAGTGGCTGGAGACCGGCGACAACCGGCGGGCCGTGCGCGTCGGCCTCGCCGAGACCAGCCGGGTGATCAACTCGGCCGCGGTCATCATGATCTCCGTCTTCCTGGCCTTCGTGCTCAGCGGCGACCGGGTGATCGCCATGTTCGGCATCGCCCTGGCCGCCGCCGTCGCCCTGGACGCCTTCGTGCTGCGCACGCTCCTCGTCCCCGCCCTGATGCACCTGCTCGGCGGCGCCAACTGGTGGCTGCCCCGCTGGCTGGACCGGCGCATGCCGCGCATCAGCATCGAGCCGCCCGAGAGCCGCGCCGCCCATGAGAGGCTGGCCGCCGCGACGGACGCCGAGGTGGCGGACGTCCTGGCGGAGGAGGAGCGGCAGCGGGATGTACGCGATATCCCTGGGTGACGACGCCGAGCTGAGGCCCCTGGAGCCCTGGCACGCCGGGGAGTTCCTGGCGCACCTGGACCGGGGGCGGGAGTTCATCGGCCAGTACATCCCGTTCGGGACGACCGAGACGGACCTGCTCTCGGCCCGCGCGAAGCTCCAGCTCTACGCCGACATGCGCGCCGCCGACACGGGCTCCCTGCACGGCCTGTGGCTGGAGGGGACGCTGGTGGGCGGGGTGCTGTTCCTGAACTTCGACGCGACCACCGGAAACTGCGAGGTCGGATGCTGGCTGGAACCGGCCGGAACGGGCCGGGGCCTGGTCACGCGGGCGATGCGGGTCCTCATCGACTGGGCCGTCGAGCGGCGCGGCATCCACCGTGTCGAGTGGGTCGCCGCCTCCGGCAACCGGCCGAGCCTGAACGTGGCGCGGCGACTCGGTATGACCCGTGACGGTGTGCGACGCGAGGCCCACCCCTATGGTGGCGTACGGCACGATCTCGAAGTCTGGTCCGTGCTGGCACCCGAGTGGCGCGCCGCACGTGCGCATGCCGCTCACAGAGACCATTAAGAGACTTCTCAGACAGCGAATCTACGGTGCGAGACATGGCAACGAACGCAGTGGACGAGACCGAGGCCACCCAGGCCACGACCGAGAAGGCGGTGGGCACCACCGAGTCCGACGAGGCGCCCCAGACCGAGGTCCAGGCCGCGGCCGACGACGCGCAGACCAAGGAGGAGAGCCCCTCCGGCGTAGGCCAGGGCGCCGCAGCCGTGGTCTCCGCCGCCCTGGGTGTCGTCTCGCTCACCGGCAGCTGGATCGGCACGGTGGCCGCCGCGCGCCAGAACCTCGTCGGTCAGCTGGAGACCGCGCAGAACGCGGGCGTGGCCCAGCAGATCCAGGCGGTCTACGGCGACGCCTGGCAGACCACCGCCCTGTGGGGCGGCCTGTTCGCGCTGATCGCACTGGTCGTCGGTGTCGTGACGCTGGCCCGGCCCGCGTTCGGCACGCCGGGCAGGATCCAGGCCCCCTGGATCAAGTCCGTCGCCTGGGCGGGAGTCGCCCTCGGCGTCATCGGCCTGTTCCTGGCCGTCCTCAAGTACACCGGCATCCTGCTCGGACTGCCGTCCGCGAGCTGAGAGCCCGCGGCTCCTGAGGGGTCTTAGGCGTTCCGTAAGCACCTTACGGAGCCCCTGAGGCCCCTCAGCCGCGTCTAAGGCCCCTCCCACCGCCATAGATGCGGAACTCTCCCGATGTGGCAGGCCCGCCTGGGAGACGAGAGTGAGGTCATCGCGGAGAAACACTCCGTGACCGGCCTCTCCTCAAGGACACACCATGTACGAGTACGAACTCCAGCAGCTGCGCACCTCCGACCTCATCCGCCGGGCCGACCACGAGCGTCTGGTCCGCGAGGCCGCCCGGGCCCGCCGCGCGGCCCGCCACGAAGCGCGCGCAGACTCCCCCGAGCACGAAAGCCATAGCCGCCGCTTCCGCCGGCTCCGGTCCGCCCGGACGGCGTGAACACCGGGGCGGGACCGGCCGCGGGCGTGGCCGTCCGGGGAGCAGCGGTCGTCGTTCCTGCGGGAACGGCGGCCGCTGCTCCGGCCGTTCGACGGAAAACCGGTGCCGCGCCCTCGGACCCGCATGCGATGCTCGGGGCCGTGGAGACCAGGTCCGTCAGCCCCGTGTTCGTCGGCCGTGCCGAGGAACTGGGCACGCTGCACGACGCGCTCGTGCGCGCCTGCGAGGGCGAGCCGCAGGCGCTGCTCATCGGCGGGGAGGCCGGAGTCGGCAAGACCCGCCTGGTCGAGGAGTTCGCCGCCGCCGCCCGCCGCCGCGGGGCGGTGATCGCACTCGGCGGCTGCGTGGAGATCGGCGCCGACGGGCTGCCCTTCGCCCCCTTCTCCACCGCACTGCGCGCACTGCGCCGCGAACTCCCCGGCGAGCTGGCCGCCGCGGCCGCCGGCCAGGAGGAGGAACTGGCACGGCTGCTGCCCGAGCTGGGCGAGTCGAGGGCCGGGCGGCACGACGAGGACGGCATGGCCCGCCTCTTCGAGCTCACCGCACGCCTGCTGGAGCGCGTCGCCGCCGAGCACACCGTCGTCCTCGCCCTGGAGGACCTGCACTGGGCCGACGCCTCCACCCGCCATCTGCTCTCCTACCTCTTCCGCACCCTGCGCACCGGCCGCCTCGTCGTCCTCGCCACCTACCGCTCCGACGACATCCACCGCCGCCACCCGCTCAGGCCGCTGCTCGCCGAGCTCGACCGGCTCCGTACGATCCGCCGCCTCGAACTCGCCCGCTTCAACCGTGACGAGGTGAGCCGCCAGGTCGCCGGGATCCTCGCCCATGAACCCGAACCCGGCCGGATCGACGCGATCTTCGAACGCTCCGACGGCAACGCCTTCTTCGTCGAGGAACTCGCCGTCGCCGCCCATGAGGGCTGTCGGACGGGCCTGACCGACTCCCTGCGCGACCTGCTGCTCGTCCGCGTGGAAGGGCTGCCGGAGCCTGCCCAGCAGGTCGCCCGGATCGTCGCCGAGGGCGGCTCCACCGTCGAGTACCGGCTGCTGTCCGCCGTCGCCCGGCTCACCGAGGACGAGCTCATCGAGGCACTGCGGGCCGCCGTGAACGCCAGCATCCTCGCCCCCGCGCCCGGCGGCGACGGCTACCGCTTCCGCCACTCCCTGGTCCGCGAGGCCGTCAGTGACGACCTCCTCCCCGGCGAACGCTCCCGCCTCAACCGCCGCTGCGCCGAGGCCCTGGAGAGCGACCCCGCCCTCGTCCCCGCCGACCAGCGGGCGACCCGCCTGGCCAGCTACTGGTACCACGCCCACGACGCAGCCAAGGCCCTGCCCGCCGTCCTCGAAGCCTCCGTCGAGGCCCGCCGGCGCCACGCCTACTCCGAGCAACTCCGGCTTCTGGAAAGGGCGATGGAGCTGTGGGACGCCGCCCCCGAGGCCGTTCGCCGGACCCTGCGCCCCGCCGACTACGCCGAGGTCTACCCTCCCTGCGGCTGCGACCCGGCCACCACCCCGCTGCGCTATCTGGACCTGCTGGCCGAGGCGGCCGTCGCCGGACGGCTGTGCGGGGAGCGCGAACGCGCCCTGAAGATCACCAAGCGGGCGCTGCGCCTGCTGGACGAGGAGAACGACCAGCTGCGCACCGCGTGGTTCTGGATCCAGCGCTCCCGGCTGGTGCAGCGGCTCGCCCGCGGCGACGGCTGGAAGGAGATCGCCACGGCACAGGACCTGGTCCGCGGCCTGCCGCCGTCCGAGGTGCACGCCGAGGTGCTGGCCACGGTCGCGCACTGGTCGATGCTCCGCCAGCCCGGACCGGAGGCCCTGGCCGCCGCCGAGCGGGCCGTCGAGTACGCGCGCATGGTGGGCGCCGACGAGATCGAGTCCCACGCCCGGCTCACCCTCGGCGGGCTCATGGTCGAGGCAGGGCAGACCGAAGCCGGACTGGCCCACATGTACGACGTCAGGGACGAGGTGGTGGCCCGTGGTCTCGCGGTCGTCGTGGGCCGCAGCCATGTGAACCTGCCGTCCGCCCTGGAAGGCATCGGGCGCTCCGAGGAGTCCGTGGACATTCTGCGCGAGGGCCTGCGGCTCACCTGCCGGATGGGACTGACCGAGTCCGAGGGCTGGGTCCGGGGCAACCTCGCCGAGTCGCTCATCTCCCTGGGGCGCTGGGACGAGGCCGCCGAGACGGCCGTCAGCGCCCAGCGGCAAGGGCAGACGGCCGCGCCGTACGGGTCCGGCGCCGGCAGCCTGGCGTTCCTCGCACTCGCCCGCGGCCAGGTGCCCGAGGCCGCCCGCCACCTCGCCGAGGCCCGCGCCTGCTACGGCCCGCACGACCCCATGCCGCAGCACGACCTGCCGATCGCCTGCCTCACCATCGCCCTCGCCGCCGCCGAGGGCCGCCTGGCCGACGCCCGCGCCGAACTGGCCCGCACCCTGGAGTCCGGCTTCCCGCTCGGCACCCAGCGCTACGCCTGGCCGCTGCTGCTCCAAGCGGCCACCGCCGAGGCCGACGCCCGGGCGCTGCCCGCCGCCCGCGACGGCCGCGAGGAGGTCCTGAACAGCATCTTCTTTGCCGTCAGGCGCCTCACCACGCACGCCCCCGTCTGGCTCGCCCACGAGCGGTGGGTCCGCGCCGAACTCCAGCGCGCCGAGGGCCGGAGCACCCCGGACACCTGGTCGGACGTGGTCACCGCCTTCGAATCCCTGGACCGGCCCTACGACCTCGCCCGCGTCCGGTACCGCCTGGCCGAGTCCCTGCTGACATCCGGCGGCGAGGACGAGCGCGAACGCGCCACGGAACTGCTCCGCCTCGCCCACACCGTCGCCCGGCATCTCGGCGCCCGGCCGCTCGGCGACGCCGCCACCGCACTCGGCCGGCGCGCCCGGCTCCCGCTCCCGCCCGCCGAGGAACCAGGGCCCGCGCCCGCCGACCCCGCCGAGGCCCTCGGTCTGACCAGCCGGGAACGGGACGTGCTGCGCCTGGTCGCCGCCGGCCACACCAACCGCCGCATCGCGCAGGAGCTGTTCATCTCGCCGAAGACCGCGAGCGTGCACGTCTCCAACATCCTGGGGAAGCTCGGCGTCTCCGGGCGGGGCGAGGCGGCGGCGATGGCGCACCGGCTCGGGCTGTTCCCGGTCGCCATGGTCATGCCCGGTCCGGCGGGCTGAGGCATACGCTGGAGAGGACGTCGCGGATCCCGCGGCCCAGGGAGGCACCGTTGTTCAACGTGTTCGAGGAACTGTTCTCGCCCGGGCGCAAGCACACCCGCGACGAGCAGAACCGTCTGGAACTGGCCCGTGAGGACGTCGGGGACGGCGATCCCGGACGCGGACCGATAGACCTCGCGTCCGGGAAGGTCGTCGTACGCCCGCCCGGGGAGGAGCCCGACGACCCTGCGAGCCGAGACACCTAGCCCACAGCCTCCCAGCGCGGCTTCGAAGGAGCCGTGAAAGGACCCCTCAGTGATCCCACGCTCGCCGAGGCGGCCGGCCTCTGGTCCATGCCCTGGCCGGATTGAGGATGAGGAGAGGCCGGACGGGCGGCATGGACGCTGCCGGGGAGCCGTGCGCCCCGGCACCCTGCGCGAAACGAATCCGCCTGGGGCCCGGCGGGAGCCGCTACTTCACCTGCAGCTCCAGGATCCGGTCGTCCCCGTCCTTCGGGCTGCCCCGGCCGTCCGTGTTGCTGGTCACCAGCCACAGCCGGTCGCCGCCCGCCGGCACCACCGTGCGCAGCCGGCCGTACTCGCCCTCCAGGAAGGACTGCGGCTCGGCCGAGGCCTCGGTGCCGTTCAGCGGGATGCGCCACAGGCGCTTGCCGCGCAGGCCCGCCATCCAGATCGACCCCTCGGCGTGGGCGATGCCGCTGGGGGAGGCCTCGGCCGTGGTCCACTGGTCGACCGGGTTGTGGAACCCGGAGTCGCCGGACCTGCCCTCGGCCTCCGGCCAGCCGTAGTTGTCGCCGGGCTTGATCGCGTTGAGCTCGTCCCAGGTGTCCTGGCCGAACTCCGAGGCGAACAGCCGCTGCTCGCCGTCCCAGGCCAGGCCCTGCACATTGCGGTGGCCGTAGGAGTACACCGGTGAGTCGGGGAACGGGTTGCCCGGCGCCGGCTCGCCCTCCGGGGTCAGGCGCAGGATCTTGCCGCCCACGGAGTCCTTGTCCTGGGACAGGCCGGTGTCGCCGCTCTCGCCCGTCCCCACGTACAGCATCTTGTCGGGGCCGAACTCGATGCGGCCGCCGTTGTGGACGAAGCCCTTGGGGATGCCCCTGAAGACCGTGTCGGGCGCGCCGAGCTGCTCGCCGCGGGGCTTCTGCTCGTCGTAGATCATGCGGACGATGCGGTTGTCGGAGGCCGAGGTGAAGTACGCGTAGACCATGTGGTCCGAGGCGTAGTCGGGGGACAGGGCGAGCCCGAGGAGGCCGCCCTCGCCGGCCGCCGAGACCCCCGGCACCTCGCCCAGTTCGGTCTTCTTGCCGGTCTTCTCGTCGACCCGGACGATCGTCCCCTCGTCCCGGGAGGCGACGAGCAGGCCGCCGCCCGGCAGCGGAGCGAGACCCCAGGGGGACTCCAGGCCCTCGGCGACGGTGCGCACCACCTTCACCGAGCCCTTGGCGGGTGGCGTCTCCTCGGCGGCCTGTCGCGGCGGCGCGGACGATCCCGGTGCCGTACGGCTGGGGGAGGTGCTCTCGTCCTTGGCGGACGATCCTCCGCCGTCGGAGGAGCAACCGGCCGTCAGCAGGAGCGCGGCGGCGGCCAGCACGGTCGGGACGGCTCGACGTGACACGATCATGGTCCCTTCGACGGGGCAGGTCCTCTCCCTGTCATACACCGCTCGCGGCTCCCAGGTTCCCGATCACGGAACGCAGAACCAGGAACACGGGGTTTGCCCGAAACGCCCCGGCGGCGGAACCGGGGTTCAGTCCCACGATCCCTGGGCCGGTGGCAGCTCCGCAATCTCCCTGAGGTCGTCGGGGGTCAGGCGCAGTGCCGTCGCGGCCGTGTTCTCCGTGACCCAGCGCTCCTGTTTCGTGCCCGGGACCGGGACCACGTGCGGGCCCTGGGCCAGCACCCACGCGAGGGCGACCTGGGCGGGCGTGACGTCCGTGCCGTGCCGGCGGGCCACGCGGCGCAGGCCCGCGACGAACGGCTGGTTCGCGGCCATCATCTCGGCCGTGAAGCGGGGGTGTCGGGCGCGCGGGTCGTCCGCCTCGAACCCCGCGCCGGGCCGCAGCCTGCCGGTCAGGAAGCCGTTGCCCAGCGGCATCGCGGCGAGGAAGCCGACGCCCCGTGTCCGGCACCACGGCAGCAGGGTCTCCAGTGCCTCCGGCGACCACACCGACAGCTCCGCCTCCACCGCGCTCACCGGGAAGACCTGCTGCACCCGCTCCAGCTGCCGGATCGTTCCGTCGTGCCGCCGGGCCCCGGCCCGGCGGCCGGCCCGCGCGCCCACCGCGCACAGGCCCAACGCCCGTACCTTCCCGGCCTGGACGAGTTCCGCCATCGCGCCCCAGGTCTCCTCCACCGGCACCTCGGGGTCGGCCCGGTGCAGCTGGTAGAGGTCGATGACGTCCGTCTGGAGCCGCCGCAGCGACGCGTCGCAGGCCCGCTTCACGTACCCGGGGCGGCCGTTGGCGACGATGTGCTGGTCGCCCACGAGCAGTCCGACCTTCGTCGACACGAACGCGTCGGACCGCCGCTCCTTCAACGCCCGCCCCACCAGAAGCTCGTTGGTGAAGGGGCCGTACATGTCGGCCGTGTCCAGCAGGGACGCGCCCAGGTCGAGCGCCCGGTGCACTGCCCTGAGCGACTCGTCGCCGCGCCGCCTCGACGCGCTGTAGGCCCAGCTCATCGGCATGCACCCGAGTCCGACGGCCCCCACCGCGAGCGCCGCCGCGCCGATCGTCCTGCGCTCCACCTGGTCGTGACCCTCCCTGTTCGAGCCACCCCAACCTAACCTCTGCCGCCGCAGGCGCCTGACATAGCCTCCAGAGCATGACTGCTGACGTGTGGCTGCCCATCCCGCCGGACGAGATCGAGGGACTCCCCGAGGGCCCGGACTACCGCTTCTGGAACGGCGGGGAGGACTTCCCCGCGGACCCGGCCGACTGTGCCTTCTACGTCGTCCCGTACATGAAGCCCAGCCCGCTGTGCGTGCGTCCCATGGGGCGGATGAGCAACGTCCAGGTCGTGCAGACCCTCTCCGCCGGGATCGACCACGTGGAGCCCGGGCTCGGGCACCTGCCTGCGGGCGTGCGGCTGTGCAATGCGCGCGGGGTGCACGAGGCCAGCACCGGCGAGCTCACCCTCGCGCTGATCCTGGCCTCGCTGCGCGGGATCCCCGACTTCGTCCGTGCGCAGGACCGGGGGGAGTGGCTCGGCGGGTTCCGGCCCGCGCTCGCGGACAAGAACGTCCTCATCGTGGGATACGGCTCGATCGGCGAGGCCATCGAGGACCGGCTCGTTCCGTTCGAGGTGGCGCGGGTGGCGCGCGTCGCGCGCTCCGAGCGCACCACGGCGCGCGGTCCGGTGCATCCGCTCACCGAACTCCCCGCGCTGCTGCCGGAGGCGGACGTCGTCATCCTGTCCACCCCGCTCACCGAAACCACCCGTGGCCTGGCCGGAGCCGACTTCCTGGCCCGGATGAAGGACGGAGCGCTCCTCGTCAACGTCGCCCGCGGCCCGGTCGTCGACACCAAGGCCCTGCTCGCCGAGCTGGAGAGCGGCCGCATCACCGCCGCCCTGGACGTCACCGATCCGGAGCCGCTGGCGCGCGAACACCCCTTGTGGCGTGCGCCGGGGGTACTCATCAGCCCCCATGTCGGCGGACCCACCTCCGCGTTCCTTCCGCGCGCCAGGCGGCTCCTGGCGGACCAGTTGAACCGTTATGTGAACCGGGAGCCGCTCCGCAACGTGATCCTCACGACGGGTGCATCAACCGACTGAGAGACCTTCGAGTACCGTCCGCAATCCTCCGGGTGCGGTGGGTACTCATATATCTGTTGATCGTCACGGAGCGTAGAGAACCTATGTCCCTGAGTGACGAGACTGGTGTATCGTCCCGACAGGGGCAGCGCCGGGGACCGTTCGGCGCCGGGGACGGACACTTCAGACTGTGAGGGGGGCGACAGGCGATGCACGGCCTTTGGACGAGCGATCCGACGGGGCGGGGCGGCCGGCGGCGACCCTGGCGGACGGCCGCCGGCGGACGCGGTCACCACGCCGATCACGGCGGCCACCACACCCACCACAGCGAACACCGCACCGAACGCAGCCATCACCGCCGCGGGCCCGGCGGCCGCGGAAGGCATGATCTGCAGGTCCACCGGGACCCGCAGGAACCGGGCGCGGCGCGGACCGGGAGGACCCGGTGAGCGCGCCCCCCACCCCCACGCTGGACGGAGCGCTGCGGGCACAGCCTCCGTCACCGGGCGCGCTGCTGCCTCGCACTCCGGTCACCGGCCGCCGGCCGGGCCCGGCTCTCCAACTCGGCCTCGCCCTGGTCTGCGCGGGATACGCCGTCGGTGCCGCGTTCGGCTGGGGTTCGAGCGAACTGGCGCTGATCATGGGCGACTTCGGGCTGAGCGCCGCGGCCGCCACCGCCGCCGTCTCGTGCTTCGTCTACGCCCGCAGCCGCTGCACCCGCTTTCGGCCCGCCTGGCTGCTGTTCGGCCTCTCCTCGGCCATGGCCGCCCTGGGCAACCTGGTCTGGGGGTGGTACGAGGTGGTCCTGGGGCTGCCCGTGCCCAGTCCCAGCTACGCAGACCTGTTCTTCCTCTGCTTCGCGCCGCCCGCGATCGTCGGGTTGCTGGTGCTCGCCAAGCGGCCGGTGACCAAGGCCGGCTGGGTCTGTCTCGGGCTGGACGCCTGGCTCATCGGCGGCTCGCTGCTGACGCTGGCCTGGAGCCTCGCCCTCGCCCAGGCCGCGAAGTCCGAAGGGCCGAGCGTGGCGCACACCGCGCTGTCGCTGGCATACCCGCTGCTCGACATCGCGTTGGTGAGCATGGTGCTCGCCCTGCACTTCAGGCGGTCCGCGGTGAACCGCTCCGCGGTCAACACCGCCATCGGCGCCCTCGCGCTGACCGTGATGTGCGACGCCCTGTTCACCTCGCCGCTCATGCACCACGACTACCGCTCCGGCCAACTGCTCGACGCGGGCTGGTTCGCCGGCTCGCTGCTCCTGGCGTACGCCCCGTGGGCCGGGCGCCGCTCGGAGAGCGACCGGCACGGCCCGGACCGGCACGGCGGCACGGGGCACACCCGCGTGGTGCACGAGCACGTGCCGGGACAGCGCAGCGGCCCCCACCACCAGATGCCCCTGCCGGGCGCCGAGCACAGCCGGTACCCGGCCGCCCGGCCCATCGCCGGCTCCCTCGCCGCCCTCACGCCGTATCTCGCGGCCGCCGTGTGCACCCTGGGGATCCTCTACAACGTCCTCAACGGCCGCAGCGTCGACCGCGTGGTCCTGCTCACCGGGGGCACCGTCGTGCTCGCGCTCGTCGTGCGCCAGGGCATCATGCTGCTCGACAACATCACCCTCACCCAGGAACTGGCGCAGAAGGAGAACCACTTCCGCTCCCTGGTGCAGGGCTCCAGTGACGTCATCATGATCGCCGCCCCCAGCGGCGTCCTGAGGTACGTCTCCCCGGCGGCAGCCGGCGTGTACGGCCGCTCGGCGGAGGAGCTGGTGGGGACGGAACTGGCCCATCTCATCCACCCCGAGGACCTGGGCTGCGTCGTGCACGAGGTGCGCAGATTCCTCGCCGCCAACCCGGTCGAGGAACCCACCACGCGCATCGAGTGCCGCTTCCGCTCGGGTGACGACGGCTGGCTGAACGTCGAGTCGACCGTCAACCGCCATCACGGCGGCCTGATCTTCAACAGCCGCGACGTGACCGAAAGGGTGCGGCTCCAGGCCCAGTTGCAGCACAACGCCGAGCACGACCCGCTCACCGACCTGCCCAACCGCGCCCTGTTCACCAAGCGCGTCCAGCACGCCCTCTCGGGCCGCCGCGCCTCCGACCGGGGCGTGGCCCTGCGGAACACGGCCGTGCTGTTCATCGACCTCGACGGCTTCAAGGCCGTCAACGACACGATCGGGCACCAGGCCGGGGACGAGCTGCTCGTGCAGGCCGCCCGCAGACTCCAGGACTCCGTCCGGCACGGCGACACCGCCTCCCGGCTCGGCGGAGACGAGTTCGCGGCCCTGATCGCGGGGGACAACACCCGCGACCGGGACGCCCGGGAGCGGCACATCCTGGAGCTCGCCGACCGCCTCAGGACGACGCTGTCCCAGCCCTACCTCATCGACGGCAACGATGTCCGGGTCAACGCCTCCATCGGCGTGGCCTTCGCCGAGGCCGGCCTCGGCGCGGGCGAGCTGCTGCGCAACGCCGACCTGGCCATGTACCGCGCCAAGGCCGGTGGCAAGGGCCGCGTCGAGCTGTACAAGCCGCAGATGCAGCAGGACGTCGTCCGCAAGGCGGAGCTGGCCACCCGCCTGCGGGCCGCGCTGCACGACGGGGAGTTCGCCCTGCTGCACCAGCCGGTGGTGTCCCTGGAAGACGGCCGGATCTCGTCGGTGTCCGCGCAGGCGCGCTGGCGCTCCTCGCAAGGGGTGCTCTTCACCCCGGCGGAGTTCCTGCGCGTGGCCGAGGACAGCGACAAGACCGCCGAGCTGGGCCGGTGGATGATCGAGGAGGCCGTCGTGCAGGCCGCGGAGCGGCACGCGACCGGGCTGTCCGTGCCGGTCGTCGTGCGGATGAGCGCCCGCCGGCTGCTGGACCGGTCGATGCCGCTCGGCTCGATCGAGGCGCTGCTCACGCGGCACGGGCTGCCGTCCGGGTCGCTGATCATCGAGCTGTCCGATGTCGACCCGAGGGTCCCGCTGGACGAGCTGGAGCGGCGTCTGGGCGCCCTGCGGCGCGTCGGCGTACGGATCGCGCTCGACGGGTTCGGCAGCGGCTACGCGGCGATCACGGCCCTCAGGAGGCTTCCCGTCGACGTCCTGAAGATCGACCGCGGTCTGGTGGAGGGTGTCGTCGAGTCCGCACGCCTGCACAAGATCACCAGCGGGCTGCTGCGTATCGCGGGCGACCTCGGGCTGAAGTCCGTGGCCGAGGGGGTGGATCTGCCGGAGCAGGTCATCGCCCTGCGCGCGATGGGCTGCACGCACGGGCAGGGCATGGCGTTCTCCGGGCCGCTCGACGAGTACCGGCTGCGCCGGGCGCTCGCCGCCGGCCACTATCCGGTGCCGAACGGACCGTCCGAACCGGCGTTCGCGGGGGCTCCACGGGTGTACAGCTCGGGGGTGTCCGCCGTCATCGGAGGCGGTACGGCCCTCCGCTCACATAATGAGACTCCCGTCCCACCCACTTGACAGTGAGTGCGTGCCGGGGGGAGGGTCAGTGCCATGCGCACCCGAATTCTCGTACTTGGAAAGCGCGTCGGCTGACGCTGAGCCTCGACCGCTCAGCGACCCCACCCGGCGCGCTCCCCTCGCTTGCCTTATGGCACGAGGGGTTTTTTGTTGCACAGGCGCCTTTCGTGCAGCAGCCGAAGACCGTACAAACCTCGCAAAAACCCTCAGCATCTGAGAAGAGAATGCCGATGACCGAGCAGGCCACCGGGGCCCACCACCCGCAGCCCCGGCCCCGATCCGGAGGACACCACTCCGCCCCCGAGCAGGTGACGGGCGCGCAGTCCCTCATCCGCTCTCTCGAGGAGGTCGGCGCCGACACGGTATTCGGCATTCCCGGTGGTTGCATCCTTCCGGCGTACGACCCGCTGATGGACTCCACCCGCGTGCGTCACGTCCTGGTGCGCCACGAGCAGGGCGCCGGTCACGCGGCCGAGGGGTATGCGCTGGCCACCGGCAAGGTCGGCGTCTGCATGGCGACCTCGGGCCCCGGCGCGACCAACCTGGTCACGCCGATCGCCGACGCGCACATGGACTCGGTGCCGATGGTCGCGATCACCGGACAGGTGGCCTCCAAGGCGATCGGCACGGACGCCTTCCAGGAAGCGGACATCGTCGGCATCACCATGCCGATCACCAAGCACAACTTCCTCGTCACCCAGGCCGATGACATCCCGCGGGTCATCGCCCAGGCCTTCCACATCGCCTCCACCGGCCGTCCCGGCCCGGTCCTGGTCGACATCGCCAAGGACGCCCTCCAGGCGAAGACGACCTTCTCCTGGCCGCCGGCCATGGACCTGCCCGGCTACCGCCCGGTGACCAAGCCGCACGCCAAGCAGATCCGCGAGGCCGCCAAGCTGATCACCCAGGCCCGCCGACCGGTGCTGTACGTCGGCGGCGGTGTGCTCAAGGCCCGGGCCACCGCCGAGCTGAAGGTCCTCGCCGAGCTCACCGGCGCGCCCGTCACCACGACCCTGATGGCGCTCGGCGCGTTCCCCGACAACCACCCGCAGCACCTGGGCATGCCCGGCATGCACGGCTCGGTGGCCGCCGTCACCGCCCTGCAGAAGGCCGACCTGATCGTCGCCCTCGGAGCCCGCTTCGACGACCGCGTCACCGGCAAGCTGGACAGCTTCGCCCCGCACGCCAAGATCGTCCACGCTGACATCGACCCGGCCGAGATCGGCAAGAACCGCGCCGCCGACGTGCCGATCGTCGGTGACGCCCGCGAGGTCATCGCCGACCTGGTCCAGGCCGTGCAGAAGGAGCACAGCGAGGGCCACCGGGGCGACTACGGCATGTGGTGGAACGACCTGAACCGCTGGCGCGAGACCTACCCGCTCGGTTACGACCAGCCCGGCGACGGCTCGCTCTCCCCGCAGCAGGTCATCGAGCGCATCGGACAGCTCGCCCCCGAGGGCACGATCTTCACGGCGGGCGTCGGTCAGCACCAGATGTGGGCCGCGCACTACATCGAGTACGACAAGCCGGGCACCTGGCTGAACTCCGGCGGCGCCGGAACCATGGGCTACGCCGTCCCGGCCGCCATGGGCGCCAAGGCCGGCGCGCCCGAGCGGGCCGTCTGGGCGATCGACGGCGACGGCTGCTTCCAGATGACCAACCAGGAGCTCGCCACCTGCGCCCTGAACAACATCCCGATCAAGGTCGCCGTCATCAACAACGGCGCCCTCGGGATGGTCCGCCAGTGGCAGACCCTCTTCTACAACCAGCGGTACAGCAACACGGTCCTGCACTCCGGCCCGGACGACGTGAACCCGGAGGCCCGCGGCACCCGCGTCCCCGACTTCGTGAAGCTGTCGGAGGCCATGGGCTGCTACGCCATCCGCTGCGAGTCCCCGGACGACCTCGACAAGGTCATCGAAGAGGCGAACTCCATCAACGACCGCCCGGTCGTCGTCGACTTCATCGTCCACGAGGACGCGATGGTCTGGCCGATGGTCGCCGCCGGCACCTCCAACGACGAGATCATGGCCGCCCGGGACGTCCGCCCCGACTTCGGCGACAACGAAGACGACTGAGAGCCGTAAAGGAAGCAGATCATGTCCAAGCACACGCTCTCCGTCCTGGTGGAGAACACCCCCGGCATCCTCGCCCGGATCGCCGCCCTGTTCTCCCGCCGCGGCTTCAACATCGACTCCCTCGCGGTCGGTGTCACCGAGCACCCCGACATCTCCCGCATCACCATCGTCGTCGGCGTGGAGGAACTGCCGCTGGAGCAGGTCACCAAGCAGCTCAACAAGCTCGTCAACGTGTTGAAGATCGTCGAGCTGGAGCCGTCGCAGGCGGTGCAGCGCGAACTCGTCCTGGTGAAGGTGCGCGCCGACAACGAGACGCGCTCCCAGATCGTCGAGATCGTCCAGCTGTTCCGCGCCAAGACCGTCGACGTCTCCCCGGAGGCCGTCACCATCGAGGCCACCGGATCCGGCGAGAAGCTGACCGCGATGCTCAAGATGCTGGAGCCGTACGGCATCAAGGAGCTCGTCCAGTCCGGCACCATCGCGATCGGCCGCGGTGCCCGATCCATCACGGACCGGTCGCTGCGCGCCCTGGACCGGTCGGCGTAAGACCCGGGACGGGCGGTCGGCGCGCCGTCGGCCGCCCGTATTCCGAGACCCTCAGACTTCCCTTCCGCCCCCCGTCATACGGTGGGACGCAACACCTGCACTCCCGAGGAGAGAACCCAAAGTGGCCGAGCTGTTCTACGACGCCGACGCCGACCTGTCCATCATCCAGGGCCGCAAGGTCGCGGTCATCGGTTACGGCAGCCAGGGCCACGCCCACGCGCTGTCGCTCCGTGACTCGGGTGTCGACGTGCGCGTCGGTCTGCACGAGGGCTCCAAGTCCAAGGCCAAGGCCGAGGAGCAGGGCCTGCGCGTGGTGAGCCCGTCGGAGGCCGCCGCCGAGGCCGACGTCATCATGATCCTCGTCCCGGACCCGATCCAGGCCCAGGTCTACGAGGAGCACATCAAGGACAACCTGAAGGACGGCGACGCGCTGTTCTTCGGCCACGGCCTGAACATCCGCTTCGGCTTCATCAAGCCCCCGGCCGGCGTGGACGTCTGCATGGTCGCCCCGAAGGGCCCGGGCCACCTGGTGCGCCGCCAGTACGAGGAGGGCCGCGGCGTTCCCTGCATCGCCGCCGTCGAGCAGGACGCCACGGGCAACGGCTTCGCGCTGGCCCTGTCGTACGCGAAGGGCATCGGCGGCACCCGCGCCGGCGTCATCAAGACGACCTTCACCGAGGAGACCGAGACCGACCTGTTCGGTGAGCAGGCCGTCCTCTGCGGTGGCACCGCGGCGCTGGTCAAGGCGGGCTTCGAGACGCTGACCGAGGCCGGCTACCAGCCGGAGATCGCCTACTTCGAGTGCCTGCACGAGCTGAAGCTGATCGTGGACCTCATGTACGAGGGCGGCCTGGAGAAGATGCGCTGGTCGATCTCCGAGACCGCCGAGTGGGGCGACTACGTCACCGGCCCGCGGATCATCACGGACGCCACCAAGGCCGAGATGAAGAAGGTCCTCGCCGAGATCCAGGACGGCACCTTCGCCCAGCAGTGGATGGACGAGTACCACGGCGGTCTGAAGAAGTACAACGAGTACAAGACCCAGGACTCCGAGCACCTGCTGGAGACCACCGGCAAGGAGCTGCGCAAGCTCATGAGCTGGGTCGACGAGGAGGCGTAAGCCGCCTGCCCGAGGGGCCGGAGCATCCCGCTCCGGCCCCTTCGGCGAACCCCGGGTAACGTCGGTGGTACGGCGTTGTCCATCCCGTCCGGCCACGGACGGGTGATCCTTCCGCAGCGGCGCAAGGCGACGCCCCCGGCGCCACTAGACTGCTGCACACATACATACGCGTCAGGCCCACAGCGTCGTGCGTCTCCAACGCGGCAAGCATCCCTCCACCGCCTGCGGCCGTCGGGACGGCCGTCCGCAGCACTGGACTTGTGAGGACTCACGTGAGCTCGAAACCCGTCGTACTCATCGCTGAAGAGCTGTCGCCCGCCACCGTCGACGCGCTGGGCCCGGACTTCGAGATCCGGCACTGCAACGGTGCGGACCGAGCCGAGCTGCTCCCGGCCATCGCCGACGTGGACGCGATCCTGGTCCGCTCGGCGACCAAGGTCGACGCCGAGGCGATCGCCGCCGCGAACAAGCTGAAGGTCGTCGCACGAGCCGGCGTCGGCCTGGACAACGTGGACGTCTCCGCCGCCACCAAGGCCGGCGTGATGGTCGTCAACGCCCCCACCTCCAACATCGTGACCGCCGCCGAGCTGGCCTGCGGTCTGCTCGTCGCCACCGCCCGCAACATTCCGCAGGCGAACGCCGCGCTGAAGAACGGCGAGTGGAAGCGCAGCAAGTACACCGGTGTCGAGCTGGCCGAGAAGACCCTCGGTGTCGTCGGCCTCGGCCGCATCGGCGCGCTCGTCGCGCAGCGCATGTCGGCCTTCGGCATGAAGGTCGTCGCCTACGACCCCTACGTGCAGCCCGCCCGCGCCGCGCAGATGGGCGTCAAGGTGCTGTCGCTGGACGAGCTGCTCGAGGTCTCCGACTTCATCACCGTCCACCTCCCCAAGACCCCCGAGACCCTCGGCCTGATCGGCGACGAGGCGCTGCGCAAGGTCAAGCCGAGCGTGCGCATCGTCAACGCCGCGCGCGGCGGGATCGTCGACGAGGAGGCGCTGTACTCCGCCCTCAAGGAGGGCCGGGTCGCCGGTGCCGGTCTCGACGTGTACGCGAAGGAGCCCTGCACGGACTCCCCGCTCTTCGAGTTCGACCAAGTCGTCGCCACCCCGCACCTCGGTGCCTCCACCGACGAGGCGCAGGAGAAGGCCGGTATCGCCGTCGCCCGCTCGGTGCGCCTCGCCCTCGCCGGTGAGCTCGTGCCGGACGCGGTGAACGTCCAGGGCGGTGTCATCGCCGAGGACGTCAAGCCGGGCCTGCCGCTCGCCGAGCGTCTGGGCCGGATCTTCACCGCGCTCGCCGGTGAGGTCGCGGTCCGCCTCGACGTGGAGGTGTACGGCGAGATCACCCAGCACGATGTGAAGGTGCTGGAGCTGTCCGCGCTCAAGGGTGTCTTCGAGGACGTCGTCGACGAGACGGTGTCGTACGTCAACGCCCCGCTGTTCGCGCAGGAGCGCGGCGTCGAGGTGCGCCTCACCACCAGCTCCGAGGCGACCGAGCACCGCAACGTCGTCACGGTGCGCGGAACTCTCGCCGACGGCGAGGAGGTGTCGGTGTCCGGCACGCTGGCCGGCCCGAAGCACCTCCAGAAGATCGTCGCCGTCGGTGACTACGACGTGGACCTCGCGCTCGCCGACCACATGATCGTGCTGAAGTACGAGGACCGCCCCGGTGTCGTCGGCGCGGTGGGCCGCATCCTCGGCGAGGCGGGCCTCAACATCGCCGGCATGCAGGTGTCGCGGTCGGTGGCCGGCGGCGAGGCGCTGGCGGTGCTGACCGTGGACGACACGGTGACCGCCGGTGTGCTGGCCGAGGTCGCGGCGGAGATCGGCGCCACGTCCGCGCGTTCCGTGAACCTGGCCTGACCTTCCCGGGGGCTGCGCCCCCGGCCCCCGTTCGCCCTGAACGGACTCGTCCCTCGAACGCCGGACGGGCTGAGCTGATCAGCCTGTCCGGCGTTTGTCCGTACCCGGAGCCGCCGCAGGGTCATCACCGCCGCCGGCCGCGGGGCTCCGCAGGGTGATCGAGGGTACGAGGGGACGTGACGCCGCCCTCGGGTTTCGGAGTCCGCTGCGGGGTCAGGGGCTCGGGCGGAAGTACTTCCGCAGTGCCCAGGCCGCGAGTTGCCGGCCGGTGGCGTTGCCCACCTCGTCGGCCGTCCGGGTGTGGATCCCGCCCCAGACCCGCGCGTCGATGACGTCCTGTTCGTACTCCTGGGCGTAGCGGTAGTGGCGGTACGTACCGGAGCTGTTCGACCGGATGTTCAGGTCGACGCGGGAGGTGCCGAGGATCCCGGTGAGCATGCGCATCAGCGCGCCGCCCATGGTGGTGTGGCCGCTGAGGTAGTCCGGATGCGACGGCGTGACGAGCAGCGGCTCCCAGCCCCGGTCCGGCCGGGTCGCCGGGTTGCCGTCGCTGTCCGCCTCCCGGACGGCCGTGACGGCGCGCCAGGTGCCGTAGTGGAGTTTGGCGTCCCAGGCCGTGATGACGGCGTCCGCCTGTGCTGTGTTGGCCGCCGCGTACAGGCGCGCCGTCTCGGCGATGCCGAGTCCGTGCCGGGTGGCGTGGTCGCCCAGGGCCTCCTGCAGGTTCGGGGCGACGAAGTAGTGCGCGGTGTCCGTCTGTTCGGGCGTCCGGCGCGAGCCGGTCCGCCCTCCGTAGTACGCCAGTTCGTTGAGGTCCTTCGCGTACCGGGCGGAGCGGAGCGAAGGCGGCGGGCCGGGGCGGAACTGGTGCGGGCTGTCCAGCAGCAGGGGCCGGACCCTGCCGACCCAGGCCGTGCTGAAGGGCTCGTGGCCGGGTGGGGTGGGTCGCCAGACGCCGGGGCCCGGGCGGAAGGGAAAGGGCACCGACGCGCCGCGGCCGTCACCGCGGCGCAGATCGATGATGTGGTCGGCGGCGAGCTTCCCGAACGCGACGCCCTCGTCCTCGGCCTCGCCGTCGGGGATCCGCGCGAGCGTGCCGGTCAGGGCGGTGTCCAGCCGGGATGCGGCCCCGGGGAAGTGATGGCGCAGCACCTGGTGCGCCGCCGAGGCGGCAGCCGCCGCGGACGAGGCCGTACGAGGCGCCCGCTCGTCCCATTTGTACGGGGTGAAGCGACCCGTGACGCCGACGACGGCGTTGTAGACGGCGGTGGAGACGTACGCCTGCAGGATGAACAGCTCGGGCGGGGACGGACGGGCCTCGGCCTTGATGGTGGCATCGGCCGTGTGCATCCACTCGACGACGACCGACGCGCTCCGCTCGTCCGGGGCGGCATGCCCGCCCCCGGGCGCGCGGTTCCCGGTAGCGCCGGGCCCGGCACGAGCTTGAGCCGCAGGCAACGCGAACGCAACCACCCCCCAGGCCAACCCCCACACCGCCAAACCCGAAGCAGAAAACTCAAC
>NZ_JBHVCP010000089.1:0-22269 GCF_042803315.1 Streptomyces sp. NPDC057424
GGGCGGGTGACCGGCCGGTCACCCGCCCCGGGTGACGCGGTCCGCGTCCGGGTGTCCGGCTGTGCCGGAGGCCGCCGCGAGGATGGCGAGGAGTGCCAGCACGAGGACGACCAAGCCGAGGACAAGTGCCACGGTCCCGGGGGTGGGGTAGTTCCAGAGCACCAGGGCGAGCGCGCCCCCGGCGATGACGATGCCGCTGGTCCATTTGCCGTGCGCGCCCAGCCAGCGGCCGGTGGTGCCGGTGCGCAGACCGTGGCGCGCCATGAACCGGCCCGTCGCCCCGGTTCCGCCGGCCGCCGTCCGTCTGACCCAGCGGGCACCCCGTCCGGGCCCGTACAGATAGGCGGCCAACGCGGTGATCACGGCGACGACCAGGACCGTGACGGTGCTGTTCCTCAGGAAGCGGATGAAGATGTCGTAGATGTCGGCCGCGGTGCCCTGCGGGAGGGCGGTCCTGGGGACGGAGTCCAGATATACCTGGCGCATCACGGCGAGGCCGACGAGCAGCACGATCATCATGACGCCTACGCCGATGGCCGTGCTCATCAGGGCGACGCGGTGCGCGGGCGCGCTCCAGACGGCGAGCGCCGCCAGGATCAGGAAGAGGACCGGGAGCCAGGTGCCCATCACGTTCAGCAGACGCATGGCGCCCTGGGCCTCGTCCAGTTTGTCGGTCTGCAACAGAGTGATCGTCTTGTCGACGTCCGGGATCCTCGCGGCCTGGTCGAAACCCGAGTCCACCAGCTTCTGCCTGACGTTGTCGATGACGGCGCCGAGGTTCAGGTCGATGCTGTCGTCGCCTGCCTGGACGGCGCTGCCGCCCTCGCCGGTGAGGACCTTGACCACGGCGGAGTGGGCCTGTCGGTTGGCGTCGTCCCACACCTCGGCGAACCGCTCGCTGGTCACCACCTTGTGCACGATGTCGTGGACGGTCGAGTTGAGCGCGCTCGTCAGCGGGCCGGTGAGCGCCTCGGCGCCCAGGACCACACGAGGGGGCGCTCCCTCCCGCTGCAACGTCCGGGCGATGGCCGCGGTGAAGGCCGCGACATCGACGTTGTCGACCACGCGCTTGGTGAGCCGGTCGGTCACGGTGTTCTGCACGGAGGGCTCGGTGGCGATCGGGGCGACGGTGTGGACGTACCGGTCGGTGTCGGAGACCTCGGAGTCGACCCAGGCCGCGACCACGGCAAGCGGCGCCAGGAGGAAGGTCAGCACCAGCAGTACGGAGGCAGCCCCATAGCGCAGGCGCCGGTGACGCACCCCGGCCGCCTGGCGCAGCCGTTCGTACTCGGCCCGTTCCTCGACGCTCAGAGGAGGGCCTTCTGCGACCGGACGGCCAGGACCTTCGGAAGCTGATGAGGAACCACCAGAGGAATCCATGCTTGTCTTCTTCGGCTCGACGCGATTGGCGCGCAGAACATCGCCGACGCGGGGTGAACGCCACCCCGGGGCAGCTCACCCGGGCGTCACTCGGAGGCAGAACCCGGCGAGGAAGGCGGTGTCGCACGTCCTCGAGCGCCGCACCGACGCTTCACCGACCGCGCGGACGAGCTGGCCGTGACTGCTGAGGGCGCGCTGGTCTCCGACTCTCAGGACCCGTGGTCTTGGCTTCCGGGCATCTGGGGAAGCGGGTAGTCCGATGCCGTCGAGAAAGGGGAATTGGAGGGAAGGGGGAGGGGCGGTTCAAGACGCCTTCCGGCCCGTCGGGTACTACGGTGTGGTGTGTCGCAGCGTGCTCGGCCACCTGGCCGGCCGCCTCCGGGGGGCCGCGGCGGTCGGGGCCCGTACCGCGCGGAACCGGGCGTGGCCACCATCGCGGTCGCCGTCCGCTCCACGCCAACCACGGATCCGTCAGCGATGCGCTTGAGCGTTTTCCACTTTTGTCCACCATAACCAGGGCATGAGGACGGCGCACACTGCCGGGCGCCGGACCGTCCTGTCTGCCGCCGCGGTGGGGCGGCGGAGACTGAAGGCAGTCACATGCCGCGTTCCCGTGCGGGCCGTGCATGACGCTGACGTCGCCGAGTGGAGGACCTGAGAGCACTGCAGCGGCATTGGCTTCGGGCCGGGCCGCGCCCCGGGGCCGCCGCGAACAGATGGACACCAGCTCCGGACAGACTGCGACCAGTGTGCCGCCCGTGGACTGGACGCCAGTGCTGGGATTCGGCGCTCTGGCCCTGGCGGTTGGCGTAACGGCCGTCGTGCTGCTGCGGATCGGGCACCCCGTGATCGGGGTGGGGCAGCTGACGCTCTGCGTATTCCTGGCAGTCCACACGCTGGGGTACTGGCCCTGACCCGACCACGGAGTCGCCGGAAGCCACAACCGGGGCTCGCGAGTCGGGCGGCATCCTGGCCGGTTCCGTCATCCGCCGGGCGTGGCGCAGTGCGCGTAAGGCCGTGCTGCCCCCCGCACGTCTTCGACTCGCCCACCGGACGGCGCGTCCACGACAGCCGGGACACGCGCCTGACGAAGTGGCTGACGACGGGACCCCCGCCCGCCCAGGCGGCCGAGTGGGCCGGAAGCAGCGTTGCCGTGCTCCTGGCGGTTGGCCGCCGACCAGCCGTGTGAACAATGCTCGGGCGGCATCCGCTCCCTCACGACGCAGCGTGGTCGCCAACATGCGAAAGCGGCGCGGGCTCAGCTCGGCCAACGGCGTTGTCCAGGACAGTTCGACGCCGCGATCGCACCAGCCGTGCGACACATCATTTCAGTTGCCGATCCTTCTCCTTCCAGTTGACCATGGCTGCCAACAAGGCAAGGAGGGCGACCGGATGGGGCTCATGCTCTGCCCTGCAGACGACGAAGCGGCCAGCCCGGACATCTCGTGGTCGCACTACGGGTTCAACCTGTTC
Source organism: Streptomyces sp. NPDC057424 (assembly GCF_042803315.1). NCBI lineage: Bacteria > Bacillati > Actinomycetota > Actinomycetes > Kitasatosporales > Streptomycetaceae > Streptomyces > Streptomyces sp. NPDC057424. The sequence goes on from NZ_JBHVCP010000089.1 coordinate 2,854, forward strand.
AGGGAGTGGCTGGCCCAGATCGAGGGATTCTCTCTCCCCGGGATGGTCGGCTTCGGCGGGAAACGCCCATGGAGCAGCGTCACCACCACGCTGACACCGCTGCTCAACCACCCAGACCACGACGGTGACCTCGCACCCGCTCAGTGCGCGGCCATGCTGCCACGGCTGGAAGCGATCGTCGGCGAGCGGCTACAAGTCGCCGGCGATCCCGTCCTCCAACGGCGCATCGATGACACCCGCCAGCTGATCGATGTCATGAAGTACTGCGTAGCCAAGGGCGTTTCGCTCGACTTCTGCTGACTACCGGACCGGCGCTGTCCCTGCCCCGGGTGGCCGGTATGCACGGGACATCCCTGAGGCGACCGGCAGCTCAGCAGTCGTAGCGGTGGACTGTGGGCCAGGTGGGGCAGGTGCGGCAGACGAAGACATAGATGCCCCCGCCGTCACCCATGATCATTTCGTGGCTGTCATGCTGCAGCTCTGGTTTGTCGGGAATCTCCCAGCCGCAGCCGGGACGGGCGCGCTCCTCGACCGGGAGCCAGCGGCCACACGATTCGCTCGCCGAGATCGTCAGCAGATGTTCCATCCGTGAGCCACAGGTGCAGTGCGGCCAGTTCGGTGGCTGCGTCCAGCCGGGGTATCCGCCGATCTTGGTCTGCTGGGTGGTGAAGGCGTCGTAGTAGGAGATGCCGCAGGACTCCTCCATCTCCTCGCTCCACTTGCCCACGCGCTCGGACAGCCCCTCAGGCATGTCCCAGTTGGGGTACTCCACGGTCTCGGTGGGGTGTATCACGCAGGGCCGTGGCACGTACTGGTCGTCGAACTCGTAAGGCCGCGGTGCCGTGTCGAGCAATGGTCGATCCGCTGGGTCGGCGGCGGATCGCCACCGCAGCACGGGCACCGGCGAATGCTGGTCGTGTTCGGAATGGAGCAGCGGGCACCAGAGCACTTGGAGCACATCGGCGCCGCTCGGGAATGCCATTGCTGGCACGTCGCGAGCGAAGAGCTGGAGCACGGGCACCATGGCGACGGGGGCCGGACCGACCACCGCGCAACCGCGGGCCGGGTTGTAGTGGTCGGGAGCCGCACACGTCGGCCAGGGCTCATCGGCAGGCCAGAGGAGCGGCCCACCCAGCGAGCTTTCATTCCGTACGGGGCTGCCGGCGCGCGGGTACAGCAGAGTGGTTGCCCGCGCATACGGCACAAGTTCTGGACATGCTTCCGCGATGTCGAGCGGTGCTGGTGGAACGGTAAGCCTCATGATCACCTCCAGACCGCGCAGCGTAGTGGCGTCTGGAATCAGCCACCCCCGCTCATGCCTCCTCGATGCGGGCCAAGGGGCAGGGAGGTCGATGAGGTGAGCCGGGCTGGTGCACCGATCGCCAAGCCCTCATGACGGTCGGCTGCGGTCATACCGGTTGCCGTACTTCGCTGCCGTACTGCACCAGCGCGGAAGACCGCGTATGCGGATGGGTGCTGACCTGGCAAGACTGTGACCTGCGCGCTTCCCTGTCGGCTTGCCGATGTGCACCGTCGTTCCCCACCGCTCGCCATCTGACCGGGCATGCAGGGGGCATGGACACCCCCTGCCTTGCGGGGCCGCAGTCACTCGGTTCGCCTACCAGGAGCCCTGCTATGCCTGGCTGTTCAGCAGCCAGCGGCACGGAGGCGCACGGATCGGCCTGGTCCGGTGCTGGGGAACTGACATCATGCCGCTTGCACTGGTATGGACGACCTGTCCATTCCCGTGGCGCTTTCCACCGCCCACCCCTCAGGAGAAGCTCTCGTGAAAAAGAACAGCATGACCACCGGCTTACCCCTGGTCATCGGCACCGTGATTGCCGCTGGCGTCATCGTCCAGGACAACTACGGCGGCGCCGTCTTCGCCGTCGTGGCTGGTGCGGCTATCTCGCTTGGCCTGCACTTCAGGTCTAGCCGCAACCAGGGTCGTTGAGTGGGGTACTCGATGCTCGGGAATCTCACCGCTCATCCGTGACGTGGCCAACGCCCTGCCGCCCAGCCGGCGCCGAAGTCCACGCAGCATGGGGCGAAGAAGGCCCTGCAGGAAGTCCACAACGCCGAGGATGCGACCACGCCGAGAAGGCGGTACGCGAGTTCGCTGGGACCTACGAGGCGAAGTGGCCGAAGGCGGTGAAGAAGATCACCGACAAGACCGAGGAACTGCTGGCCTTCTACGACTTCCCCGCCCAGCACTGGATCCATCTCAGAACGACAATCCAATCGAATCCACTGTCAGTTCGGTGAAGCTCCGGACCAAGGTCACCCGGGGTGCGGGCAGCCCGGCCGTGGCCCGGGCGACGGTGTTCCAGCTCGTGGAGTCCGCGCAGGAGCGTTGGCGGGTGGTGGGCACCGCATCCCAACTCGTCGTCCGTGTCCGCGTCGGCGCAGTATTCAAGAACGGCGAGTTCGTCGAGCGCCCCGAGGCGGTGGCGGCATGAGCATCATGACGGCCCGAACCATCAGCGCCCGCCGACTGACCTGCTGCCGCTGCACGTCGTACCGGCGGTGCTTCGCTGACAGTCGCTGGCGGTATTGGTCTGGCTGTGTCGCAGGCTGGCCTCGTTGGCGCCATCACGTGTGACGTGTCGGATGAGCGACACGGAGGCCAGTGCACTCTCGGAGAAGGGGGACGCAACATCTTGAAACAACTGCACGGCGTCTTCCTCGCCGGTCTGATCGTTGCGGTGCTGTCTCTCATCGCCTTCTCACCCAACGCTCTGGACATCATGCCCGCATGGTGGAGCGCACTCGGACTCGCCTGTCTCAGTACATGCGGCCTGCTCGTCTCGCGCTTCAGCAGTGGGCGATAGACGGGCGGAAACCCGTACGGCGTGACGACAAGTGCAGGCATACGAATTCGGGTTACAGGCCGGGAAGTGGCAGAAGAGCGAGGCGGACTGCCGCCCCTCGCCCCACGCCCTGAACCGGCGGGATGTGCCCGTCGGGAGCGCCGCTGCTACACCGCTCCCAGAGCTTCCCACGGCTGCACGTCGGGGTCTGCCGGTGCTGTGCTCAGGGACGTGATGCCGCTCGTCCGGCCGGTGCGCGTCGCTGCTGTGCCGCCACTCCCAAGCGGTGCTGCAAGCGTCGGCTGGCGCCGCGCATGGTCCAGTACCTGCACGCGGTGCTGCGGAACGCGCTCCAGCACGCGGTCCGTGAGGAGCTGGTGCAGCGCAACGTCGCCAAGCTCGTGCAGGTCCAGACTCCTCGGTACCGGGTCGGTCGCGGGCTGTCCGTCGCGGAAGGGAAGAAGCTCCTGGACGACGTGCGTGGCGACCGGCTGAGCGCGGCGTACGTGCTCGCGCTGTACCTGGGGCTCCGGCGTGGCGAGCTGCTGGGGCTCCACTGGTCGGACGTTGACTGGACGGGGTCGTTGGAGATCCGTACGGCCCTGCAGCGGGTCAACGGAGAGCTGACGACACCGCGGCCGAGATGCGCCGCCCGGAGCGACCGGTGCCGCTCCCGGCCGTGTGTGTCGAGGTACTCCGCCGGCACCTTCAGCGCCAGGCGGAAGAGCGCGAAGCCGCGGGGGAGCAGTGGCAGGAAACCGGCCTGGTCTTCACCACCCGGCGAGGGACCCCGATCGAGCCCCGGAACCTGAACCGGCACTTCCACCCGATCCGCGAGCGGCTCGGCCTGGAGGTCCGCTTCCACGACCTCCGCCACACCTGCGTGACGCTGCTGCTCGGTCTCGGCATCCCGCCGCACATCGTCCGCGACATCGTCGGGCACAGCGCCCTGGACGTGACCATGAACATCTACGCGCACGCCGACATGACGGAGAAGCGGGCCGCACTGGACAAGCTGGGAGGCCTGCTGTCCGGCGAGTGACGGGGCCGTTGCCGTCAGCGTTGCCGTCAGCGTTGCCGTCAGAGACGCGAAACGCCCTGGAGGGGAGATCCCCTCTGGGGCGTTTTTGCTGGTAGGAGGTGGCGCCCCCGGCAGGACTCGAACCTGCGGCCAAGCGCTTAGAAGGCGCCTGCTCTATCCACTGAGCTACGGGGGCCGGGTGTGGTGGCCTCTGTCGTGGTGACCGGGTGTGGGCCGAACCGTGACGTTGCCGGGGACAAGGATAGGGCTCCCGCGTCCTTGTCCCTGTTGCTTCGCCTCCGTGGCTCGATGTGGAGGTTCAGTGAAGCGGTCCTGATAATCGCAGGCAGGTACGAATCGTGCATCGCTTTTGGCGTCAGAGGCATCGGGTGTTGTGCACTCGTTATGCCTGGAGTGTGCCCGTGTCCCAGTCGCCCCTTCCGTCCCTTGTGTTCTGTCGGCGCGCAGACATGCTCATATGCTTCAGAATTCCCCTAAAATTGGGCATTCTTCACATGTGGTGACCTTGGACGTACGGCCTCAGCTGCTCGACGCACTCTCCGCCCTGCGCGACCGTGTCGCCGCCGCACGCTTCCCGCTGCCCCTGGCGGGGGCCCCACGCGCGCGTGCCAACCGCGACGAACTCCTCGCGCAGCTCGACGACTACTTGGTGCCCCGGTTGCGGGAGCCCGAAGCGCCGCTTCTGGCCGTCGTGGGCGGGTCGACCGGAGCCGGGAAATCGACGCTCGTGAACTCCCTCGTGGGACGGCGGGTCAGTGAGGCGGGCGTGCTGCGGCCGACGACCCGCACCCCCGTGCTGGTCTGCCATCCGGAAGACCACCACTGGTTCAGCGGGATGAGGGTACTGCCCGACCTCACGCGCGTGTGGGTACCCCAACAGGACTCCACCGACGACCTGCTGCTCCCCGGCGAGAACCCCGCGCGCGTGCTCCGCGTCGAGACCGCCGAGACCCTCCCGCCCGGCCTCGCCCTCCTCGACGCGCCCGACATCGACTCCCTGGTCTCCGACAACCGTGTCCTGGCCGCCGAACTCATCTGCGCCGCCGACATCTGGGTCATGGTCACCACGGCCGCCCGCTACGCCGACGCCGTCCCCTGGCACATGCTGCGCACCGCCAAGGACTACGACGTCACGCTCGTGACCGTGCTCGACCGTGTGCCCCACCAGGTCGTCAACGAGGTGTCACGGCAGTACGGGGCCCTGCTCACCAAGGCAGGGCTCGGCGAGGTGCCGCGCTTCACCGTGCCCGAGCTGCCCGAGTCGGCCTGGGGCGGCGGGCTCCTGCCGGCCTCCGCCGTCGCCCAGTTGCGCAACTGGCTGGTCCACCAGGCCCAGGACCCCGCCGCCCGGCAACACGTCCTCGCCCGCACGGCGTACGGCGTCCTCGACTCCCTCAAGTCCCGGATGCCCGAGCTGGCCGGTGCCGCCGCCGCGCAGTACGCCGCCGCACTGCGGCTCACCTCCGCCGTCGAGGGGGCGTACGACAGCGAGCACACGCGGGTACGGGGCCGGTTGCAGAGCGGGGCGGTCCTCGCCGGGGACGCGCTCAAGCGGTGGCGCGCCTTCCCCTTGGACTGCACCGCCGCCGAACTCCTCGACGCGCTCGTGGAGAGCCTCAGCGCGCTGCTGCTGTGCGCCGTCACCGCAGCCGACGAGCGCGTCGACGACGCCTGGCGGCGCGAACCGGCGTCCGCCGCCCCGGAACTGACCGCACGTGACACCGGAGCGGACAGTGCCGAGCACCGCATCGGACTCGCCGTGCGGCGGTGGCGGCGGGAGCTCGAGGAGCATGCCGAGGACGAGGTACGCGAACTTGACCGCAACCTCGCGCCCGACCCCGAGCTGGTCGCGGCCCTGGTCGCCACCTCCCTGCTGGGCGGCCGCCGGGGCCGGATGGCCGGGGAAGGGCTCGCCGAGCGGATCGGCGCACATGGCGCGCTGCGGCTGCGCGACCGGGCCGGGCGGCTGCTCACCGAGCACGTGGACCGCGTGCTGCACGCCGAACGCGAGCGCCGGCTCGCCCCGCTCGACGCGCTCGACGTCCACCCCGAGCCCCAGGCCGAACTCATCGCCGCGCTGTCCGTACTGCAGAAGGAGAGGTGACCGGTGACCGCCGTCACTGACCAGGACCCCACCGATCACGCCGATCAGCCGGACGACGGCGCACACAAGGCGGGAAGCGCCGTCGGCCGGGGCACGCCGGACGGAGAGCGCGCGGCACGTACCGACTCCGCCGAGACCTGGGACGACGGGCTCATCGCGCGCCGGGTCAACGAGACTGCCGAAGGAGACCGGTTCCCCATGACGGACAACCGCTCCGCCGCCCCGCAGACGGTGACCCCACTGGTGTACGAGGGGTCGCTGCGCTCCCGGCTCGAGGCTCTGCGTGAACTCGTGGGGCTCTCCCGTACCCGGCTCGACAGCCGGACGCTCTCGGAGGCCGGCCGGGTCCTCGACGAGGCGGCCGCGCGGCGCAGACTCTCCGGGCAGCACACCGTCGTCGCCATCGCGGGCGCCACCGGCAGCGGCAAGTCGCAGCTGTTCAACGCGCTCGCCGGGGTGACCATCTCGGAGACGGGAGTACGCCGTCCCACCACCGCCGCGCCCATCGCGTGCAGCTGGAGCGACGGGGGCGCCGGCCTCATCGAACGGCTCGGCATCCCGCCCAGACTGCGCCGCCGTCCGCTGCCCAGCGGAGACGGCGAGTCTCCCTTGCGCGGACTCGTCCTGATCGACCTGCCCGACCACGACTCCGCGGCCGTACAGCACCGCCGGCACGTGGACCGCATCCTGGCGCTCGTCGACGCGGTCATCTGGGTCGTCGACCCGGAGAAGTACGCCGACGCCGTCCTCCACGAGCGCTATCTGCGGCCGATGGCGGCCCACGCCGAGGTCATGTTCGTCGTCCTCAACCAGATCGATCGGCTGCCCGGGGAGGCCGCCGAGCAGGTCCTGGACGATCTGCGGCGGCTCCTCGACGAGGACGGCATCGCCCTCGGGGAGTACGGCGAGCCGGGCACGACCGTGCTCGCCCTGTCCGCGCTCACCGGGGACGGTGTCGGAGAACTGCGCGAGGCACTCGGCCAGTTCGTCTCGGAGCGGGGGGCGCCGAACCGCCGCATCTCGGCCGACGTGGACATCGCCGCGGCGCGGCTGTGGCCCGTCTACGCCACCCAGCGGCGGACCGGGCTCAGCGAACAGGCCCGGGAGGAGTTCTCCGACCGGCTCGCGGACGCGGTGGGCGCCACGGCGGCGGGTGAGGCGGCCGAGCGCGCGTGGCTGCGCAACGCCAACCGTGCCTGCGGCACGCCCTGGCTGCGGCTGTGGCGCTGGTACCAGGACCGCGGCGAGCCCACCACGGGCCGGCTCCCCTCGCGCACGCAGGCCGACGAGGAGGCCACGGCACGTCAGCGCGTCGAGCAGGCGGTGCGGACCGTGGCCGACCGGGCCTCGGCCGGGCTGCCCGCTCCGTGGGCGCAGGCGGTGCGCGAGGCGGCCGCTCGCGGCTCGCAGGGGCTGCCCGAGGCGCTGGACGAGCTGACCGCGCGCGCGGGAGTGCCCGCGGGGCGCCCGCCGCGCCCGGGGTGGTGGCCGGTGGCCGTCCTCACCCAGGCGTCCATGACGATCCTGCAGTTCCTGGGCGGGCTGTGGCTGCTGGGCCAGATCATCGGGGTCATGTCACCGAACCTGGGGGTGCCGGTGCTGCTGATGGTGATCGGCATCGTCGGCGGCCCGCTCATCGAGTGGAGCTGCCGGATGGCGGCCCGCGGCCCGGCCCGGCGCTACGGCCTGGAGGCGGAACGCCGATTGCGGGAGGCGGCGGCCGGATGCGGCAGGGCCCGGGTACTGGATCCGGTGGCGGCGGAACTGCTGCGGTACCGGGAGGTCCGGGAGCAGTACGGGAGGGTGGTGGGGGCGGGGCACTGACGCCACGGCGGTGAGGCGCGGATGGGGCTGTGACTCCGGGCGGGCGGGGCGGTGACTCCGGGCGGGGCGGCAGTGACGGGGCGCCGGTGTTGCCGCCGGGGTTCCGACACCACCCGGCGTCACCGGTTTCACCCCTGAGGGTGGCGGCGTTGTCCACAGGCGGGTGGTGATCCACAGCGCTCAGCGGGCCCGGCCCGGCGGCGGCAGTCTGGCAGACGCAGCCGTACGGGACGGGCCCGTACGCGTGTCGGCCCGGCGCGTTGCCGTAGTCCGGGCGAGGGAGGGTTCGCGATGAACGAGACGATGGTCTGCGCGGTCGGCAGGGTGGCGACGCAGCCGGTGTACCGGGAGATGGCGTCCGGCCCGTCGGCGAGGTTCCGGCTGGCGGTGACCGCGCGGTACTGGGACCGTGAGAAGAACACATGGACGGACGGACACACCAACTTCTTCACGGTGTGGGCCAACCGCCAGCTGGCCACCAACGCGGCGGCGTCACTGACGGTCGGCGAGCCCGTGATCGTGCAGGGCAGGCTGAAGGTGCGGACCGACGTACGCGAGGGGCAGAGCTGGACGTCGGCGGACATCGACGCGGTGGCGATCGGTCATGATCTGGCCTGGGGGACCTCGGCGTTCAGGCGCGCGGGCAAGGCGGAGACGACGCCTGCGCCGGCGCAACCCGAGCCCAACTGGGAGACGCCACCGGAAACTTCCGCAAAACCGGTAGACGCGCAGGAGCAACTCCGCTCGGAGACCCCTGTCTTGACGTGATGCCAGTCACCGGGCCACTGCCCGAACTGCGGCTTATCGACAAGTGCGCACCGAACGGCCAGGGGTGGATTTGTCGATAAGCCCTGCTCGCCAGGGATCTTGGCGATAACGATTCCGAGTCGGATCACTCGTCCGACCGTCTGACCGGCGGGCGGAGTCTCCCACGTCCCTAGGATGCCGGACATGGCTCTCGGGGCTCTTGTGTCCTGTGATGCTTCTGATTCTGCTGGTGGGACCGTCCCCCCACGTCAACGGGTCCTGCTCGAAGGGGAATTTGGTGTTTGCTTCGTTCTCTGAGCTGTTCGTACGCAGGCGAGGGGCGGCTCGTGTCGCCACCGCGACGGTGGTGTCCGGGCTGGTCGCCGTGGGCGGGCTGGCCGGTGCCGGCCGGGCGGCCGCCGACGACACGACACAGAGTCAGGGCGGAGCGGCCGCGACGATAGCCGGCCTCAAGACGTACGGCGCGGCCGTGATACACGCCGGCACCGGCGATCAGCAGATCCCGGCGGGCCTGTTCGAGATGTCCGTCGACGGCGGCGGCATGCTGCAGACGTACTGCGTCGACCTGCACAATCCCACGCAGCGGGACGCCAAGTACCACGAGACGCCCTGGAGCGGCACGTCTCTGGGTGCGAACGAGGACGCCGGCAAGATCCGCTGGATCCTGCAGAACTCCTACCCGCAGGTGAACGACCTCGCGATGCTGGCGCGGAAGGCGGGCGTGCGCGGTGCGCTGACCGAGCAGGACGCGGCGGCCGGCACGCAGGTGGCGATCTGGCGCTACTCGGACGACGCGTCCGTCGACGCCCTCGACCCGCAGGCCGAGCAACTCGCCGACTACCTGGAGAAGAGCGCCCGCGATCTGCCCGAGCCCCGGGCCTCGCTGACCCTCGAGCCGTCCGCGGTCTCCGGGCGGCCGGGGGAGCGGCTCGGACCGGTGACGGTACGCACCACCGCCGGCAGCGCGACGGTCACCCCGCCCGCGGACGCCGCCACCAGCGGTGTACGGGTCGTCGACAAGCAGGGCAGGGCCGTCACCGCCACGTCCGACGGCGGGCAGGTGTTCTTCGACGTGCCCGAGGACGCGGCAGCCGGTACGGCGGAACTGACCGTGCAGGCCTCGACCACCGTGCCGGTCGGCCGGGCTTTCGCCTCCGAGAGCCGCAGCCAGACGCAGATCCTGGCCGGCTCCAGCGAGTCGACGGTGTCCGCGACGGCCGGGGCGACCTGGGCGAAGCAGGGGCCGATCCCTGCGCTGTCGGCGGCTGAGAACTGCGCCGAGGGCGGCGTCGACATCATCGCCTCCAACCAGGGCGACGAGCCGTTCACCTTCGAACTGGCCGGCCTGGAGCACACCATCGCCGCGGGCGAGTCCCGCACGGTGACGGTCCCGCTCCAGGAGGACCAGGCCTACGACTTCACGATCCACGGCCCCGGCGGCTTCGAGAAGCGCTTCACCGGCATGCTGGACTGCCAGACCCGCGGCAGCGCCACCGGCACCACCACCCAGACCCTGAGCGAACCGAGCCCGGCGACGGTGGGCGGCGCGGCCACGGACACCAACCTCGCCGAAACGGGCAGTTCCGGCATGACTCCCCTGATCGCGGGCGTCGCCATCGGCTTCGTCCTGATCGGCGGGGCGACCCTGGTCGTGCTGCGGCGCAGGGAGGCGACGGCGGGGGAGTGACCCGCACGGAGTGACCCGTACGAGCGCCCCTTCGTCCCCTACGGTGTGTGTTCCAGGACCGATCGCCACGAGACCCGCTTGCGGGCCGGGTGAGCCGACATCCACGAGTGCTCATCCGGGCGCGACGGCATGGAGCCAGCCGGCGAGCACGGAGAGGTCGGAGTCTTCGAGGCCTTTGGCCGGGTCGACGTGAGGCAGCAGCGACGGACCGGGGTGGCCGGCGGAGACCCAAAGGCGGTCCATGGCGCTGATCTCGTCATCGCCCCAGATGAACGGTCGGCCGTCGGCCCACTCGACAAGGGGGCGGGTCTTCCGGTGCAGGCCGCGCGGAAGACCTTCGGCACCGTGGTCCGGCCACTCCAGTACCGGCAGCTTGGGCAGGCCGATGCGTGGAGCGACGACCTCGTTCGCCTCCTCCGTCCAGGTCGAGGCCCATACGAGCTGGCAGCCCAAGGCCATGAGTCGCGCCCCGATCCCGGGGCCGAGCCGCGTCAGCAGTGGGTTCCCCCGACCGGCAGGCTGCGAGGCACCGGTCGTGGTGGACGGCTGGTGACCGGACGACGACCCGAACGGGATGAGCGGACCGTCGACGTCGAGGAAGAGGAGAGGGCGTTCCGCCGCGCTTGTCACGGCGGCACGATGGTCCGGCGCGGGGCGGGGAAACGGTCGGGCTGGGCCGTCCCTGGGCCGTACAGGGCGCACGAGGCAGGCCAGCGGCGACCGGCAGTGACAGCGAGCCCCGGCCGTCCATCACGAACCCCCAGGTCACAGCCCCCCACCCATACGCGTTTCCACCCAGGGGTGGCGGTACGGCAAGATGGGGTGTGTCTTGCGGCCCGAAGCCGTAAAAGGGCCCCTGACCAGCGGCGGAGCCGTCAGACAGGGGCCAGTTTGGGGCCGTGGGCCGGTTGGGGGCCGGTAGACGGCTGTCAGGCCGCTGCCGGGAGCTCCAACGGGTGGATGCGCTGGAACACCGAGGACACCGCCGCCCGTGCCTTCTCTTCGCTGCTCGGGAGAAGGTGGGTGTAGATCTTCAGCGTGAATCCGGGGTCGGAGTGACCTAGGTAGATGCTCAGCGCCTTGATGCTACCTCCGGCCTCCAGGACCACCGACGCGTAGAAGTGCCTCAGCGCGTGCATCCCGTCGTCCGGGGCGGCGGCATAGCGCCGTTCGCCCGGCGCTCTGGGCGGGATGACGCCCGCGTGGGCGAGAGCGGGCTTCCATACGGAGTCGTCGAAGTAGCTTCGCCAAATGGCTTTGCCCACGCCGCTGGTGAAGACCAGGTCGAATGTCACCAACGGCCCGTCAGGAGTCTTCCAGGGCAGCGTCACCGGCACGGGCGGGAACCGCTCCATGTGTTCCTGCAAGCCTGCCCCCACCACAGGGCTGAGCGGCGCGTCGCGGAGCTTGCCGCGTTTGGGTGGGGCGAAGACCAGGGCGCCGCCTACACGCTTGATCTGCTGGCGGACGTGGACCCATCCCGTATCGAAGTCGACGTTGTCCTTGGCCAGTCCGAACACCTCCCCCTGACGGAGCCCGCAGCCCCCGCCGGCGTCTACGGTGGCCGCGTAACGCGCGGGCAGTCCCGCGCGAACGGCCACTACGCGCTCTTCGGTCCACGGCACGATCAGCCGGTCTTCGGGCACCGGGGCCTTGACTGACTGGGCATGGCACGGGTTCGCCTTGAGAACCTTGTCGTCCACCGCAGCGTTAAACAGCGCCGACACCGAATCGTAGATCGCACGGCGGTAGGTGCCGTTCGGCACGGCCAACTGGAGCTTGTTCAGCCACGCACGTACGTGCTCGGGCTTGAACGACCCCATCGGGCGCGTACGCATGTGGGGGACCGCATGCAGCCGGATGCGCCTACGTACGACTTCCTGACTGACCGGGTCGCCGGTCAGTCCGCCCAAGTACTTCTCCGCGTACTCCCCGAACGTGATCAGCCCGGCTTTCGGGTCGACGTAGCTGCCCGCGTCCATGTCGGCCTCGACACGCGTCAGCCACTTGTCGGCCCGACCCTTCTGCCGGTCCGGAAAGCTCTCAGACTTCTCGGAGCCGTCGGGGCCGAAGTAGCGGGCCCGGTAGCGCATACCGATGCCGTGCCGGTCGGTCTTGACGCGGACGGTCTTCCCGTCGGGGGTCTTCTCTTCCTTGAACCAACGGTCTTGAACGTAGCCAGCCATGTCGGGGGCTGTGTCCCTTCTCGGTAGCAGGGCGCGGCGGGGCCTGGTGGGCGCAGTCGGGCCGGTTTCGGGGGTGTGCTGGCCGGGCCCGCTACTTGCTAGGAGCCTGATCACTGAGGTTTGGGGCGCTAGCGGGGGTGCTACCGGTAGCGGGTGGGGGGTGCTACCGGTAGCAGCCTCCGGGGGGTCTCAGGGAGGCGGAGACAGGGGGTCTCGGGTGGCCTCCTGAGGGGTTCTCGGGGGTGCTTCGGGCGTGCCTCCCTGCCTCCCTGAGAGGCCATTTGCGCTGATCAGGCGGAGGGAGGCGGGACAGGGAGGGGGTAAGGGAGTTCTCCCTGCCTCCCTGGTCTGTCGGGCGGCGCCTCCCTGCCGCTCGCGCTGTCCGCCGGGCCCCGGCGGGGAGGTGGCGACAGGGAGCGGGAAAGGCCGTCAGAGGAGGTTTTCGGGTGGGATGCGGCGGCGCCTCCCCGCCTCCCCAAAGGGCTGTCTTCGCTGGTCAGTGCGAGGGACGCGGGGCGGGGAGGCGATCGGGGAGTTCTCCCCGCCTCCCCGGCCCGGCGGGTGGTGCCTCCCCGCCGGGCGGACCGCTCAGGCCGTGTGAGAAACGGGTGCCAGCTGCGGCGGTTTCGTCACGGCCGCTCCCGCACTGTCGGGTCAGGCCGCGTCGGTGAGGGCGGTGCGTTCGGCCTCCCATGCCTGTACGGCGGCGGGGTTGAAGCGGAGGTATCGGCCGACGCGGAAGCCGGGCGGGCCGATGCGCTTGCGGCGCCACTGGTAGACGGTCTCGACGCTGGGGAGGCTGAACATGGTGACCAGGTCGTCGGGGGTGAGGTAGCGGTCCGGGAGGCCGCCGCGCAGGATCGCGCGCGGGTCGGTCGGCTCTTCGGTGGCCATGGCGGTGGTGACTCCTCGTGTCCGTGGTGGGGTGCGTGGGAGTGGTGCCGGTCGCCGTCCTAGAGAGTTGGTGTATCGCAGCGTCCGCAGCGACCCAGCGTCCGCACGGCCGCGATATCGCAGGCCAGTTGGGGTGAGGGGTGTGGACGCTAGTGCGGACGCTGTGGACGCCGGACGGCTGTAGCGTCCGCAGCTTGGACGTGTCCGGGCCGCTGGTGTGCGGCCCGGCCCGGCGGGTGTTCCGGCTACGTCAGGGCTGTTCAGGTGGGGTTCTGCCGAGCCCCGACGGGGCCACCTCCGGCCAGAGGGAGGCTTGTTCGGGTGCGGACGCTGACTCGTCCTCGTCGGGTGCGCGGGACAGCGTGAGGAGTCGGTGCCGGTGCCGGTCGCGGCTACGTTGCGTGTCGTCCGCCGTGATCCCGATGGAGCGCAGGAGCGGGGCGAGTCGCTTGACGCGTCCGCTCGCGCGGGTGGCGTCCTTGGGCCAGTTCGGCGGCCGTACCAACGGCGTGGGCAGCGCTTCCAGCAACTGAGCCGCCGTGCCCTGCCAGGTGCCCGCCTGCTCCACCAGGTGGGCGATGGCCATGGCGAACGGGTCGCCTTCCATCGCGTCCGTGGCGACGTTCGCCGACGTGGCCAGGTAGTCGTCCAGGGTGTGCCAGCCCTGCGTCTGGTCGACGGCCGCGAGCACGCGGGCGAAGTCGGCCATACGCGGCATGGACTCCAGCCGCACCGACGGCAGCACCGCGAGCACACACGCCAGCACGTCAAACAGGGCCCCGAGCACGGCGGGCCGTACCGCCTCGAAGGTGGCGTCCAGCTCCTCTTCGGAGCGGCGCCGGTCGGAGTCGATGAGCTGCAAGTCGAGCATGAGGACGCGTTCGGCCAGGTCGCCCGCGAGAGCTCCCGCGTCGATCGTGGTCAAGGCGAGCACCCGCTTGAAGGTGAGGACAACGACGTCGTCATCGGTGTAGAGGGCGCGGTCGACCACGCCGTCACCGGTCACGGCCTTGCACAGGGTGTCCGAGAGCCACGGCGGGATGGTGGAGATGTTGTCCAGGCACAGCGCCCAGGAGCTGAACGCCTGCCGGGACCACGCCTTTTCGTCCCGCGGCTGGCTGCGCTTGGCGGCCGGGGACGGGTCGATCAGGTTGATGAACATCTGCGCGGCCTTGGACTTGCCGGTGCCCTGCTCGCCCTTGCAGACCACGGCGGGGTGCGGGATGTCCGGGATCCACGCGGCCACGAGCCACGCGACGAGCTGGTGAAAGGACGGCTCGTCCATGTTCAGCAGCGCGTGCAGCTTGGCCAGCCCGTCGCCGTCCAGTACGGGAGCGGGCATCGGGGCCATGGCGCCGGAGCGGCGGAAGAGCACCGGGGCGCGGTCGACGATGTTCCAGCCGGTTGCGGTGACGACGACCGCGCGGCCGTCCGTGCTGCCGAGGTCGACCACGATGGCGCCGGCCGGGTCGCGCCCCACCCGCAGGTGCACGGGTTCGGGGTCGGTGTCCTCTGCGATGCCTTCCAGCACGGTCATGGCGTCCGCGAGTGCGGACTGTGAGGCCACCTCGCCGGGGTAGGCGTCGGCGAACTGCCGGGCCAGCCGCTGGCGCAGTCCGCCCTTGTTCCGCAGCGGCAGCGCGATGTTCGGCCCGGCGAGCGCGACCGCGTACGGGCGACCGTCGGGCGACATCACGAACCGGTACTGCTCGCGTGCCATCTCCACGATCCGGGCGGCGGCCGGAGGCTTCTTGCCCCCCTCGTCGCCGTGGTCGGGTCGCCGGTTGGGTCGGGTCGGGTCGACTGCCGCCCGACTCTTGGGGGTCACGGAGTCGGCCGACTCGTTCACGGTGGTGTTCACCGTGTTCACCGGTCGGGCCGATCCGTTCACGCGGCCGTTCATCGTGTTCATGCGAACACCGCCTCTCCGGTCGGGCCTGCGCACGCCCGCACCGGGCGGGGCGCACGCAGGCAGTCGGGCCGCACGATCGACCGCGCGCAGGCACGGCGGGCCGATTCGTGCAGGTGGGGGGTCGACTCATCGCCGGTCGCATCAGGCGTGACGGGGGGTGTGACGCGGCTCGTCACGCTGGTCAGGGCCGACTGGTGAACAGCGGCGAGTCGGGCCAACAGCGGCCAGTCGACCGGCCGGACGACTGGCGTGGTCGGGTCGACCCAGGCCAGCAAGAGCAGGGCGAGCGAGAGCGGGAGTCGGTCGGCCTTGGCCTGGTTGCAGTCGGCGCAGGCCAGCATGAGGGATGTGACCGACCATGAACGCCACAGCGATTGCGGCGCGATGTGGTCGAGGGTGGCCTCACTCAGGTCGGTGAACGGGCGGCGGCAGTAGGCGCAGCGCTGCCCGTGGCGGCGCGCGAGCTGCTCCTTGCGCACGCGCCGCCGCGTCGAGTTGAGCGGGTGACCGTGCCTCATGCCGCCCGCTCCATGTCGCCCTGGGTGCGGGTGACGGTGTAGCCGTAGATGCCGTTGGACTCGATGAGGCCCTCACCGCGCAGGACGGCCCACGCGTTGTCGATCGTGCGGCTACCGACCCCGAAGCGCTCCATCAGCTCCACCCGGCGCGGCAACCGATCACCGGGCTGCATGGCCTTGATGTCCTCCCGCAGCGCGTCGGCGACCTGGGCGAACTTCGAGTTCGCGCGCCGACCGGTGCTTTTGGACTTAGACGAGAACGGGGACGCGGGGGCGCACCTGACGGCGATCGCCACCGCGTCGTAGCCCAAACCAAGCCGCCTGCTGATCTCCTTCTTGCTCAGCCCCTGCTGCCTGAGCAGCAGAGTCTGACGTGTCACGGACTCCAGCCGCAGCAGGGCAGCGCGCCGCTCAGCGCCCAGTTTGGACAGTGCCCGTCGCTCCCACTCCGCGAGCGACTCCAGCGCCACCGGTTCGCGCGAGAGCTCCGGGTTGTCGATCTGGAGCATGAGCACGGCGGCGTTGGCCAGCCGTTCGGCCGTTGAGTCGGCGCAGTCGAGGTGCTCAGCCATCGAGCGCGGGTCAAGGCCGTCCAACATCAGCAGCAGGGCGGCGCGCTCCTGCTCGGGCAACGCGTCGACCATCTTGGCCAGGTAGGCGGGCAGTTCGACCAGCGCACACCCGCTGGTCATCAGCGGGCACAGCCAGTTGCAGGTCACTGGGTCGCCGAAGTCCACGGCCATCTCACCCGACGAGAAAAGCCGGTGGTGGTGGATGATCTCCTGCTTGACCCGGTAGAACAGCAGCCCGGCCGGGCTCTCCGCCGGGTCTTCACTCAACACCGGGCCGCGCCCGCCTTCACGGGCCACCCGCACCCACATTCCCTGAGTGATGTCCTCCGCGAGCGTCCACGCGTCGGAGCCGGTGTGACCCCACGTCCTGAGCTGCGAGTACGCGTACCGCACCAGGCGATGCCCGTACGCCTCGTACAGCGAGGCCAGCCGGTCCGACTGCGCTGCGGTCAACGGAACAATCTCGCCGTGGCGCATGCGCCGCCCACCGGGACCAGTGCCCTGGCGCGTCCCCTGTTCACCCGTACGTTCTGCGACGGTTCCAGGCATGATGGATGTGCCCCTTCGAGGGTCAGGGAGCGGCTGACTGCTTGGCGGTAGGTGGCCGCTCCTTGCTTTTCCTGGCGTGACCAGGACTTTTCGCGGTTCAGCGCACGCCGGACAGACCATCTCCGATCGACCGATCCGACCGGCGGGCACATCCCTAAGGTTCCCTAGGGCACCCTAGGGTGTCAAGGGGTACGCTAGGGATGGCGTCACCGAGACAAGGGAGCAAGCGAGATGTCGGATCAGGCCGACAATCGAGCGCCATACGCGCAGATTGCCGCCCACTACACGGAGCTGATCACGTCCGGCGAACTCCAGCCGGGTTCGCTCCTGCCGAGTATCAAGAGCCTCGCGCAGGAGTGGAAAGTCAGCACCGCGACGGCCGAGAAGGCGTTGCGGAAACTCCGCACTGAAGGGCTCGTCAGGGGGATCCACGGCATCGGGACAGAGGTGCTGGACCGCCCTTCTCCGATGTCTTCCGGATCCCAGCGGCAGGACCGAGGCCGCCGCAGCGGATCAAGCTGGGGATCCGGCGAACGGTCCGACTCCCACCAGGCCGCCGTCGTACCAGCCCCCGCAGATGTGGCAAGGGCACTGGACGTGGCACCCGGTTCAGACGTGATCAGGCGACGTCGCGTGTACCGCGACCGGCACGGGATCGTCGCGCACTCCACGTCATGGATTCCAGCCCGGTACGGGAAACTGATCCCGGAGTTGATGGAAAGTGATCGCCTGACCGGCGGAACGTCGCTCCAGCTCATCGCACAAGCCACTGGCCGACCGATTACTCATCGGATCGACACCGCGTCAGCACGCCTCCTGACACCTGAGGACGCGGAGCTCTTGGAACTAGACCCAGCACAGCCGCCGGCGGACCCTGTAGTCGTGATGACGGCGAAGTTCGTCGACAGTGAGAGCAACGTCGTTGAGTACGGCGTCGACCTTGGGGGCCCTGGTCGTACGTGGCGCACCGAATCGGAAGTCACCCGGTGACGGCCACTGACAGCGCCTCCCGGCCGTTCTGCGTACTGATGGCAGGGCTTCCCGGCTCAGGCAAGACCACGCTTTCCCGCGCACTCACAGCCCGCGGCTTCCTCAGGCTCTGCCCCGACGAAGAGATGTTCCGTCGACATGGCGTCTACGGGGTCGACTTCCCTCGGGGCGTCTTTCCGACCCTCGAACGGCCTGTCCTTGAAGAGATCGCCGAGGAGCTCCGCGAACAGCTCAGGGCCGGGCATGACGTGGTTGTCGACCATGGCTTCTGGACACCACAGGACCGTGCTCGTTGGCGGTCGATCGCGACCGAGGCGGGCGCTAGCACGGTGCTCGTCTATCTAGAGGCAAGCCATGAAGAGCTCTGGGATCGCGTGAGCAAGCGGAATGCGCGGCATGAGGCCGACCCGAATTCGATCTACTTCGCTGAAAGCGACCTACTCCGATACCGGACCCGGTTCGCACCTCCGGAGCCGGGCGAGCCTCACATCGTGTACAACGGCGACCCTGATTCGGTACTCAAGGCGCTGGACGAAGTCGCCCAGCAGGGCAAGAGATAAGAGGTGCGGCCTACGGCCGCCAATCCTTGGCAGCTCGCTGCGCTCGCGCGCGACGGCGTTTGAGAGCTCCAGAGGCCGACGCGCGCTTCCGGCAGACTTGTGGCGCCGAACGAAGAGACCACCCCGCCCGGATGGGGGTGGTCTCTTCGGCGTTCCGGAGTGGTCAGCATCCGTTAGCGTCCGCAACCCGCTGCCTACTAAGAGCGCCCTGACCTGTGGAAAGAGCCTTCTAGTAGCGGAGCGTGGCCGGACGCTGCGGACACTAGCGGACGCTAAACATTTTGTTTAGCGTCCATAGAAACAGTGCAGGTCAGAAGGGGTGAGCGATGCTCAGCGGACGCTGCGGACGCTGTCTTCCCTCAACTCTCTAGTAAGAGACAAGGAAGGCTCTTCAGGCGGGGGGATCGCCCTACGGAAGACCGTCTTTCCTGTTGAAGAGCCCGTGGGCCGCGAGAGCGGAACGGGCCCAGCGGCACACTCATCCAAGCCTGCCGCCCGCCCCTTGGAAGGCCACAGGGACGGCAATCCAGGCGGGGGCGGGCTCGCTGCCCGTCTGGATTGCCGTCCTTGCGTACAAGCAAGAGGAGCACCACGGGCGGGGCGTGCTCCTCTTGCTTGTACAGGGCGCTCGTGGCGCCCCTGGATGCCTTCCAAGCGGAGGCGACGAGTACCCCCTGGGCTGCCGCCCGCAGAAGCGTGGGGGAAGCGTGCGCGGGGGTGTCAGGGCCAGGTGTTAGGAGGTGTCAGCGCGCGCTGTTAGGGAGCGTGACACCCGCGCCTGTCTAGGAGTTTGGGTGTCAGGCGGCCGTGACGGTGTTAAGCGTTAAGCGGGTGTCAGGGCGGGGTGCGCCGCCCACGGTGCCGATGTGGCAGCCGGGGGAGGGCGACCGAAGGTTCGTCCGCCCGAAGGGCGGTCCTTCCTGCTTTTCTTCCTCGACGGCCTAGCTGTATTGACCTGAAGCGTTGTTCACACGGCTGATCGGTGGGTGGCCGCCGAGTG
>NZ_JBHVCP010000090.1:0-21193 GCF_042803315.1 Streptomyces sp. NPDC057424
GGGGGGGCGGGGCGAGTGCGTTCGCGCGGCCCCGCCCCCTCAGCCCACAGGGCAGTCGGCGATGCCGTCCAAGGCGATGACTGTGTCGATGCGGCCCCGGGCGAGGAGGTTGCCGGGGCCGCCGTTGCGTGCGGCGTACTCCTCGGTACGGTCGGCACCCATGTAGCGGGCGCCGAGGCGTCCGCCCCGATGCAGCATGTCGTCGGGGTCCTCGGAGATCTCGGCGCGTCCTTGGAGCAGGACGAAGGCGTACGGGGGCCGGTCCGCGTCCACGCAGGGGGGCGAACCGGCCGTCGCGCGCGAGGTTGCGGCCCTTGACCCCGTCCGTCTCGGTGGTGAGCACGATGTCGTCGCCGTCGAGGAGGAACCAGACCGGTGTCACGTGGGGGCCGCCGTCGGCGCGGACGGTCGACAGCTTGCCGGTGCGGGTGCCGTGTGTGACGAACGCCCGCCACTGCTCGTCGGTCGTCTTCCGCATGTGGGTGCCTTGCGCGTTCGTACGGATCGACTCGTGGATGCCCGAGGGTGGTCGGCCTCGGGCATCCGGAGGTTCAGCCCCAGAAGGCGTCTTCGGCGGCCGGGTCGCCGGAGAAGAGCCACATCTCGGCGATCTTGCCGTTCTCGATGCGCAGGACGTCGACGCCGTCCATGCTCATGGACGCGCCGTCGTGGCGGCCGGTGAAGTGGATGGTGGCGGCGACCAGGTCGCCGTTTCCCATGAGGGTGTGGATCTTGTCGATGGTGAAGGTGCCCCGGCTGGTCTCCATCATGCTGCCGAGCATCTGGAAGACGGCGCCCTGGCCCTTGCGCTCGCCGGAGAACCGGTTGGCGCCGGGCTGGTGCCAGACGATGTCGGTGTCGAGGAGTTCGCCGAGAGCAGCCAAGTCCCCGGTCTGCACGGCCTGGAAGTAGGTGCGCGCGATGTCGATGTTCGCTCTGGTCATGTTGCTTGCTCCTTGGGGTTCTTGGGCGGGGGTGGTGGCTATCGGGCGAAGTCGAGGCGGTCGGCGAGGCCGGCTTCGGTGAAAGCGGCCTCGATCTCGTCTCGGCCTTCCGTGAAGTGAGCCCAGCTGTCGAAGTGGGCGGGGGCGACCCGGCGGGCGCCGAGCATCTGCGCGGCCTGGGCGCCCAGGGCGCTGTCGAGGGTGAGCAGGGCGTTGTCGAAGGCGAAGTCCATGCGGGCGCCGCCGAGGAAGAGGATCGCGGTGTCGACGGGTGCGAACTTCGCGGCGATCTCCTCGACGTGTTCCAGGCTGGCGTTGTCGCCGCTGACGTAGACCGAGGGCAGGTCGTCGGAGGTGAGCACGAAGCCGACGACCTCGCCGGTGACCGGTTCACAGCCGACGGGGCCATGCCGGGCGGGCACGCCCGTGACGGTCACGGTGCCGCCGCCGGGCCGCTCGAGCTCGGCGGTCTCCCAGAAGGCCAGCCCCTGTGCGTTGCCGCCCAGACGACCGGCACCGCTGACCGAGGTGAACACGACCGGTACCTCGGGCACGAGGGCGCGGCCGGTGTTGTCCAGGTTGTCGTCGTGCGTGTCGTGGGAGAGAAGGATGGCGTCGAGGCCGCCCAGGTCGGCGGCGGTGACAGGAGACGGGGCGGTCTTGACGAGCCTGTGGTCGCCGGGGAGGGGCATGGGGTACTCGCCGGGCGGGTCGAAAGTGGGGTCGGTGACGAACCTGAGCCCGCCGTACTCGAACACTGTGGTCGGGCCGCCGTAGACGCGGACGGGGATCTTTTCGCTGGTGGCGCTGGTGCCGGACATCGGTAGACCTCCAGGCGGTGAACAGTGGGGACGCGGCCCTGCGGAACCGGTCATGCGGCGGGGACGGAGAAGACGCCGAAGTGGTTGCCGGCGGTGTCCTGCGACCGGGCAAAAGTGAAGCCCGCAGCGTCGGAGACCGGCTCCATGAGGACCTCGGCGCCGAGATCCCGGCCGCCCTCCGACTCCCACACGCCGCCCGTCGGCTGCTGGGCGCCCGGCGTCATCACCGAGTGGTAGGTGACGCCGGGGGTGTCGGTGTTGAGGACGTACTCCCAGTCGAGGAGCTCGCCGTAGAACTCCTTGACCTTCTCCGGCTGGTCGGTACCGAACTCGAACCAGGCAACCGAGTTGAAGGCCGGAACGGTCATGACACTCACTCCTTACGCCCCGAGGGGGGGGTGTGCCTCTCTGGGGCAGGCTGAACCCAGGTGGTGACAGCCACCGCGCGGTGGGGTGCCTCGCAGGGCCCGAAGGGACGAGGGGCCCTGAACCGGCCCGGCATCCAGCAAACCATTTCCATTCCATGGAAGCAATTTCCAAAGATTATTGTTCCATGGATGTGGGTTCGGCCGTCGTCAGCGGGCCGGCCCTTGGACAGCAAGGGAATCCGGCGTCTCGGACGCGGACGGGCGGGTCAACAGGAAGGAAGCGGTCATGGAGCCGGTCGAGATCGAGGCGAAGACCCTGATCCAGAAGTCACAGACCCCGTCGAACGACTACGTCATCAACCCCTACACCGGCTGCGTGCTGGGCCGTGCCTACTGCTTCGCTAGCTTCGCCAGCTTCGCCGGGCGGCGGTTCGGCCGGTCGGTGAAGGAGTGGGGCGACTACCTGTACGTGAAGACGAACGAGGTCGAGCTCGCCCGCAAGGAACCGGCGAAGATGCCGGAGGAAAAGCGGCGGGGCACGATGCTGCTCGGCTCGGTCACCGACCCCTACCAGGGCCACGAGACGAAGTACCGGCTCACCGGCGGCATCCTGCGCGAACTGGAGACGGTCGAGTACCCCGGCCTGGTCCGCATCCTCACCAAGTCACCTGTCGTCACCCGCGACATCGACCTGCTCACCGGCCTGCCCCGCGCCGAGGTCGGCATGACCGTGACCACCACCGACGACAAGGTCAGCCGCTGGCTGGAGGTACGCGCCCACTCGCCTCCCGCCGCCTGCGCACCCTGGCCGAACTCAAAGCGGAGGCCTGCCCACCTACGCCTTCGTCGGCCCGCTCCTGCCGCACTTCGCCACCCAGCCCGAGCTCCTGGACGACCTCTTCGGCCGACTCGTGGACGCGGGGGTCAGTGAGGTGTTCATGGAGCACATCAACCTCAAGCGGTACATCCGCGAGCGCATGGACCAGGTCCTCGCCGGCGAGCCCGAAGACATCCGCGAGGCGTACGTCCAGGCACGGACGAAGGAGCATCGCGAACAGCTCGACGTGATCGTGGCGGAGCTGCTGGACAAACACGGTCTGCGGCTGCGCTTCGAGGAGGTCGCCCACCACGACGACAACGACTCCCTGCGGCAGAGGCTCACATCCCCGGCGTGACCGCGTCCGTGCCGCCGGGCCGGGGGCCTGCACCAGGCGGTGACGTCAGCCCAGGGATCCCCCCCGGCGTCTGGCCGAGCCGTTCCACCACGACGGCGACCTGCGCACCGTGGGCTACCAGATGATGAACGCCGCCGGTCTCCAGCGCGGGCGCCTGACCGGCCTCGTGTTGAAGGGGGAGGACCGGATCGACACCGGACCGGAGCCTCATCAGATCAGCCTCGATGACGCCCGCGAAGCCCGTCTGTGGCCGAAGCTGCCGTCGACCGCGTCCGCGACAAGTACGGGACCGACGTCATCGGCCCGGCCGCCGCCTTCCGCCACGCCTCATGACCCGCCCCGGCTACCGGTGGGCAGGGGAGGCTCATGCTGCTCGAGCCGCCCGGCCGGCACCGGCTCCGGCAACAGGGACTGTCCCACCGGCCCTGCCTCCAGGCCGTCGACCAGACACTCGCCGACCGCGTCATCCGGCCCGGCACCCTCCGGGCCGACATCGCCCTGCGTCCGTACCGCCAGCCGGACCGTCACGAGAAGGTCTCCACGCATCTGATCCGGGACGTCAGCCGCACCAGCGGGCGGGGCAGCGTCCGGCTCGCCTGGGACGACGAGACAGGCTGGTCCTACGCCAGGCTCGGGGCCAGCGCCCACGACGTCCTCCTCGAAGCCCCCGTCACACCGCTGCACTGCGTGACCCGCGGACTCACCCAACGAATCCGTCACCAACTGGCGCGACAGCTGAGCCAGATGAAACACACAACGGAGGACCAAACGCTCACTTGGACGGCGCGCACGCGTTCACGAGCTCGTCGGCGTCAGGTCCTGCAAGCCGACCACCCGCAGCAGTTGCAAGCGCTGGTGCGACTCCGTGCCCGGGCGGGCCGTGTGGATGACGAGCTGCTGGTTGTGTTCGGAGTCGACGAGGACCTCACAGTCGAGTTCGAGGATGCCGATCGCAGGGTGCAGAAAGCGTTTCGTGGCGGCGCGGCGCACGGCGACCTGGTGCTTGTCCCAGAGATGAGCGAACTCCTCGCTGGCGGCGCGTAGTTCGGCGACGAGTGCGGCGGGTTCGGGGTCTGTGGGGCGGGCCGAGGCCACCGCTCGCAGGCAGGCGACCTGCTCGCGGGCGCGCTCGGGGCGGTCCTCGGGTGGGCACGGTCCCTGGGCCGCCGGGTCCAGGAAGAAGCGGCGAGTCATGTTGCGTCCTGGGGGCGGGAGGGCGAGGACGTCGCCGCTCAACGCCCGCGACAGCGCGTTCTGGGCCAGGACCTCGCCGTAGTCGGTCGCCACCATCGCCGGGGTGTCGTGCAGCCGGTCCAGCACCAGAAGCAGAGCCGGGCGCACGTGCGTGCTGGTCGCCTCCCGGAAGCGCGGCGGCTGTTCACCGGTGAGGTGGAAGAGGTGGTCGCGTTCGTCCTCCGTCAGGCGCAGGGCGCGGGCCAGCGCGGTGAGCATCTGGCGGGACGGGCGCGGGCCCCGGGACTGTTCCAACCGCGTGTAGTAGTCCACGGACATGCCGGTCAGCTGGGCCACCTCCTCGCGGCGCAGCCCCGGCGTACGGCGGCGGGCTCCTGCCGTGAGACCCACGTCGGACGGGGTCAGGCGGGCGCGAGTGCGGCGCAGGAAGTCGGCGAGTTCGCCTCGGTTCACCTCTCCAGGGTGCGACAGACCGGCCGGCCTAGCCAGGGACTCCCGATCCCCTGAGGAAGAGTGCTCTCCCGGTCGCTCCCGCATCCGCCGAGGCTGGTCGTCAACGACAGGCGACACCGTGCGTGAGGAGCACATCATGCTGACTTTGGTGACGGGTACGACGGGACAGGTCGGACGCCGCTTCGTGCCGAGGCTGCTGGCCCAGCGGCAGCCGGGCGAGCAGGTGCGGGTACCGGTACGGGACGCAGCCCGCGGCGAGCGCTTCGCGGAGCTGGGCGCCCAGGTTGCCGTAGGAGACATGCGCGACGAGGAGACACTCGGCAAGGCACTCGCCGGCGTGGATGCCGTCGTGAACATCGCCGCCTCCTTCCGCGGGGTGCCGGACGAGGAAGTGCGGGCCGTCAACCGGGACGCCGCTGCGGCCCTGGGCCACGCCGCGCAGGCCTCCGGCGTCGAGCGGTTCGTGCAGGTCAGCACGGGCAATGTGTACGGCGCCGGACGGGGCCGCCCACTGACCGAGCAGGACGAGAGCCGGCCGGACGGCGAGATGTGGGGCGCCTACCCCGAGTCCAAGGCCGAGGCCGAGCGTGAACTGCTCGCGCTCAAGAGCCTGGACGTACGCATCGGGAGGCTCCCCTTCGTCTACGGTGAGGGCGACCCGCACCTCGCCAACTCCCTGCACTGGGCAGCCGGTTGGGCACCGCACCGACGCCTGCAGATGGCCCACCACGCGGACGTCGCCCAGGGTCTGATGCGTCTGCTGTACGCGCCAGGCATTGCCGGCCGGATCTACAACATCGCCGACGACGCCCCCGTCACGACGGTCGAGCTGTACCAACTCAACGGCGTCGAGGTGCCCGCCGGGCTCCACGACCTCACGGACCCCGACCCGTGGTTCGGGATCATGTCCAACCAGCGCATCCGCCGGGAGCTCGGCTTCCGGCCGATCTATCCGAGCGCTTGGGCGGCCCGGGACGCCGGATCCTTGTGACGGTCACTGTTAGAGGAGGCCTGTGGGCACGGTGACCAGCCCGAATGACACCACACCGGTCCAGATCGCGCGTGCCGGGACCGCCCACTCCCATTCCTGCTCTGCCAGCCTCACGAGCCGGATACTGACCTCACGGCCGATGCCCTACCGCTGTCCCTTCATGAGACACCGCAGGCCAACGACCCACACCTCGTACACCGACGGCGAGGCCGTACGCGTAGAACCCAGCCCCCGTGTGAAGATCGAAATCGTATCGACGCCGACTTCTACCACCAGCTCGGGCTCGACCAGCGTCACGTTCAGCTGCTCCCGGCTGCTCCAACGGGCGGAGAGCGACCAGCCCGTCGACGGTTGCCCTGCTCCACACAGACCAGCGCATCCGGCCCCGCATGCCTCGCGGCCGGATGCGGCCGAAGCCGCCTGCACCCCCCGCTGGCTCCCACCCGGCCTGGGCTAACGTATGCCGTCCCGAACAAAGGAACGGAACACGGCATGGCGCACCAAGGGTGGGGACCACAGGGGCCGAACGGGCCGCAAGGACCGTACGGTCCGCAGGGGCCATACGGTCCCCACGGCTGGGGCGCCTGGCAGCCGCCACCGCCCAGACCAGGCGTGATCCCGCTGGCACCGCTCGGGCTGGGGGCTGTCTACAACGGTGCGTTCTCGACGATGGGGCGGTACGCGCGGCAGTTGTTCGGCGCGATGGGCGCGGTCCTCGCCCTGCTCTTCGCGGCGACGGCCGGCGCGTTCGCGCTGGTCTACCACAGCGTCGAGGACGACTGGCAGGTACTGATCCACGCCGACGATCCGACCTGGGCCATGGTCAGCCCGATCGTGATCTCCGTCGTGGTGGCGTACGCGGTGCTCATGCTGCTCACCCTGCTGGTGAACTCGTTCCTCTCCGCTGTCAGCCCGGTGGTCCTGGAACACGCCGTGCTGGGCCGACGCACCACCTTCGGCGCGGTATGGCGCCGCGCCTGGGCCCGTACACCGTCGGTGCTCGGCGTCACGCTCCTCATCTATCTGCTGATCGCGATCCCGGTCGCCCTCTTCGTCCTGCTCTGGATCAGCCTGATCGCCCTGCTCGTGGCGGCCGAGAGCCCCCCGATGGCGCCGGGGCTCGTGTTCTTGCTCGGGCTGCTGATCCTGCCCTTGGTGACGTGGCTGCTGGTGTCCTTCTCGTTCGCGCCCGCCGCCGCGGTCCTCGAGTCGGCCGGCCCGATCACCGCCCTGAAGCGCTCGTTCCGGCTGGTCCGCCGTGCCTGGTGGCGCACGTTCGGCATCCTGTTGCTCACCTGGGGCATGGTGGCCGTCGGAGGGTGGATCGTGCAGATCCCGCTGCTGTTCGCCAGTCCGCAGCCCTCGTACGACGCCTACGGCCCGTACGACGAACCGCCCGCCGACATCGGCGAGTTCTTCACCGACGTGTACGGCGACGCGCTGCCCGGCCTGTGGACCTATCTGGTCCTCAGCGTCGTCGTCACGCTGGTGGTCCAGCTGCTCGCCACCGCCTTCACGCAGCTGGTCAGCACTCTGCTCTACATCGACCAGCGCATCCGCCGCGAAGGCCTCGGCGAGAGCCTGGCCCGGGCGGCCGGCCACCAGTAGACCGGCACACGGAGGCACAGGAGCACTGGAGACAGGCACAGGAGACCGGATGCTGACGGGGATCCGCGATTCTCCCCGGGCACGCTCGCGTTCCCCACTCGATTTCGCACCCAACCGAAGGCCGGGGCCGCCCGCTCGTGGAGTGTGCGGGCCGTGCCGAGTGGTCAAGGACGCCTGCGGCGGCGCTGCGCGCTGAGCTTCGCTCACCCTGGCCAACCCGCCCCGCCCCTGGACCTGGCTGGCTATCGGGCGCGGCTCCTCCGCTGTGGCAACTCGTCGCAGGCCGGCGCGGCGCGGGTGGGGAATCGAGGTGGGCAGGCCTGTCCCACACCTGAGCAGGGGTAAGGAATTCCGAAGAGCCCTATCAGCCCCCACCCTTAGCCGGTGACATCAGCCTCAGGACGGAAGGACGGAATAACTGAGGTCCTGGACCGTGAGCGAGGCGGGCGTCAAACGCAGCCACATCGTGCCTCGTTCGCTTGGATCGTCATACAGATAGCCCACGAACCGCGCATCCCACAGAGCCTCGTCCGCTCCCAGATAGCGGACCAGCTTGCGTCGGCCTCTCGGCACGTCGAACGGCACGAG
The DNA here is from genome assembly GCF_042803315.1 of Streptomyces sp. NPDC057424. NCBI lineage: Bacteria > Bacillati > Actinomycetota > Actinomycetes > Kitasatosporales > Streptomycetaceae > Streptomyces > Streptomyces sp. NPDC057424. The sequence continues at coordinate 8,143 of NZ_JBHVCP010000090.1, forward strand.
CTCAGCCCGCCCCCGGGCGATCACCTGGCGAACACGTCCCGTCACGAGATCGCATTCGTCCACCACGAGCGCGATCTTCGGGTCGTTCTTCACACGGTCGAACAGACGGGCCCACGGGCCCGTCAGCACCCAGAATGCGCCGCCCTCCCACAGGAACCAGACCGGACGCACGGTGGGCCCACTGGTGGCAACGCGAGCGGTGAGCGGCTGGCGCAGGAAGGCGTCCACATCGAAGCTTCGAGATGTCACATCGCCAATCCTGTGGTGGCACGCGTCTCTTGCCTACCGACCTCCGACCTAGGACCACAGCAGCACGGAAGGCCGAGCGGGGGCGTGACACGGCCGCATGCCCCCGATTCTCAGGCAGGTGGGGGAATCGCGTGACGTTACCCCTGTCCGAGCTGCTCGAACAGCTCGCGGGGCCCGTCCGGTGGCGGTGGCGGGTGACGCGTCCTGGCTGCTCACCGGCGGGCCGCGCCGCTGAGGCTTCTGGACGGGGAGGGCTGGGGCCCGGCTCCGGAGGGTTCGACGCCGCCGATCACGGGAAAGTGCGCCGGTTCGTAGATTCATGGACGTGCCTGCTGGGCAACTACCGGTGCCACCGCAGGAGGTGCAACAGTGAAGGACAGTTCGCCGTCTGGTGACCGGATGCCGGGATCACTCCGTGTGGTGATCACACCGTTGACGGCCATCCAGGGAGGGGAGGACTCGTGCCGCAGGACGTCCAGTTCGCTTTTCCGTTTCCTCTTGCCCTGAGCCCGGGGCTTGAGGGCGCGCGGTTGCGTAACCGCAACTGGGTGCTGCGTACGGGCCTGGTGCGGGAGGGCAGGTCGCTGGACTGGTACGCCTCTTGGGACATGCCGCGGCTCGCCGCCTACGGATTCCCGCACGCTCAGGGGCCGATGCTGGACGTGTGCACGGACGCGATGGCGTTCTTCTTCGTCTTCGACGACCAGTTCGACGGCCCGCTCGGGCATACTCCCGCCCGGGCGGCGGTGGTGTGCCAGCAGCTGATCGACATCGTGCACGGATCCGCGCCGGGCACGGACGCGTGTTCCGTGGCGTTCAAGGACATCTGGGCCCGTAGCACCGACGGCGCGCATCCAGCCTGGGTGACACGTACGGCCCACGAGTGGGAGTACTACTTCGCCACCCAGGCCCACGAAGCTATCAACCGGCTGCGCGGCGCACCCAGTGACATGGAGAGCTACCTGCAGGTCCGCCGGGGCATCGCCGGCACCGACCTGCCGCTGTCCCTGGGGGAGCGCGCCGCCGGCATCAGCGTCCCCGCGTCCGCATTCCACAGTCCGCAGCTGCGCATCATGCGCCAGGCCGCCATCGACGTCACTCTGATGTGTAACGACGTGTACTCCCTGGAGAAGGAAGAAGCGCGCGGTGACATGGACAACCTCGTGCTCGTCATCGAGCACGCCCAGCGCTGCACCCGGGATGACGCCATCGCTGCGGCGCGCCGGGAAGTCGAGGAACGCAGCGCGCGGTTCGAGGAGCTTGCCGTCCAGGTGCCGGCCATGTGCGCGCAGCTCGGGCTGGACGCTGAGGACCGGGCCGTGGTGGACGTCTATGTATCGGTGATGGGCTCGTGGATCAGTGGCTACCACGCCTGGCAGACGGAGACTCTGCGTTACACCAGCGCGCCGCGGGTGTTCCCGAGCCACGGGCCCGGCTACTTCGACGAGGTACTGCCGTCATAGCGCCACCGCCACCGTGACGCGGCCCCCCGCTTGGAGCGGACCGGAAACGGCGGCCACGAAGTACCACTCCAGAGTGGATGGATACCTCGTCCCGGCGCTCTGTTCGGCCCCGTGCCGGCGCCACCGCTCCGGCGCTGCGGCGGCCGGACGTGCTGGTCCTGCTCGGGGTCCGCCTGGATGGCACCAAGGAGACGATCGCGCTTGCCGAGGGCCTGCGCGAGTCCACCGAATCGTGGGCCGACACCTGTTGCGCGACTGCCGCAGACACGGCATGAGTGGACCCGAACTGGCCATCTGAGATGGTGCCTTCCGAAGTCCGCGCAGCCGGGTGCGACCAAGGCGATGCAGGAATCTGCTACGCCGAGGACCGCGCGCACGCCGAGAAGGCCATCGAGGCGTTCGCGAAGACCTACGGCGCGGAGTGGCCCAAGGCCGCCGCGAAGATCACCGACGACCGGGAAGAACTGCTGGCGTTCTACGACTTCCCAGCCGAACACTGGATCCACCTGCGGACCACGAACCCCATCGAGTCGACGTTCTCCACCGTCAGCTCCGCACCAAAGTTACTCGCGGCGCCGGCAGTCCGGGACGCCGCCCTCGGGACGGTGTTCAAGTTCGTCGAGTCGCGCCCCAGCCGCGCCGGCGGGCGATCACCGGCGCCCACCTCGTGCCGCTCGTCCGCGCGGGAGCCCGCTTCGAGATCGGTCAGCTGGTCGAGCGCACCGAGACGGTCGCGGCCCGAGGAGAATGCCACGTTGACCGCCTTCGACACCTACGGCACGAACACTTACACGGCCCGGGAACTGTCCGACCTGCTCGCTGTGGCCTTCACCGAACGCGAGAGCGACTACCTCGGCATCTACTTCCTCGCCACCCTCGTCGGCGCGACCCGCGCCCAGCTCTCGGTGGTCGAAGGACTCACCCGGCTCAGATCATCTCGAAGTTGAGAGACCGCTGATCCGCAGGCATCGACAACTACTCCCGCTGGCGGCTTGATCAGCTCGGTCTCCAACAGGCCGACTTGTCCACTCCATGAGGGCATTGTCGTAGGCGTCGCCGACCGCACCGATGGATGCGGCGATGCCGACGGCCTGAAGGTGGGGTCTGTTGTTGTGGTCGAATCGGGATGCGCCGATCTGCGGGGCAGCTGCATACTCAGCGCATGGCCTTGCTCTCCGGTCGGTTCCGGGATCCGCGCAGTACCGAGTACGACTTCATTGGCTTGATCATTGTGCGGTGCCCTGGTTGCGAAAGGGCCGCTCGTGTCGTTCCAGCGCCCGAAGACTCCAATCCCGGAGGCCGGATCCTGTTCAGGCCGCGACGACTGGTCTGCCGTGGCTGCGGACTGTCACGGATGTGGAGCGGCCGTCTTGTCACGCTCTCCCGTGGCACAACTCGACCCGCGACGGATCCGTACTTCGGTATGCCGTTGTGGTTCCAGGTTGAGACCCGGCATGGGTGGTTGTGGGCGTACAACCTCGAACATCTCGACCTGATCCGCCGTTTCGTACAAGCATCGCTGCGAGAACGAGCGTCCTGGCACGACACCGGACAAAAGATGACCTTGGTGGCCCGCCTTCCGGCATGGATCAAGCGAGCGAAGACCCGAGACGAGATCCTGCGTGCCGTCAGCCGGATCCACGCCTCACTGGCTGTCGCCTGACCGGCTTACCAGCGCCCGAACGGCACTCGAACTGGAGACCCGGGACTCGGAGGCGTGCCGTTGTGCGACCTGATGGACGTTTTCCGCGGTCGGCAGGCCATTGACCACATCGATGAACTGCACATCGATGAACTGTCGAACGCCGGTAGTCTTCGCGATCTCCCTGATCGCCCCGCTCAGGGCCGGACGGCTGGCGCAGGCGATCGCCACCGAACCAGGCAGGTCGCGCTTGATACACGTCGCCGACTCTCGGTCTACGGCATAGTGGAGGGCCGTCGACCGAGACGGCACGATTCCCGATCCGGCGGCTGGGGGCCCGGTCCAATCGTGCCGTTCGGCAGAGGCAGCGTGGAGGACGGTGTGGACACGCTGGTCTGGACTCCGCTGTGGACATGGTCGTGTCGTCGGGGCTGCGTCGGTGGTTCCTCGGGGGCCGGGGGACCGAAGTTCCTGGGTGGGGTGAGCGGACGGGCCGCTCCGTCGGTCCCGGGACCGGGCAGCCAGGGCACGGCGCCGGACGCGTCGGGTCACGCTTGTGGGAACTGCCGCGTGGCGGTCGTCCGGCGAAGGCGAAGGAAAGGCAGCAGCCCGGCCGCCACGAGTGCTGAGGTGAGGCCGAGGAGACCGACGGCGGTGGCGAGGCTGCCGGTGGCGGATTCGACGGCGATCAGGGCGAGTGGGCAGCTGAACTGTCCGAGGAAGACTGTCCGAGGAAGAACGACGCTGTCAACAGGCCGGTGCCGCAGCCGCGGTCGGCGTACTCCAGCTTGGACATTGCCCAGGTGAGCAGCGAGGGTAGCAGGAGGCCGGTGCCGATGCCGCTGAAGAAGGCGCCCATGATCAGGATCGCGATGTTCCGGGCCAGGCCCATCAGCGCGAGCCCGGCTGCGCACAGGGCGAAGATGGCTGGCAACCTGCGTTCCGGCCGACCGGGCAACGAGGCGAGGATGACGCATCCGGTGACGGTGGCGGCGCTGGCGATCGCGGTGACCATGCCGATGAGGCCGCTGGACTTCACGCCCAGGTCGTCCAGCAGGTAGACCCTTTCCACGGGAACGGTGTAGAAGACGATGGCGCCGAACTACGACACCACGCAGATGCCTGCCAGCCTGCGCAGAGGGAATGGCAGCGCCTCGACAGTGGGGGCGTTTTCCGTGATGGTGCTCGGCTTGCGGCCGGGCAGGCACGCGGCCATGGCGGGGGCGAGGAGCAGCCCGACGGCGTAGAGCCAGAACGGGGTTCGCCAGTCCGAGGAGCCGAGCGCGCCGCCGAGGATGAAGAAGGCGGTGGCGGAGACCGTGGCGCGCACCGTCTGCGGGGCCAGATAGCGGTCGCGTACGTGGCCCTTGTAGTGGTCGCCGATCAGTGTGGTGCAGGAGGTCATGATGGAGGCCTCGGCGACGCCGAGGAGGGCGCGGCTGATCACGATGGCAGCGAGCGAGTCCAACACAGTGGTGCGGTGCCGAACAGCGTGTACAGGACGCCCGCGACGACCAGCAGGCCTTTGCGCCCCAGCCGGTCGAAGATGACACCCGCGAAGGGGGCCGGCAGGGCAAGTGCGAGAGCAGGGGTCGCCAGGACCATCGGGACCAGCGCCTTGTCGGCGCCGGGCACCGTGGCGAAGTGCTCCTGTATCTTCGGCAGCACCGGAGCGAGCAGTACCGCGCCGAGGATCGGCAGACAACTGCCGGCCATCAGCATCACGACTCGCAGCCGGCCCCGGCTTCGGGTACGGGCTCGGTGCTCTGGACGGGGATACCGTCCACGGGCACGCGTGGGGTAGCGAATCCGGGCATGCGCGGCCTCCACGAGGGCGGTGGCGAGTGAGCCGAGCCGCGCCGCCACAGTGGCCGTGCCACGCTGCGGGGCGCGCCGGTGCACCCGAACTGAATGCGCCCGGAGGAGCGGGCGTGCGGAACTGTCACGACTACGGGCCCAGCTCCTGCCGGCGCCTGCCTCTTGCACGATTGTGCCCTGGATAGCGTTCATCCAGCCTGTGGATGCTCTGACGGCTGCATGGCCCGCCGGGTGAAGGCGGCGCCGTCGGGGACCGCCGACGCGGGCGAGCAGTGGGAAGGCGTCGTCGCCGACAAGCTGCACGGGGGCCGGAGCCGACGGCTGTCATCGGCAGGCCCGCCCATCGGGTGCCGGCCGAGGAACGATCTCCGACAGGATGGACAAGGGGATGGGCGGCGCGATGGACCGCGTGTTCGGCGCCCGCCGCGTCGGTTCGTGAGCACATCGCCAGACACTGTGCTTCGGAAGGTCGGCAGGGAGCGTGGCCTCCCGCTCACCGGTGACTGCCGCCTGCACTGGATCATCACCGACCCGCGGTGTCCGCGGTGTCGCCCTCGACGGCCGCGCACAGACGGTGCCCGGCGTACCCTCGACGAGGCCACCGCGAAGACGGCCGAACCCCTGCGCGCCGAAGCCTGCCGAAGGCCACCGACCGAGACCCTGTTTCATGTTCGCCGGTTCCGGACAACGGCTCGTCGTGGCTACCCGGCCGCGGCCTCGCCCGGCACTGCCTCCAGCCCGGACGCCCCCTCTCCGGGCAGGGCGAGCGCCTTCGGGCCGGCTGCGGCGAGGGCGTCGATGAGCCGGGAGACCGTGGGGTCTGAGGCCACCGGGCCGAACACGTCGGGCTCGGCCCGCAGCATGGCGACATCGGCGAGGCAGTCTCCGCCCAGAGCCGTCGCGAGCGCGACATCCAGCAGGACCTTGCCCGGATCGTGCACCGCCCGCGGCTTGCGCCATGGCGCCAATGCCGCCGATATCGCGTGTCCAGGCCGGACTTCCTTGCAGCCAACAGGACCCTAGACAAGTCCCATCGTTGCAGGTCAGGGGTATTCTCCGCTTATTTGAATCGAGGCATGGCCGAGCATGCTCATGAAAGCGCGAGGCTAGGCCCGGGCAGGGCATCGTCCGTCTGCCGGTGCCGCCAACACCGCTTCCGAGCCCCCTGCTGCCGAGGCTGCGAAGGCGTGGGCACGCCATGCCGGGGGCCCGGCCTTGAGATCGAGGACTTGGGACGAAATGTTCGCCGCGGTGGCGGAGCGGGCCTGGTGTGAGGAGCAGCTGCGGGGAGATCCCCGAGAGGCCCAGCACGGCCGCCTTCGCCTACGGAGTGCCCGTGTACTCGCGCGATCGGTATCACTCGCTGTACGGAATCGTGCGCTCGTGCCCCGAGCTGGTCTCCCTCTCACCGCAGCTGTCATCCCAACGCGTCCTCGTGCGCAACGCCCAGGAAATGAGGGAGTTCGACGAGACGCTGGCCGGCCGCATCACCCACTACGACCTGCCCGAGCACGAGCAGCTGACCATGGACTGAGGCGAAACGCGTTGTGCAGGATGCCCGGTCCGTGTTGCCTTGAGTTCCTGAGCGTGGTGCGGATCGTGCCCTGATGGAAAGACGGACGACTTGAACAATCTGGCGGCGGAGCTGTCCAAGGAACAGACGACGCTTTTGACGACCATGGCACAGCAGTACCTCATGGAGGGGACGTGGCCGGTCTGGTATTTCACGGTCGCCACCCTGGACCGGCATGACCTCGACGCCGAAGAGCTGATCCGCTCCCTGCCACGCGTCGGCTCCACCGGGCACGTCGGCCCGTCCTACGGACTCACCTCGCACTTCGGCTTCCACATCGCCGACGACGACCGTCCCGCCCTCACCATCGCGGCGTGCCTGCACCTGCCCGAACTCCGGCCCTACATGAGCGATCCCTTCCTGCGGGTCCTCCACACTCTGATCGTCATGCAGCGCAGCGCACCGGTCTCCACTCAGGAGGCCGCCAAGCCGCGTTTCACCAACGCGGACATCGAGCGGGAGCTCCCTGAGCTGCCCAAGGGTTTCACGCGCAGGCTTCCCGGCATCCTGGCGCTGGAGCCGTCAACGTCGGGCGGATCCAGCGGCACGACGGCGGAAGGCACGTGGTGGCGTGAGCTGCACCGGGAGATCCGCCGGTACCGGGAGGCCAAGATACTCATGGATTACGTCCGTACCACCGCACGACTCATCACCGCCCAGGCCGGGGCGACGCTCCCGACGCCCGCCCTCCCCGAACCGGTGCCGCTGCCCACGCCAGGCCCGTACGTCGATGAGGCGCTGATAACAGACCTGGAGGACAAGGACACTGTTTTCCGGGTGGACAAGCTGCTCGCCCTGGTCCGCGAGCTCAATGCCAATCACGCCGACCAGCACCCCTACGCCTGCCAGATGCTGCTGCGCGCGATCCTCGACCATGTGCCGCCGGCCTTCGGGCAGAGCACGTTCCAAGGCGTGTTCGCCAACGTGTCGTGGGGGAGGACCGACAAGGCGTACGTCAAGAAGCTCGCCGACTTCCGCAACGGCGCCGATGACGTTTTGCACCGGCAGATCAGCGCCCATCCGAGCCGCATTGACATGCACGACCTCCCACCTCGTACGTTCGTCAACGCGTTGCTCCAGGGCGTGCTCGTTCACCTTGCTGCTGTCCCGGAGCCACAGGGCTCGTGACGACCGGGTAGCCGTCTTCGAGACGTACACCGCGGCTGGCCGGCCGATGACGTGACCTGCCTACGGGCCGAAGAGAGGTTCCCCGCTGGGAGACAGACGGACGTGGCTTCGGGACGAATCGGTCGGGTTGGTGGAGTGGACGGTGTCGGTCGACTCCACCGACCCGACCGGGACCCATCAGCATGCCGTCGGCGCTCGTCGAAACGGGCGGGGAGGGGACGGGATGGACGTGCGGCATGCTCGGCGGCTGGCCAAGGCATGACAAAGGCGCGTATTGGTGAACTATTCATGCGATTAGGTGGTTTAGCGCAGAACGGGACGTGTATTGCGACAGGCCCCTGTTTCCTGGCGGCGAGGCGTGGAGGTGGTCGCAACGGGGAGCGGGTACTGCGACGATCTGCTGCTACCTGTCAGCTGTCCTCCCGCCCGGCGAACCCCGACCAGCGTCAGGAGCGCAATATGCCACCTTCAGGGATTGATCCTGCCGTTTTTCCGTGTCTGGAGGCGGACCTGGACAGGGTCCGCGACTCCCTTGGACCGGTGCGCATCCAGGGCAGGCCCGAACTCGACGCGCTCACGCTGGACCGGCCAGGTTCGTCCCGCAGCCTGGTCCGTCCCACCCTTGCCCTGCTCTCCTACTACGTCCTCACCGATCCCTCGGAGCCAGCCGATGACCGGGCCGTGCTCGCCGCCGCAGCCGTCGAGCTGCTGCACCTGGGCGCGCTCTACCACGATGACGTCGTGGACCACGCCCACGAGCGCCGGGGACACCCCAGTGCCAACGCGGTATGGGGTGAGCACCTCGCCATCCTCGCCGGGGACTGCGTGATGCTCACCGGCCTGAACATGCTGGCGCAGCTAGGTCAGCGCGAAGTCATCGAGGGGACGATGGCGAACGAGCGAATGTGCGCCGGCATGGTGATGGAGGCGGCCGACCTGCATACGGCCTCGCGCAGCGAGCAGGCCTATTTCGAAGCGATCGACGGCAAGACGGCGCAGCTGTTCGCCTTGGCCTGCAGGCTGGGGGCGATGCAGGCGAACAGGACCGGCGATCGGCAGGACGGTCTGGAGGAGAGCCGGGAGGAGGCGCTGGCCGGATTCGGCTGGCAGTTCGGGCACGCCTACCAGCTACGCGATGACATTCTCGACCTGACGTCCACCGTCGAGGAGTTGGGCAAGCCCGTCAACACCGATCTGTCCGAGGGCGTCTACACTCTGCCGGTGATCCGTGCGGCCTCCCGCGACCGCGACCTTGCCCGCCTTTTGGGCAAGGAGTTGACGCAGGAGGAGGCCGCGCGTGCCCGGGACCTCGTTCTCGCCTCCGGGGCCGTGCAGGAGGCACAGGCGGCTGCCGACGCGCACATGACCACGGCCGCTGATCAGCTCGCCGATCTCGCCGATCGCCCCGATGCGCTCGACGGTCTGGCGGCCTACGCCCGGGCGATGCTCGACCGGCCCACTGCTGCCCGCCCCGCGGCAATTCCCCAGCAGGTTCGGCAGGCCCCTCAGGCCCAGGGCAGCGCGCACGCTCAGCAGGTCACCCAGTGGATGAAGAACTGGTTCGTGGAGACTGGTGTCGCGGCCACCACGGCGGAAGCCGACCACCACCGGCTGACGGGCACCATGTGGATCGTTGAGCAGGTCCTCCCTCGGGTGGCTGACGCCGATGGCAGCGACCCTGGCCTTTCCGAAAGGAGGCAGGCCTCCGCGGCCCTGGGCACGGTATTCGGTGTGTGGGACGACCTGTTCGAGGATCCGCATCTGACGGACCCGCAGGCCATTACCGCACTGAGGGAGGGCCTGGTGGCGACACTGCGCCAGGACCCGGCTGCACCGGCACACGGCGCGATCTCGACGGCCTGGGCGCAGTTGTGGCCGCGCCTGTGTAGAGGCAGGACAGTGCGATGGCAGGAGTCATTGCTCGACAACATCGAGGAATGGCTTCACGCCTGCGAGTGTGAGGCACGCCACCGCATCAGCGGTTACATCCCCTCAACAGCGGACTGGCTGCCGTTGCGGAAGTCGACCGGTGGATTCGAGATCGGCCTGGCGTGCTCGGAGGTCCTCCTGGACCGGGAGGTCCCGCCGGCGGTGCGCAGCCACCACATGGTCCGGCGTCTTGAGGACCTCGGCTTCTTCGCCCTCTTCGCTGAGAACGACCTGGCGGGACTGGACCAGGACGAGGCAGACCAGGTTCCCTACAACCTGGTCAGGGCGATCCGTCACGAAACAGGGTGCAGCCGCGCGGAAGCCATTGAGCGGGTGGAGCGCCAAGTGGCGGAGAAGCGCGCCCAGTTCACCACGGTGTTCAAGTACTTGCCCGTGCTCTTCCGCACGTTGCCCGGCCTGTCCGGCCAGGGCAACCGGTACGCGGCAATCTATGACATGTTGAAACTGTTCCTTGATGTGCGGCAGGCCAAGTCCGAACGGTACCGGCCTCAGACCGCAGCTGGGGGCCCGGACCTGGAACGCCTGCGCCGTGAGGTCAGCCGGGCTGCCGCCCCAGAGCGCTCCGCACGCTAACGGGCCCTGGCAAACGCTGTTGATCATGTCACGGACGTGGATCGTGCCGGATGAACTGTGGTCGCTGATCGAGCCGTTGTTGCCCGAGCCGGGGCCGAAGCTGGTCGAGGGCCCGGCCGCAGGTGTCGGACCGGCAGGCCCTGGGCGGGATCCTGTTCGTGCTGCACACCGGCATCCAGTGGGAGTACCTGCCACAGGAACTGGGCTTCGGCTCGCGCATGACCTGCCGGCGGCGCCTGGCCGCCTGGAACGAAGCCGGTGTCTGGGACCGACTGCACGCAGTGCTGCTGAACAAGCTGCGGTCGAAGAACAAGCTGGACTGGTCGCGGGTGGTGATCGACTCTTCCCACGTCCGGGCCCGCCCGCAGGGGCCCAAAAGCGGACCCAGCCCCGTCGACCGCGCACGCCCGGGCAGTAAGCACCACGTCATCACCGACGGGCAGGGCATCCCGCTCGCGGTGTCGCTGACCGGCGGAAACCGCACCGACGTCACCCAGCTTCTGCCCCTGCTCGACAAGATCCCGGCCGTGGCGGGTGTCGTCGGCCGGCCACGGCGGCGGCCCGACATACTCTTCGCCGACCGCGGCTACGACCACGACAAATACCGGCGACTCCTGCGGCAACGCGGCATCCGGCCCGCGATCGCCGAACGAGGACAACCGCACGGCACCGGCCTGGTGCATCTTCCGCTGGGTCGTCGAACGCACCATCTCCTGACTGCACGGCTTCCGCCGCCTGGCCTCTTTGGAAGAACCCGAGCGTTTCGCAGCGCTCTTCGACCGTCACGCACCGGCGATCCACCAGTACGTCACCCGGCGGCTGGGCCGGGACGCTGCCGACGACGTCACCGCGGAAACGTTCTTGACGGCCTTCCGGATAAGGGCCCGGTTCGATGCGGCCCGGGCCGGCGTGCGGCCCTGGTTGTACGGCATCGCCGCCAAGGAGATCGGCCGGCACCGCCGACAGGAGGTGAAGGCGCTGAAACTGCTCGCCTGCACCGGCCACGACCCCATCGCCGACAGCTGGACCGACTCCGCTGACGACCGTGTTGCCGCCGAGGCCAGCGCCCGCCCCCTGGCCGGGGCGCTGGCCCGACTCTCCGCGGGCGACCGGCACGTCCTGCTGCTGTCCGCCTGGGCCGACCTCAGCTACCAGGAGATCGCGGAAGCCCTCGACATTCCCGTCGGAACTGTCCGCTCCCCCCTCAACCGCGCCCGCCGAAAGCTGCGCCCCGCGACCGGCGCAGGCGACACCCCTCTCGTCGAAGCTCGCATACACGAAGGTGACCCCGCATGAACGAGCTCTCCGAACTCCGCGGCCTGCGCGCCGACGCGCCCTTTCCCGACGCCGACCGGCTCGCCGCGCCGCGGGCCCGCCTCGCCGCGGCGATCCACCAGAACACCCGCCGCGGACGCGCCGCCCTTCCTCAGCGCCGGATGATCCTGGCCGGCGCCGCCACCGCAGGGGCCCTCGCCGTGACTGCCGGGATCATCACGGCTCTGCCCGGAGACAGCTCCGGCGCCTCCGCGCCGAAGGGCCCTCAGATGCTGTCGGCAGGCGCCTCCGCCGACACGCTCGAACTGGCCGCCGCGACCGTCGAGAAGCACGACGGGACCGAACCCGGCCCGAAGCAGTGGGTGTACGAGAAGGAGACCGTCTTCGGCCAGGACAAGCCGCGCACCGGAGAGGAGTGGACCCGCTGGGACGGCACCGGGCACGCCAATCTGCCCGGCATTCCCCCGGCCGGTGACATCTCGGACTTCGACCCGGACAAGCTCCAGGTCTGGTACGGCCCCAACCAGGAGGAGAAATGGAAGAAGGAGGGCTACGACGACCGCTCCCAGCGGCAGTTCTACCGCTTCCTCGACACCCTGCCGAGCGACCCCGACCGCATGATGAAGCGTATCCGCGAGGAGCACGCCATCGGTGACATCAAGGGGGAGACGCGCGCACAGCGCGACTGGCGGGAGATCAACGTGCTGTACCGGTCGGTGCTGATCCCACCGAAGGTCCAAGCGGGCCTGTTCCGGGCGCTCGCGAAGATCCCCGGCGCCCGGGTGACGACCGGTGTGAAGGACCCGCTCGGCCGTGCGGCGATCAGCGTGAGCGTGAACTACACCGAGAAGATCCCGTCGGGCTGGCAGGGCAAGCAGGAGATCTTCTTCGATCCCGAGAGCTACGCCTACCTCGGGACGAGCAAGGCCGACGGGCTCGTCGTCAGCGCCCGCGACGCCTGGGGCGTCGTCGACAAGCCCGGCGCCCGCCCCTGAGCACCCGCGAGAAGCGCCCGATACGGGGTTCGGACTCATGCCTCCGGCGTCCCGGACCTCGCATCGGGCTGTGAGCGGCCCGAACCGCAGCCCTTCGCTGCCCGGCGTCGGTTCTGCTGCCTGCCGCAGTGAGAGCGGCTGGCTCGCTCGCGGGCGACGACGGGGTTGCCGGCAGAGGACGCGCTGATCTCACGCGCGCAGTGCATCCGAACGAACCCTTCCTCGGCCTCGCCGTCTGCCTGATCACCCACCGGAACGTCCGACGCCTTTGTTAGGACCTCTGAAGTCCGGAAGTGAAAGAGGCCACGGTGTTCCCCGTGGGCTCCTAGCTGTATTGATCACGAGCGTTGTTAACGCGGGGTCGGACTTGATCATGGCGAAGGCC
>NZ_JBHVCP010000091.1:0-20758 GCF_042803315.1 Streptomyces sp. NPDC057424
GTGCTGACGGTGGCGACCACCGAGCCCGGTCTCCAGCTGTACACCGCCGATCACCTGGCCGGGCCTTTCGCGCCCGGCGACGGCATCGCGCTGGAGACGCAGCACTTCCCCGACTCGCCGAACCGGCCGGAGTTCCCGACGACCGTGCTGCGGCCGGGCGGGGTGTTCCGATCGGAGACGGTGTACGGGTTCGGCACTCGCTGAGGGGGCCCGTGACGGACCACGAGCCCCGGTCCGGAGGTCAGGTCCCGGACCGGGGCTGCCGGGTGGGGAAACTGGTCCCGGGTCAGACGTTAATCGTCGCGGTGATCCTGCGGTCCGTGATCGAGCGTCCGACCTGGATCTCGTACGAACCCTTCACAAACGACCACGATCCGGTCGCCTCGTCCCAGATCTCGAAGGCGCGGCGCGGCAGTTCGACGGTGACCTCGACGCTGTCGCCGGGGGCGGCCTCGACGCCCGCGAAGCCCGCGAGCCAGCGTGCCGGGCGGGTGGGGCCTGATTCGCCCCGGGAGAGGTAGAGCTGGACGACCTCGCGGCCGGGGCGGTCGCCGGTGTTGCGCAGGTGGACCTTGGCTGTGGTCCCCCCGGCGGTCTCCTCCACCTCGACGAAGTCGTAGGTCCAGTCGGTGTAGCCGAGGCCGTGGCCGAAGGGGTAGGCGGGGCTGCGGCCGTGCTTCTCCCAGGCGCGGTAGCCGATGAAGACGCCTTCCTCGTAGGGGAGTTCGCCGTTCTCCGGGACGACCTGGGTGACCGGGGCGTCGGCGAGGGTGCCCCAGGTGGTGGGGAGGCGGCCGCCGGGCTCGTGGGTGCCGGTGAGGACGTCCGCGAGGGCCGCGCCGCCCTCCTGGCCGGGGAACCAGGACAGGAGCACGGCGGCGACGTCGTCGCGCCACGGCAGTTCCACCGGGGAGCCGGAGTTGACGACCACGACGGTGTTCGGGTTGGCGGCGGCGACGGCCCGGACCAGGTCGTCCTGGCGTCCGGGCAGACGCAGGTCGGTGCGATCGAAGCCCTCGGACTCGACGCGGTCGGTGGTGGCGACCACGACGACGGCCGTGTCGGCGGCCCGGGCGGCCGCGGCGGCCTCGGCGATCAGCTCGTCGGCGTCGCGCTGCGGGTCCTGGTGGGCGAAGGTGAAGCCGATGACCCGCATGGGGTGGTCGCCGAGCGGCGGGACCGTGTAGGTGAGGGAGACCTCGACCGGTTCACCCGCGGTGAGTTCGGGCCGGGCATGGGGCACCGGGGCACCGAAGAAGGCCGCGAAGGGATCGCCGTCCTCGGCGGGCCGCTGGACGTCGTCGAAGTACGTGGTGCCGGCGACGGTCAGCCTGAAGGGGCCGAGGCCCTTGAAGCCGAAGGTGTGCGTGCCGCTCTCGCGCGGGGTGAAGGTGCCGGTCAGTTCGACGCTGTGCAGGTTGTCGTGCGTGACGCCGTCGGGGAGGTCGGCGCCCATCCACTGGATGTGGCCGCTGGGGGCCGAGCGCGTGCCGATGACCTGGCCGGCCGCGTCACGGCAGACGGCACGCAGCTCGAAGCCCTGGTCGGCGACGGGGAGTTCGGTGTTGGGGTCGGCGCCGAGGGCGTAGGTGAGGGTGCCGTCGGGGAGGGCGGCGGTGAGGCCGTCGAGCGGGGAGACGACCCGGGCGGGGAAGACGGTGGCGGAGCCGCCGCCGAGGACGCGGGCGTCGCGTGCGGCGGCTCCGATCAGCGCGATGCGGCCGGGCTTAAGCGGCAGGGCGTCGTTCTCGTTGCGGACGAGGACGAAGGAGCGGCGGGCGAGTTCGCGGGCGAGCGCCTCGCCGTCGACGGTTCCGGGCAGGTCGGTGACGGCCGGTTCGGCGTCCTCCAGGACGCCGGCCCGGGCGGCCAGGCGCAGGACGCGGCGGACGGCCTCGTCGACCAGGGCCTCGTCCGCCTCGCCGTCCCGCACGGCCCGGGCGAGGGCTTCGCCGTAGACGGTGCCGGGGCCGGGCATGGCGATGTCGAGGCCGCCGGTGAGGGCGCCGGTGGTGGAGCGGGCGGCGGTCCAGTCGGAGACGTTGACGCCGTCGAAGCCCCACTCGCCGCGCAGGACCTCGTTGACCAGGTGGTGGTGCTCGGTCATGGTCGGGCCGTTGACGGAGTTGTAGGCGGTCATGATGCCCCAGGGGCGGGCGTTCTCGACGATCGCCTCGAAGGGGGCCAGGTACAGCTCGCGCAGGGCGCGTTCGCCGACGAGGTTGTTCACGGTGAGGCGGTCGGTCTCGGCGTCGTTGGCGACGAAGTGCTTGACGGTGGTGCCGACGCCGCCGGACTGGACGCCGCGGACGTACGCGGTGCCGATCCGCCCGGTGAGGTACGGGTCCTCGCTGTAGGCCTCGAAGTGGCGGCCGCCGAGCGGGGAGCGGTGCAGGTTGACCGTGGGGGCGAGCAGCACGTGGACGCCCTTGCGGCGGGCCTCCTGGGCCAGCAGCACACCGGCCCGGTACGCCAGGCCGGGGTCCCAGGTGGCGGCGAGGGCGGTCGGGGAGGGCAGGGCGACGGACGGGTCGTCGGCGCTCCAGTGCACTCCGCGGACCCCGACCGGGCCGTCGGACATGACCAGTGAGCCCAGCCCCGCCTCCGGCAGCGCGGGCAGGCTCCACATGTCCTGGCCGGCCAGGAGCCGCGTCTTGGCGTCCAGGTCGAGCTTGCCGAGGGCGGCCTCGACCGCCGCCTCGCGCCGTACCTCTGCTGTCTCCGCCACGTCGGCACCTCCACGTCGAAAGCCGCTGGATGTCACCATCGTGCCCGGACTGCCTGTGGCACGGTAGGTTTCGTTATCTCCTCGTAATGGGAGGCGGTTCGGCATGTCGTACGGTGACGCCATGACGGCCAGGACGAGAAGCGAGGAACGGCGCGCGGAGATCGTGCGGGCCGCTCTGGAGGTGATCGCGGAGCGCGGTTACCGGGGGGCGAGCCTGGCCGCGGTCGCCGAACGGGTCGGGCTCACCCAGCAGGGGCTGCTGCACCACTTCCCGACGAAGGAGGCGCTGCTGGTCGCGGTGCTCCGGGAGCGGGACCGGTGGGACGCGATGCCCGCCGGGCGGTTGCGGCTCGACCTGCTGGCGTCGCTGGTCGAGTACAACGCCATGCGGCCCGCCATCGTCCAGACCTTCTCGGCACTGCTCGGCGAGAGCGTGACGGAGGAGCATCCGGCCCGGACGTACTTCACGGAGCGCTATGTCGGGGTGCGGGCCGGCATGGCCGAGGTGCTGCGCGCCGAGTACGGCGACCGCCTGCCGAGCGGCCTCACCCCCGAGCGGGCGGCGCCGCTCCTCGTGGCGGTCCTGGACGGGCTGCAGTACCAGTGGCTGCTGGACCCGGAATCGGTGGACATGGCGTCCGCGTTCCGTGACTTCCTGACCCTGCTCGGCGAGAACGAGACCGAGGACGACGGCTGAACCAGTGCTGCGGCAGGCAACGTTTGCCCGTCGAGGAGCGGCGTCCGGTGCGTGCTCTCGGCGTGCCGGCCGGAAGTCCTCGTACTGGTTGTACTCGGGCTTTCGGCCGGTGCGGCGAGTGGGGGTCCCCCCTGCTCGAAGAGCTCGGGGGAGCGTGCCGGGCGTCGCGACGGGGCGAACGTTGCCTGTCGCGGCACTAGCGGGCCGGTACGGCGGCCACGACCTCAACCTCGACGAGGGCCTCCGGGCGGAACAGCCGGGCCGCCTCGAAGGTCATGCTGGTCGGCGGGGTCCCGGTGAGGAACTGCCGTCGCACGGCGCCGTATTCGTCCAGCCGCGAGACGTCGGTCAGGTACGTGCGGATGTTGACGACGTCGGCCACGGGGGCGGCACGCACACTCGGCTGGACGCAGTCCGCGGTGTCTCGGCAAGTCGCCTCGCTGGAGGCCGCGTTGGGCGGCGGCCCGCTGTTCGACCGGCTGCCGCGCGGGGTGGCGCCGACCGAGGCGGGGCGGCTGCTGGTGCCGTACGCCGAGACGGTCACGGCCGCGCTGCACGACGCCCGGCGCGAACTCGGCGCCCTGCGCGAGGCGGCGGCGCCTCGGCCCGGGCGGTGTACGCGGCGACCGTGCGCGGCCGGTCGCCGACCCCCGCGGCCTCGGCCTTCCTGGGCGCGGTGCGGGAGGCGACGGCGAAGATTCCCGCCTGAGGGGTCCTCGCACCATGAGCGCCGCCCATGGCGTGGACCACACCCGTCACGCGATACTGCGGCCGTCCGGCACCGACCCCCCACCGCGACGGAAGGCCTGAACACCCTTGAAGTCCCTACGCGTTCGCCTCGGCGTCCTCGGCCTCGCCCTGCTCACCGGCTTCACCACCCCGACGGCCGCGAGCGCCGCCCGGGCGGCCCCCTCCCCCACCGTCGAGGAGCAACGGCTGGGCAGAGCCGTCCCTCAGGAGATCCTGCGCCGTTCCGGGTTCGACACCGTGGCCCCGAGGTTCGCCGAAGCGCTGGATGCGGCCCGCTCCTACGGGCAGGCCCGCCGGGCGGTGGCGCGCGAGGGATCGCGGCTGTGGCAGCGTGCGGTCGACCGGGCGCAGGGGCGCGGACCGGCGGAATACGAAGGGCGCGAAGCGCTTCCTTGGAAGGGCGGTGGTGGGCGACGGGCGGGCCTCAGCCAGGACGACGACCGGCCGCTGTACTGGGCGCGGCTCGGCATGACGCGTGATCTGCGCACCTGGGAGCCGGAGTTCGGCCTGACGGACGGGCAGCGGGCCGCGCTGCTGGACGAGCTGGAGCGCAGCTCGCGCGGCCAGAACGCCATCCGCTATCCACACGGCCATGGCCTGAAGCGGATCCTGCTCACCGGATTCGACCCGTTCACCCTGGACCGGGACATCCGTATCTCCAACCCGTCCGGGGCCACCGCGCTGGCCCTCGACGGCACGGTGATCGAGACGGCGGACGGCCCGGCCCGGATCGAGACGGCCGTGTTCCCGGTGCGCTGGCAGGACTTCACCGACGGCACGGTGGAGCGGACCCTGCGGCCTCACCTGCCGAAGATCGACCTGTTCACGACGGTGAGCCAGGGCCGGGCCGGGCGGTTCGACATCGAGCGGACCAACGGGGCCTGGCGGGGCGGCTTCGGGGACAACGACAACATCGGCCGCACCGAGATCGTGCCGGTGTCCGACCCGGCCTCGCAGCCGCAGTGGACGACGACCACGCTGCCCCACGCGGCGATCGTCGCCGCGCAGACCGGCCGCTTCCCGGTGTACGACAACACCGGCGTCACCGAGATCCCGGCCGGCGGCACCGAGCCCGTCGTACGTCCCGACGGGCCGACGCCCGGCTCGACCGCCCGCGCGGGCGGGGGCGGGGACTACCTGTCCAACGAGATCGCCTACCGGGCGACCCTGCTCCGGGACCGGCTGGGGCTGCACGGCACGCTGCCGGGCGGGCATGTGCACACGCCGGTGCTGCAGTTCGGCGCGGGGAACACCACCGAGGTCACCGACCCGGAGTTCGTGCGGAACCGGCTGGACATCATCGCCCAGGTGCGGGCGATCCTGAGGGTGGCTGCGGAAGGGTCTTAGCTGCCCGGTCGTCCTCGTCGCCGCCCTCTTGGACGTCCTCGCCCAGCAGATCACGCGCCATGAGGGTGGCGCCCGCGACGGCGCCCGGCATCAGGAACACCGCGACGAAGGGCACCAGAAAGGCCACGGCGAGCGGTGTGCCGAAGCCCCAGACGAGGGTCTTGCGGGAGCGCAGCAGGGTGAGGCGGGTGCGCAGTTCGACACTGCGGCGCTGGAGGGCGACGGCGGTCAGTTCCTCGGTGAGGAAGAACCCGGTGACGAAGAACCCGAGCACCGGGACGGCCGTCTGCCCGATCACCGGGACGAAGCCGCAGGCGAACAGCAGCACACCCCACAGGGCGGCCCGCGCCACGATCCGGAGGCTGTCGCGGGCGGAGATCCACAGCTCGCGCCAGAGCGGCAGCCCCGACTCGGGGGCGTACCCGTCCGGGGACACGTCCCGGTCGACCCTCTCGGAGAGAGTCTCGTAGAAGGGCTGCCCGATCAGCAGGGTCACCGCGGTGAACGTCACGACGGACAGGAGCAGGGCGAGGACGAACAGTACGGCGGTGAGGAAACCGCGGAAGAGCCCGAGCCACGGGCTCGACCAGTCGTCGGCGAACGGTGTCGCCCAGGTCACGGCGTCCTCGCCCCACAGGGCCAGCGCGACCAGCGCCACCGCGTACAGGGCGAGGGTGATCAGGCCGGGGAGCAGCCCGAAGCCGTAACTCCTCCCGTGCCGGGCCACCCATCGCTGGCCCTTCAGGAGGTACCGGAAACCCGTCCTTAGATCGCGCATGGGGAAACCCTATCCGGGCCCGTGTCGCGCTCCCGGCGCGCTCCGGTCACACCGCTGTCACAGGCAGCCCCGGTCAGGTGATGCCCGCCGGGAGAGCCGTCCGGGTCAACGGTGACACCAACGCGCCCTTGTTGCCGTTGAGTCGAACCGGTACACCTCGCCGTACCGATCTCAGGAAGCCCCAGGAGGAGGTACGCGTGCGCACCACGAGAACCGTTCCTGCGAGACCCGTACGGATCGCCGCCCTCACCCTCGCCACGGCGGGTTCGCTCCTGCTCGCCCCGGCGCCGCTGGCGCGGACCCGCGAACGTGCCGCCGGCCGACGGCCGGGACATCAGCGGCACGGTCGCGGTGATGTACGGCATCTCCGGCTGGAGCCTGGGCAGTCCGTGGGGCGCCACGGTCGAGCGGGTGCCGTCGGGCAGCCCGCGGGGCGCGCCCCTGCACACGATCAGCGAGGCCGCACCGGTCGCCCACCTGCCCGCGCACGGCAGCCACCGGCTGCGCCGGACCGATCCGCGTGAGGGCGCCGCCCTCGCCTTCCTGCTCCGGCGGGGCGTCCCGGTCCGGCGGACGGCGGACGGCGGCGCGATCGCCGTCGAGCCGGTGGAGGGCGACGCGGACGCGAACGGTGTGGTGCGGGTGGTGAATTCGGGCTCCGTCACACGCGACGCCCCGGGCCACGGCTTCGTCCACGCCCCGCTCTGGTTCACCGGCCCGGGCCCCGGCGTCCGCGTGGAGCAGCCGTACGCGACCGGGAACCCGCTGGTCTCCGGGCACTGGCGGCCGCTGCCCGGCGGCACCGGTGGTCCCGCCGCTGCCGCCGGGCAGGCTTCGGTCGTCAGCGGAGGCCGCACGGTCCTGTTCGGCACCGAACCACTCTTCCGGGACCACCCCAAGGGGGAATTCCCGCAGGTGGCGAGGGCATTGTTCACAGTGGCACACAGCGCTTCAGTCAAGGAGAGCGGATGACGCAGGAGATCCACGGCACCGTGGCGGACGGCTTCGAGGCGGTGCGCGAGGAGTTCACCGCGTTCGTCGCCGGGGAGCGAGCCGACTACGAGGGGCAGCTGTGCGCCTACGTCCGCGGCCGGAAGGTCGTCGACCTGTGGGCGGGGACCGGCGCGGACGCCCTCTACGGTGTGTTCTCGTCCACCAAGGGCGCCGCCTACCTGGTCGTGGCTCTGCTCGTCCAGGACGGCACGCTCGAGCTGGACCGCAAGGTGACGTACTACTGGCCGGAGTTCGCGGCCGAGGGCAAGGGCGCCCTGACACTGCGGGATCTGCTGGCGCACCGGGCGGGCGTGGTCGGTACGGACACCGGCTTCACGCTCGCCGAGCTGGCCGACGACCGCCAGCTCGCCGAACGCCTCGCCGACCAGCGGCCGTTCTGGCGCCCCGGCACGGCGTTCGGCTATCACGCGCTGGTCGCCGGCGCCCTGGCCGGCGAGGTCGTACGCCGCGCGACGGGCCGCACGCTCCAGGAGGTCTACCAGGAGCGGATCAGGGTCCCGTACGGGCTGGACGTCCACCTGGGGCTGCCCGCGCCCCAGGAGCCCCGCTTCCGCACCACCCAGCCGATGGCCCCGACCCCGGACCAGCAGGCCCTGCTCGACGAGGCGCCCACGGGCCCGCACTCACTCACCTCGATCGCCTTCAACCGCAACGCCACGGAGCCGACCGACCTCGTCTCCCTGCCGAACATGCCGCTGATCCGCGCCAAGGGGCCGGCGTCGGTGGGCGGGGTGGCGTCCGCGCGGGGCCTGGCGGGGATGTACGCGGCGGCGATCAGCGAGGTGGGCGAGCAGCCGGCGCTGCTGAAGCCGGACACGGTGGCGGAGTTCGGCCAGTTCCACTCGACCGGCTACGACCTGGTGGCCCGGGCCCACAAGTCGTTCGGGCTCGGCTTCCAGATGACGGCTGACACGTGGCACCCGTTCCTCGGCGCCGGGACGATCGGGCACAGCGGCGCGGGCGGCTCCCAGGCCTTCGCGGACCCGTGGAGCGGCCTCGCCTACGGCTACACGCGCCGCCGGTTCGCCTTCCCGGGCGGGGCGGCGCAGGAGAACGGCCGACTGGTGCGGGCGGTCCACGCGGCGGCGCTGGCCCTCTGAGCCCGGGCACGGGCGGAGGCCGCACCCCACGTCCAAGGGTGCGGCCTCCGCGTACGCAACGACTGTGGTCAGACCAGCGTCACGGTGATGTCGTCGCGGGTCGCCTTCGCGTACGGGCGGACCTCGTGGGCCTTCTCGATCAGTGACCGGGCGACACCCCGGTCCACCTGGGGAATGTCGGCCGCTGTCTCGACGATGATCCCGAAGCCGTCCCCGTTCTTGCCGAGGCCGACCGTTGCGATAGGGGTCTCCCCTGCTCGAACGAAGTTGAGAGCTTGGGGAAGGCCGAACCGGAGAGGTCGGCTCCCTCCCGACGGGCGACGACACCGAGAGCACCCTGGAAGCAGGCGCTGTACCCGGCGGCGAACAGCTGCTCCGGGTTGGTGCCGGCGCCGCTCCCGCTCGCGCCCGGACCGGGGCGGATTCGGAAATAAGTTACCGCATGTCGGAATCTTGAAGGAAGGTGTCAGAGCTTGACGATCATCTTCCCGGTGTTGTCGCCGCGCAGCACGCCCAGGAACGCCTCCAGGTTGTTCTCGATGCCCTCGACGACGGTCTCCCGGTACTTCAGCCGACCGGAGGCGACCCAGGGGGCGACCTCCTGCACGAACTGCGGCTGCAGGTCGTAGTGGTCCCCGACCAGGAAGCCCTCGATGCGGCCGCGGGTCGCGATCAGGCGGGCGAGGTTCTTCGGGCCCGGGGCGGGCTCGGTGTTGTTGTAGACGGAGATCATCCCGCAGACGGCGATCCGGCCACCCTGGTTGAGGGAGCCGATGGCCGCCTCCAGGTGGTCACCGCCGACGTTGTCGAAGTAGACGTCGATCCCGTCGGGGGCGGCGGCGCGCAGCTGCTCGCCGACGGGCCCGTCCTTGTAGTTGAAGGCGGCGTCGAAGCCGTACTCCTCCACGAGGAGCTTCACCTTCTCGTCCGACCCGGCGGAGCCGATGACCCGCGAGGCGCCCTTCAGCTTGGCGATCTGCCCGACCTGACCGCCCACGGCGCCGGCGGCACCGGACACGAAGACGGTGTCGCCCTCCTTGAAGGCGGCGGTCCGCAGCAGGCCCGCGTAGGCGGTGAGGCCGGTCATGCCCAGCACACCGAGGTACGTCGACAGCGGCGCGGCCTCCGGGTCCACCTTCACGGCGCTCTTCGCGCCGACGACCGCGTACTCACGCCACCCGAAGAAGTGCAGGACGTGATCCCCGACGGACAGCCCCTCTGCGTTCGAGGCCACGACCTCGCCGACGGCACCGCCCTGCATGACCTTGCCGAGCTCGAAGGGGGCGACGTAGGACTTCGCGTCGCTCATGCGGCCACGCATGTACGGGTCCACGGAGAGGTACTTGTTCCGGACGAGGACCTGTCCCTCACCCGGCTGCGGAACCTCCGCCTCGACGAAGGCGAAGTCCTCGGGCTTCGGCCAGCCGACGGGACGGCTCGCCAGGTGCCACTCACGGCTGACGGCGGGGAGGGTGGGGGTGTCGGTCATGATGCGCCTTACCTCACTGGCTCGATGCGAATGTTTCAGTACCTGAAACAACCATGCTCCTGAAAATTTCAGGTTGTCAAATGACCGAGTACCCTCGATGACATGGCCTCCACCACACCGACACCCCCGAACACGACCAGCCGTCAGGATCCGCTGACCCTCGAGGTCGTCGAGCTGATCGGGGAGGTCGTGGCGCGGTTCCACGAGGACTACGAGTCGGCGGCCGCGGAGCATGCCCTGACCGGCGCGCAGGCACGGCTGCTCAGCCTGCTCTGCCTCGAGCCGCTGCCGATGCGCAGGCTCGCCCGGCAGCTCAAGTGCGAGCCGTCCAATGTGACGGGGATCGTGGACCGGCTGGAGGCGCGCGGGCTGGCCGAGCGGCGCCCGGATCCCGCCGACCGCCGGGTGAAGGTGGCGGCGGCGACGGCGGAGGGGCGGCGGGTGGCCCGGAGCCTGCGGGAGTCTCTGCGGTTCGCCCGTGAGCCCCTGGCCGGGCTCTCCGAGGGCGAGCGGGTGGCGCTGCGGGACACGCTGCGGCGGATGCTGGGCTGACGCACCTCAAGGGCGTCTCCGTCCGGCTCCTGCGCAAGGAGTACGACGCCCACGTCCGCCGGCACCTGCGGGGCGGACACTTCTGGTCCGGCTCCTACTTCGCCGGAAGCTGCGGCGGGACACCGCTGACCGTCGTACGCCAGTACATCGAAAACCAGCAGCGCCCCGTGTAACGGCCGTCACAGGCCCGGGTCAACCGTACAGACCCGTGCCCACTGCCGAGCTCAGAGCAGTCTTGAGACGCGCTTCACCTCCGCCCTGAAGGACGGGGCACTGCACAAGATCAAAGGTGGAGGGCGTCGATGTCACCCGGGACGAAGGGCGTGGGCGGTGCGGTAGGCGCTCACGGCCTCCTCGACCCGCCCCAGCCGGAGGTGGGTGAACCCAGCAGCGAGTGGACTCCTGGATGGAGGGACCCAGGTCGCGCGCCGTCAGCAGGCAGGCGCGGGCCTGGGTGAACTCATCGAGATCCAGGTGACAATGGGCCAGTTCCATATGGTATTCCGGCATTCTGCCGTCGAGTTCGAGCAGGTGCCGGTAGACCCGCTACGTGCACCACCAGAGGAACCGTTCACACGGCTCGGACGCGGACGGTTCCGGTTCCGGGGCCCGGGTGGTCGGGTCCGAGGTCGGGGCCGGGTCCGGAGCCGTCGGGGCCGCGGTGGGAGCCGACGCCTGGCGGCTGGGGGTGCCTCCCGCCGTCGCCGGCCCGGGATCCTTCGTCGGTTCGTCACCCTTCGGGGGCTCCGACGTCTCACCCTTCGGGGATCCGGAGGCGGACGGCGAGGCAGATGCCTCCGGCGAGGCAGAGCCTGACGGGCTTTCAGTCCCAGGGCCCTTGCCGGCCGAACCGCCGCCCGACCGCCCCGCCTCCCCCGAGGCGTCCCCGTCCGCCGACTCGCCTCCGGCCGCGGCCGGCTTCGGGGTCGACCTGGGGGCGTCCATGCCGAGCTCCGCGAGGCTCAGACCACCCGCGGCCAGCACGAACCCGGCCGCGACGAACAGGGTCCGGCGCCGCCGACGGCGGTGTGCGGCGGCCTTGCGGTCCCGCCGGCTCGATCCGCCCGGACCGTCCGCGGCCGGGCCGCGCCCGCGCCCGCGCCGCCGGGCGGCGCGCCCCACGGGCGCGGCGTCGCCTTCGCCGTCGTCATCGCCGTATGCCTCGGCGTATCCGTCGTCGGAGGCGTCCGGCGCGTCCGGCTCGTCGATGCCGTCCGACCCCGCCGGTCTCTCCGGCACCTCACCTGCGTGCCCGGGCGCGGTGGCACCGTACCCGCCGTACTCCGGCTCGCGCCGGCGCAGCGTTTCGGCCGAGGTGCCGCACCCCGGGCAGGCAAGGGCGCCGTTGAGGTGCCGTCGGCACGGGTCGCAGTAGTCCATGACGCGGGAAGGTTAAGTTCCGCGCAGGTCACGTTCCTAGATCTTGCTGTGAATGTTCTGTAGGGACACGACTCACCCGTGGTTTCGAAACTGTCGAAACCGTTATGCGCGCGACCCATTGACACCCCCGCCACCCGATCCTTACTGTCACGCCAGCATTTCGAACGTGTGCCGAAATCTCGAACAGACCGAGTCGCCGGACCACGAGCGGGACGCTGACGGAACACACTGACGAAAACCGAGCCGACGAAGCTGCGAGGGACAACCGCCGTGCGCATCACCGGAATCAGCACACACGTGGTCGGGACGCCGTGGCGCAACCTGACGTACGTCCAGGTGCACACCGACGAGGGGATCACCGGAGTCGGCGAGACCCGGATGCTGGGACACACCGACGCCCTTCTCGGTTACCTGAGGGAGGCCGAGGCCAATCACATTCTCGGCTCCGACCCCTTCGCTGTCGAGGACCTCGTCAAGCGCATGAAGTACGGCGACTACGGCCGTGCGGGCGAGATCGTCATGTCCGGCATCGCCGTGATCGAGATGGCGTGCTGGGACATCAAGGGCAAGGCCCTGGGGGTCCCCGTCTGGCAGCTGCTGGGCGGCAAGGTCACCGACAAGGTCAAGGCGTACGCCAACGGCTGGTACACCACCGAGCGGACCCCGGAGGCCTACCACAAGGCCGCCCAGGGCGTCATGGAGCGTGGCTACCGGGCGCTCAAGATCGACCCCTTCGGCACCGGCCACTTCGAGCTGGACCACCAGCAGACCCTGTACGCCGTCTCCCTGATCGAGGCGGTCCGCGACGCCATCGGCCCCGAGGCCGAGCTGATGCTGGAGATGCACGGCCGCTTCTCCCCCGCCACGGCCGTGCGCCTGGCCAAGGAGCTGGCGCCGTTCAAGCCGGCGTGGCTGGAGGAGCCGGTCCCGCCGGAGAACCTCAAGGCGCTGGAGAAGGTCGCCGCCAAGGTGGACATGCCGGTCGCCACCGGTGAGCGCATCCACGACCGGATCGAGTTCCGGGAGCTGTTCGAGAGCCAGGCCGTGGACATCATCCAGCCGGACGTCGGCCACATCGGTGGCATCTGGGAGACCAGGAAGCTCGCGGCGACCGCCGAGACCCACTACATGCTGGTGGCTCCGCACAACGTGGGCGGCTCGGTCCTGACCGCCGCGTCCCTCCAGGTCGGCTTCACCTCCCCGAACTTCAAGATCCTCGAGCACTTCAACGACTTCGCCGACGCGGAGATCAAGAAGGTCGTCAAGGGCGCCCCGCAGGTGAACCCGGAGGACGGCTGCTTCCACCTCTCCGACGCCCCCGGCCTCGGTGTGGAGCTGGACGTCGATGCCGCCGCCGAGTTCCCCCAGCAGCAGGCCCGTTTCGACCTCTGGGCGGAGGGCTGGGAACAGCGCAAGCCGAAGGGTGCGCAGTGAGCACCGCGGTCGTCATCGACGCCCCGGGCGAGCACCGTCTCGTCCCGCACGAGCCCCGGCGGCCCGAGGCCGGCGAGGCGCTGGTCCGGGTGCACGCCTGCGGGATCTGCGGCAGCGACCGCGAGGTCCACCAGGGCAACCGCCCCGAGGGCTACGTGCGCTACCCGCTGACCCCGGGCCACGAGTGGTCCGGGACGGTCCAGGCCGTGGGCGCCGGCGTCCCGGGATCCCTCGTGGGCCGCAAGGTCGTCGGTGAGGGCTTTCGAAACTGCCAGGTCTGCGACCGCTGCCACGCGGGCGACACGACCCTGTGCACGGCCGGCTACGAGGAGACCGGGTTCACCCAGCCGGGCGCGATGGCGGCCACGCTGACCCTCCCGGCCCGCCTCCTGCATGCCCTCCCGGACGACTGCGACCTCACGGCCGCGGCCCTCCTGGAGCCCGCCGCCTGTATCGCGGCCGCCGCGCTGAAGGGCAACGCACAGCCCGGCGAGCGCGTCGCCGTGGTCGGCACCGGCACCCTCGGCATGTTCGCCGTGCAGTTCCTCAGGGCGAACTCGCCCGCCGAGCTGCTGGTCGTCGGCACCCGCCGGGACCGCGAGGCACTGTCGCGGCAGTACGGCGCGACGGACTTCCGGACCAAGGACCAGGAACTCCCGGACGACTTCGACGTGGTGATCGAGACGGCCGGGTCCGCGGACGCCGCCCGGATCTCGGCCGGCCTGCTCAGGCGGGGCGGCCGGCTGGTCCTGACCGGCATCCCGGCACCGGGCGCCGACGGTCTCGACCCGACCGACCTCGTCGTACGGCAGCTGGAGGTGCACACCGTCTTCGGTGCGCCGCCGGACGCCTGGGCGCACACGGTGCGGGTGTTCGCCGCCGGTCTGCTCGATCCGCTGCCGCTGGTGACGCACGAGCTGCCGCTCACCGAGTTCTCGCAGGCCATCGAGCTGGTCGGGGCCGGCGATCCGAAGGTGGGCAAGGTCCTGCTCCGCCCCTAGACGTACGCCGGTACGGGGGCAACCTGACGGCGCCCGTACCGGCGTACACCCAGCCTTGACACACCCAGAGCCGCGAACCTCGTCCGAAATATCGAACCGAAGGACATTCCTGTGACCGACGCTTCCGCCACGGCAGCCCGCAGGCCCGGTGAGCAGGCGCTCACCGCCCTGGGTCTGAGTGCGCCCGCCCCCGACCCCGCCGACGCCTCTCCGCACTCCTTCCCCGGCGGCGGCCGCTGGCGCACCGAGATCCCCTCCTGCGAGGGTCCCGAGGCGCTGGCGGTGGTCCTGAAGGAGGCCTCGCGGCTGGACGTGCCGATCCACCGGATCAGCCAGGGCAGCGGCGTGTGGATGCTGACCGACGCCGAGATCACCGAGATGGTCGAGTCGACCGGCGAACGCGACATCGAGCTCTGCCTGTTCACCGGCCCGCGCGGCACCTGGGACATCGGCGGGTCCACGCGCACCGACTCGCGGGGGGCCGGACTGCGCGCCCGCGGCCACGACGCCGTCGCGGGCTGTGTCGAAGACGCCGTCAGAGCGACGGAGTTGGGCGTCAAGTGCCTGCTCGTCGCCGACGAGGGCGTGCTGTGGACACTGCACCGGGCGCGAGTTGCCGGGATCATCCCGGCCGACACGACGCTCAAGGTCTCCGCGCTCATCGGCCCCGTCAACCCGGCCGCGTACGCGGTCTACGAGCGCCTGGGCGCCGACTCGGTCAACGTGCCCAGCGACCTGACGCTCGATCACCTCACCGAGATACGGCGGGTGTCGGGCGCTCCGATGGACATGTACATCGAGGCCCCCGACGACCTCGGCGGCTACGTGCGGATGTACGAGGTCGCCGAACTCATCCGGCGCGGCGCCCCGTTGTACCTGAAGTTCGGCCTGTCCAAGGCGCCCGGGATCTACCCCTACGGGCACCACATGCGGGAGCTGACCCTGGCCACCGCCAAGGAACGCGTCCGGCGCGGCCGGCTCGCCCTGGATCTCCTGGCCCGCCACGGAGCGGACGGCGACATGGCGCCGCTCGGCTCACGGCTGCCGGGCGATCTGCAACGGTTCGAAATTTCGTCATAACGTTCCGGAAACTCAGCTTCACAAAAGAAGACACAGCCGACCACAATCCGACACATCTCTTCTCGGTCTTTCCGGCACGACCACCCGGAGCGACCTCGCGCCCTCCAGACCGAGCCCTGCACACAGATCAAGGATGATCATCATGCGTAACCGCAGAGCCTCTCTCGCCGCCATAGCCGGAGCCGCGTCCCTCGCCCTCGCCCTGTCCGCCTGCGGTCAGAACAGCGAGGGCGGCAGCAACGAGAGCGACGGTGACACCAAGGGCGGGACCATCGGCATCGCGATGCCGACCAAGTCCTCCGAGCGCTGGATCGCCGACGGCAACAACGTCAAGAAGGACCTGGAGTCCAAGGGCTACAAGACCCAGCTGGTCTACGGCGAGGACGACCCGGACCAGCAGGTCTCGCAGATCGAGAACCTGATCACCCAGGGTGTGAAGGCGCTGATCGTCGCGGCCATCGACAACAAGTCGATGAACAACGTGCTCCAGCAGGCCAAGGAAGCCGACATCCCGGTCATCTCCTACGACCGCCTGATCCTCGGCACGGAGAACGTCGACTACTACGCGTCGTTCGACAACGAGAAGGTCGGCGAGCTCCAGGGCACCTACATCGTCGAGAAGCTCGGCCTGAAGGACGGCTCCAAGAAGGGCCCCTTCAACATCGAGCTGTTCGCCGGCTCCAACGACGACAACAACACCCGCTACTTCTTCCAGGGCGCGATGAACGTCCTGCAGCCCTACATCGACAAGAAGCAGCTCGTCGTCCGCTCCGGCCAGACCGAGCTGACCCAGGTCACCACCCTGCGCTGGGACGGCGGCACCGCCCAGAAGCGCATGGACGACATCCTGACCTCGTCCTACAAGCGCGAGCGGGTCGACGCGGTCCTCTCCCCCTACGACGGCATCTCCATCGGCATCCTGTCGGCGCTGAAGTCCGACGACTACGGCTCCAAGAGCAAGCCGCTGCCGGTCGTCACCGGCCAGGACGCCGAGCTCGCCTCCGTGAAGTCGATCATCGCCGACCAGCAGTCGATGACCGTCTACAAGGACACCCGCGAGCTCGCCAAGGTGGCCTCGAACATGGTCGACGCGCTGCTGAACGACAAGAAGCCCGAGGTCAACGACACCAAGACCTACGACAACGGCGCGAAGGTCGTCCCGGCCTACCTGCTGGAGCCGGTCGCCGTGGACAAGAGCAACTACCAGAAGGAAGTCGTCGACTCCGGCTACATCAAGGCGGGCGACCTCAAGTAGTCCCCGCCACCGACCGACGATTCACCACGGATTGGAAGGCACGACCATGGCGGGACCCGTCCTGGAAATGCGCTCGATCGTCAAGACCTTTCCCGGCGTCAAGGCGCTGTCGGACGTCACACTGACCGTCCGGCAGGGCGAGGTCCACGCCATCTGCGGGGAGAACGGCGCCGGCAAGTCGACCTTGATGAAGGTCCTCTCCGGCGTCCACCCGCACGGCACCTACGAGGGCGACATCCTCTTCGAGGGAGAGGTCTGCCAGTTCAAGGACATCCGGGCCAGCGAAGAGCACGGCATCGTGATCATCCACCAGGAACTGGCCCTGGTGCCCTACCTCTCCCTCGCGGAGAACATCTTCCTCGGCAACGAGCACGCCACCCGCGGGATCATCAGCTGGACCGAGACCCTGCGGCACGCCACCGAACTGCTGCGCCGGGTCGGTCTCTCCGACCACCCGGACACCCGCGTCGCCGACATCGGCGTGGGCAAGCAGCAGCTCGTGGAGATCGCGAAGGCCCTGTCGAAGAAGGTGAAGCTGCTCATCCTGGATGAGCCGACCGCCGCGCTGAACGACGAGGACAGCGGCAAACTCCTGGACCTGATCCTGGAGTTGAAGAAGCAGGGCATCACCTCGATCATCATCTCCCACAAGCTCAACGAGATCCGCAGGGTCGCCGACTCGGTGACGATCCTCCGCGACGGCCAGACCATCGAGACCCTCGATGTGAAGGCCGCGGAGACGACCGAGGACCGGATCATCAGCGGCATGGTGGGCCGCGACCTGGAGCACCGCTTCCCTGAGCGGTCGCCGCACGAGCCCGAGGAGGGGGCGGCGCCCGCCCTGGAGATCCGCAACTGGACCGTGCACCACCCGATCGACCAGCACCGCAAGGTCGTCGACGACGTGTCCCTCCAGGTGCGCCGCGGCGAGATCGTCGGCATCGCGGGCCTGATGGGCGCCGGCCGCACCGAGCTCGCGATGAGCGTCTTCGGCCGGACGTACGGCCGGTACGCGGGCGGCACGGTCCTCAAGGACGGCACGGAGATCCGCACGAAGTCCGTCCCCGAGGCGGTCAAGCACGGCATCGCGTACGTCACCGAGGACCGCAAGCACTACGGCCTCAACCTCATCGACACCATCAACCGGAACATCTCGCTGAGCGCCCTGGGCAAGGTCGCCAAGCGCGGTGTGGTCGACGAGCACGAGGAGCGGCAGGTCGCCGAGGGCTTCCGCAAGTCCATGAACATCAAGGCGCCGACCGTCTTCGAGCCGGTGGGCAAGCTGTCCGGCGGCAACCAGCAGAAGGTCGTCCTCAGCAAGTGGATCTTCTCGGGCCCGGAGGTGCTGATCCTGGACGAGCCGACGCGCGGCATCGACGTCGGTGCCAAGTACGAGATCTACACGGTCATCGACCAGCTGGCCGCCCAGGGCAAGGCGGTCGTCTTCATCTCGTCCGAGCTGCCCGAGCTGCTCGGCATGTGCGACCGCATCTACACGATGGCCGCGGGGCGGCTGACGGGTGAGTTCTCGCGGGCCGAGGCCTCCCAGGAATCGCTGATGCGTCAGATGACGAAGGACAAAGAGGTAACCCGATGAGCACGGACGTGACCGCCAAGAGCCCGGCCCCCGCGCCGCCGGGCAAGAGCGGAGGGGCCGCGGGAGGCGGCCTGCTGCAGCTGGTGATGGACGGCATGCGCCGCAACATGCGGCAGTACGGCATGCTGATCGCCCTGGGCCTGATCGTGGCCCTGTTCGCCGTGTGGACCGACGGCGACCTGCTGCTGCCGCGCAACGTCTCCAACCTGGTGCTGCAGAACAGCTACATCCTCATCCTCGCGATGGGCATGATGCTGGTGATCATCGCCGGCCACATCGACCTGTCGGTCGGATCACTGACGGCGTTCATCGGCTCGATGGCGGCCGTGTTCATGGTCAGGAACGATCTGCCCTGGCCGGTCGCGGTGATCCTGTGTCTGGCGGTGGGCGCGCTCGCGGGCGCCATCCAAGGGTTCTTCATCGCCTACGGCGGCATACCGTCGTTCATCGTGACCCTCGCGGGCATGCTGATCTGGCGCGGCCTGACCGAGATCTTCCTGGAGGGCCAGACGCTCGGCCCGTTCCCGCGGGGCCTGCAGAAGATGGCCAACGGCTTCCTGCCCGAAGTCGGCCCGAACACCAACTACCACAACCTCACGCTGCTGCTGGGCTTCGCGCTGATCGCCTTCGTGGTCTTCCAGGAGATCCGTGACCGCAGGCGGCAGCAGGAGTTCTCGCTCGACGTCCCGCCCACCAGCCTGTTCCTGCTGAAGCTGGTCGCGCTCGGCGCCGCCATCCTCACCCTGACGATGCTGCTGGCCAGCTACAAGGGCACCCCGATCGTGCTGCTCGTCCTGGGCGTGCTGCTCGTCGGCTTCGGCTACGTGATGCGCAACGCGATCATCGGCCGCCACATCTACGCGATCGGCGGCAACCTCCCGGCGGCCAAGCTGTCGGGTGTGAAGGACAAGAAGGTCACCTTCCTTGTCTTCCTGAACATGGGCATGCTCGCGGCCCTGGCGGGTCTGGTCTTCGCCGCCCGCTTCAACGCGGCCTCTCCCAAGGCCGGCCTCAACTTCGAGCTGGAGGCGATCGCCGCCTCGTTCATCGGCGGCGCGTCGATGAGCGGCGGTGTCGGCACCGTCCTCGGCGCGATCATCGGTGGTCTGGTCCTGGGCGTGCTGAACAACGGTATGAACCTCGTCGGCATCGGCACCGACTGGCAGCAGGTCATCAAGGGCATGGTGCTGCTGGCGGCGGTCGGGTTCGACGTGTGGAACAAGCGCAAGGTCGGTTCATAAGTCAGATCGGGGCCCCGCCACCAGGCGGGGCCCTCTCCTTATCGGGAGCGGCACACATGGAACTGAACAGACGCACGGTCATCGCGGGAGCCGCGGCGGCGGGCATAGCCGCCACCACGCTCGGCGGCACGGCGCACGCCACGGGAGGCAGGAAGCCGGTGAAGACGCTCTTCGGCAAGCTCGCCGACGGCACCAGGGTCCACAGCTGGTCGCTGGAGAACGGCGGCACCCGCCTGAAGGTCCTCTCCTACGGCGGCATCGTCCAGTCGCTGGAGATCCCCGACCGCCGCGGCCGCTACGCCAACGTCTCCGCCGGGTTCGACAACATCGAGGACTACGTCGCCAAGAGCCCGTACTTCGGCGCGCTGATCGGCCGCTACGGCAACCGCATCGGCAAGGGCAAGTTCACCCTGGACGGCAAGGACTACCAGCTGTCCGTCAACGACGGTGAGCAGAGCCTGCACGGCGGCGCCAAGGGCTTCGACAAGCGCGTGTGGGACATCGAGCCGTTCACCAAGGGCTCGGATGTCGGTCTGCACCTGTACTACACGTCCGTCGACGGCGAGATGGGCTACCCGGGCACGCTCAAGACCAAGGTGACCTATACGCTCACCCGGCACGGCGACTGGCGCGTCGACTACGAGGCCACCACCGACAAGGCCACCGTCGTCAACCTCACCAGCCACGTCTACTTCAACCTCGCCGGCGAGGGCAGCGGCACGATCGAGGACCACGAGCTCCAGATCGCCGCCTCCCGCTACACGCCCACCGACTCGGGCCTGATCCCCACGGGCGAGCTGGCCAAGGTCGCGGGCACCCCCTTCGACTTCCGCCGCGCCAAGCCGATCGGCCGGGACATCCGCGTCTCGCACCCGCAGCTGGTGACCGCCAAGGGCTTCGACCACAACTGGGTCCTGGACAAGGGCATCACCGCCCGGCCCGAGCCCGTCGCCACTCTGCGTGACCCGGGCTCCGGCCGCACGATGAAGATCGCCACGAACGAGCCGGGCCTGCAGTTCTACTCCGGCAACTTCCTCGACGGCACGCTGACCGGCCCGTCCGGCCGCACCTACCGGCAGGGCGACGCCCTGTGCCTGGAGACGCAGCACTTCCCGGACTCGCCGAACAAGCCGACGTTCCCGTCGACCGTGCTGCGGCCCGGGCAGACGTACCGGACGACGACGATCCACTCGTTCGGCTGCTGAGGCCACTGACAGGCCTTCACAGGCTGGACACAAGTTCTGACCGTTTTCCCGACGGTTGAACGGTGCCCCGGTGGTCTCCGTATGAATGGGCGGCCCGCGCTCCCCCGCGC
>NZ_JBHVCP010000092.1:0-20645 GCF_042803315.1 Streptomyces sp. NPDC057424
CACACCATCAGGCGACAGCAGACCCACTCAAAGACTCACGAACCGCCCACTCAGAGCTCGGACATGCGAGCCGTCCACGGCACAGTCGTCCAGGTCCAGCAGGTCCGCGCGGCGCAACTCGGACAGTAGGGCGGCATGCAGCCTCGGCCAGACGCCGGCCTCGGTCCAGTCCCGCAGCCGGCACCATGCGGTCACCCCGGAGCAGCCCACTGCCTCAGCAGGGACATCGCGCCACGCGACACCGGTCCGCAGCACGTACATGACTCCCGCGAGGGCCGCCCGGTCGGGAACCCGCAGTCGGCCGGGATAGCGCTGCCGCCGCTCGGGAGCAGGCGGCAACAGCGGAGCCACTCGCTCCCACAGGTCATCCGGAACAAGATCAGCACGCACCCAGAAACCCTGCCGCCCAAGATCGCCGGGCACAAGATCCGCAGCTCAACTCATTCTGAAACGATCAGTAAGTCGTGTCTTCCGCGCCGGTCTCGGTGTCGGCGACCAGGATGCCCTTGATGGTCCGGTAGGACGGGTCGCCGACCGCGACCGCCTTGCGGCAGGCGGCTTCGAGTCTGGTGGCGCCGTACTTCTTGCGCAGTCCGAGCACTCCCTGGGCGGCCCGGAGCCGATAGAGGGGGTTGACCTCCAACAGCTGTGTCGATCACCTCCCGGCAGGCGTCCCCGACCTGCGAGGTTTGGCCGCGGCACCAGATCGGCGTGCCCATCTGGGCTTCCAGGGCTGTCTTCCAGGCTCCGGCCGTGTCGC
The DNA here is from genome assembly GCF_042803315.1 of Streptomyces sp. NPDC057424. Classification (NCBI taxonomy): domain Bacteria; kingdom Bacillati; phylum Actinomycetota; class Actinomycetes; order Kitasatosporales; family Streptomycetaceae; genus Streptomyces; species Streptomyces sp. NPDC057424. The sequence goes on from NZ_JBHVCP010000092.1 coordinate 761, forward strand.
TCGCCAGCACATCGGCCCACCATGCGCCGTCCGGGCCGCAGACCTCCAGCCTCGTGCGCCCCGGAGTTGCGGGCGGCGGCCGCGCCGCCGTCGGGCGGCCCCTGCGTCCGTGACCGGTGGCGGGTCGTGCGTCGATCCACCCATCGGGCCGAGGAGGGAATGGGTATCGCGGCCGACGCGCACCGGGCCGTCGGGTTTCTAGCGTAGGCGTCATGAGAAGCCCCGACTCCGGCCGGCGCGCCGCGATGCCGATCCCCGACCCGGACTTTCACCCGATGCCCGGCGGACACGCGCCCGGGTGCCGCCACGCCGACCTGGTCGCCGGGATCACTCGTGAGTTCCTGGAACCAAGGAGAACGAACCATGACCACCCAACACCTCGAAACCCTGATCATCGGCGCCGGCCAGGCCGGCTTGGCGGTCGGCTACCACCTCCAGCAGCTCGGTCGGGAGTTCCTGATCGTCGACGAGCGCGAGCGGATCGGTGACAACTGGCGCTGCCACTACGACAGCCTCAGGCTGTTCACGCCCGCCCGGGCCAATGGCTTGGACGGGATGCCGTTCCCCGGCGACCCGTGGGAGTTTGCGACCAAGGACGAGTTCGCCGAGTACCTCGAGCTGTACGCCGTCACCAACGGCCTGCCGGTGCGGATGCAGACCCGGGTCGATCGGCTCGCGGCCCTCGAGGGCGGAGGTTTCACCGCGGTCCTCGGAGCCGACAAGGTCACCTGCGACAACGTCGTACTGGCGACCGGCACCTTCGGCCGTACGCCGCAGATCCCGGCCTTCGCCGCCGACATCACCCCCCGGATCCAACAGCTCCACTCCAGCGAGTACCGCCGGCCCTCCCAGTTGCCCGACGGGCCGGCGCTGGTCGTCGGTGCCTCGCACAGTGGGTTGGACATCGCCTACGACCTGGCCGCTGACCGTCCCACCACGCTGGTCGGACCCGACCGCGGGGACATCCCTCTCGAATGGGGCTCGCGGCGGTTCCACGCGGCATTCCCGTTCATCGAGTTCGCCTTCAACCACGTGCTCACCCGGCGCACGCCGATGGGACGCAAGGTGATGCAGAAGATTCGCCACCACGGCGCCCCGCAGCTGCGGATCAAGCGCCACCATCTGGGCGTGCGCGATGTGGAATGGATCACCGAGCATGTCGCGGGCGTCGCCGACGGGCTGCCGCGCCTCGAGGACGGCCGCGCCTTCGACGTCGCGAGCATCGTCTGGGCCACCGGGTTCCGGCAGGTCTACGACTGGATCGACCTCCCGCTGCCGATCGAGGACGGGTGGCCGGTGGAGTACCGCGGCGTGGTCGAGTCCGTGCCGGGCCTCTACTTCTGCGGCCTGGCGTTCCAGTACGCGTTCGCCTCGGGCGAGATCAATGGCGTCGGCCGGGACGCGGCGTACGTCGCCGACAAGATCACCGCCCACACCCGGGCGCGGCAACCCGCGGTCGCGGCTTGAGACGCACCCACGATGATCAAGTAGGTCTGCGATGAACGAGATTCGGGAACCCTCGATGGTGACCAGCGCCGCCGCGTCGGGTCCGGCATCGACAGCCCGCGCGCTCGTCGTCGCTGCCGCACCGGTGCTGCTGCTGGGCGCGCTTGCTGTGGCATCCGCTGCTCCCCGGGAGGCTGCCCGATAGCGCCGGCGCGGCCGAAGCGGCGGCGGCCGCCATCACCCGGTGGGGGCTCTCCCACCTCGCCGCGGTCGTCGCGTTCGCCGTGATCGCGCTCGCGTTCGTCGCCGTGCGCGGATTCCTCCGCGAGCGGGGTGACGGGTGGGTAAGCGCGGTCGGGCTCGGGTCCGTGGTGATCGGCAGCACCCTGTACGCGACGCTGCCCGGGATGGAGTTCTCCGCCGTTGCGGCACACGAGACCGGCGCTGATCTGGTGGCGACCCAGGACGCCCTGGTGTCGTGGTTCGTGCCGGTCCTTCTGGTCGGCTCGCTGCTGTTCACCATGGGCACGGTTCTGTTCGCGGTCGCGGTCGCGGTCACCCGGACCGCGACGTTCGGCCTGGTGGCCACCGCCGTGGTCGGCGGCGCGCTGGTCGTGTTCGGGCTCGCCCGGCTGGTGCCGGTCGGTGCGGTGCAGTTCTACGTACAGCCGGCCGCGGCACTGCTGGCTCTGCTGCCGTTGGCGGTCGCGATCGGGGCTGGGCGACGGGCTACCTCAACCCGTTGACGGACGTCTCGTGAGCGCCATGGACGGGCACCGCTGTGCGAGGGGCCGGAGGAATCATGCGGATCGGCGGAATCACCGGTCCGCTCGTCTTCACCGCCGGCTCCGTCGTACAGAACATCCTGGGCTCCGATGACGACTGGCTCCACGAACCCGTCAGTTCCTTGTGCGCCGGCAGTCTCGGCTGGATCCAGAGCCTTAACTTCGCGGCTTCGGGTTCTGCTTGCTGCTGCTCGCCTACGGACGGCACCGCGGTGCGGTATCGAACCCGCGCGGGTCGGGTGCCTGGGACTGCCCTGCTGGTGGCCGTCGGCTGTGGGCTCTTCACCGCGGCAGCCTTCCCGCTCGCAAGGGACACGACCGGGGGAGATCTACGACCCCGGCCTCCGCTGGACCGATGGGTTGCTCTTCTTCGGTGGCTCCACCCGGGCGTTCCTGGTGCGCTCCCGGCGGCTGGCGGCGGATCCGCGGTGGAGATCGCTCTCGGCGTCTGGCCGTCGTCGTCCTCTCCTTCGGGAGCACCATGGCGCTCCACCTGCTGGAGCGTCCGACATACGCGCCGCTCCACGACTACGGGGGCCTGGTTCAGAGGGGCAATCATCCCGGTGCTGACCTTCCCGTGCGACCGTGGCCTCGGCATCGCAGGCCGCCAGTGGGGCGAAACCCTGGCCGCCTACGGGGAGCACACTTCAAGGCCTTTGACACCCGTTGATCATCCAGTCGAGGAAATGCTGGGGATCATGAGCGTCGACCACTAGCCTCGAATCGAGGTGGTGCGAGATGAGCATGGTCGACGATCTACGCCGAGCCCGCGAGGAGTACGAACGCCGGGAGTGGGTGGCGGCGTACCGCGCTCTCTCCGACCTGGACGAGACCGAGCTTCAGGCCGACGACTTCATGGCGCTGGCGGTCACCGCGCACCTCCTGGGCCGCCGCAACGACTGCGTCCAGGCGCTGCAACGGGCGTTCCAGGCCTACCGTGACAGGGACGATACCCTCGGCGCGGTGCGCGCGGCGTACTGGCTGACCGTAGTCCTGTGGCAGGGCGGCGAGGTCGCCATCGGCAGTGGCTGGCTAGCCCGGGCCGAGCGGCTGCTCGACGACCATGGCGGGGATGTGGTGGAGCGTGGCTACCTGCTCGAGCGGGCCACCATGGGGCACATCATCAAGGGAGAGTTCGCCGAGGCCTTCGTTGCCGTGCCAAAGGTCACCGAGTGCGGCCGACGGTTCGACGACCCCGACCTGACAGCTATGGGCCTCCACATGGAGGGTCGGATGAAGATCTTCGCGGGCCAGGTCGCCGACGGGCTGAGCCTCCTCGACGAGGCGATGGTCTCGGTCCTGGCCGGGGAGGTCTCACCCATCTTCTCCGGGGTGATCTACTGCTCGTCGGTCGAAGCCTGCCAGCAGATCTCCGACTTCGGCCGGATGGGCGAGTGGACTCACGCGCTGACCACCTGGTGCGACGGCCAGCCCGGCCTCGTCGCGTTCACCGGTCAGTGTGCGGTCCACCGAGGCCAGCTGATGCGACTGCACGGCGCCTATCGCGACGCCGTCAGGGAACTCGAGCGCGCAGTCGGGCGGTACGCCGCGGCCGGCGGGGACCTGGCGGTCGGTCAGGCCCACTACGAGCGGGGTGAGACCCTCCGGCTTCGCGGCAACCACGACGCTGCGGAGGCTGCCTTCGCGGAGGCTGCCGAGTTCGGCCACTCGGCCCAGCCCGGCCGGGCACTGCTGTGGCTGGAGCACGGCCGACGGGATGCGGCGTCGGCCGCGATCCACCGTGTGGTGGCCGAGGTGCACGATCCCGTCCACCGGTCGCAGATGCTCCCGGCGGCGGTCGAGGTGCTGGTGGCCACCGGCGAGCTAGACACGGCAGCACCCCTTGCCGAGGAGCTGGGGCAGATCGGGAGCTCGTTCGGGTGCTCGGCGCTGCAGGCATCGGGGCAGTACGCCGCCGCGACCGTCGCCCTGGCCCGGGGTGAGGCGGACCGCGGGTTCGTCTACGCGCGGCAGGCAGCCGAGACCTGGGCGCAGCTCTCCGCGGTGTACGAGGTGGCCCGCTCCCGGGTGCTCGTCGGGCGCGCGCTCCGGCTGCTGGGTGACGAGGAGTCGGCCGCGGCCGACCTGAGCGCGGCCCGGAGGGCATTCGCGGAGATGGGTGCGAAGCCGGCGGAGCAGGAGGTCGCGGCGCTGTTGGGCGAGGAGAAGGCCCCCGGCGGGCTGACCCACCGGGAGGTCGAGGTCCTCCGGCTGGTGGCGGCGGGCAAGAGCAACCCGGAGATCGCCGAGACCCTGGTGCTCTCGGAGAAAACCGTGGCCCGGCACCTGTCCAACATCTTCGCCAAGCTCGATGTCGGCTCCCGAACCGCGGCCGCGGCGTTCGCCTACGAGCATCACCTGGTCTGAGCCGCCCTTCGTTCTGAACAGTCCCGGCTAGTTGGCAGGCCGTCGAGGGGGCGTTGACGCTGTCCCAGTAGTCCTCGCCGAAACAACAAGGGAGTAGCCGCTGACCTGGGACGTTGCCATGGAAAGACGTGACGAGCAAGCCCGGATGAGACGTCTTTCCTTCCGCTGGTACGTGGGAGGTTCTGCATCCCGGCGCCGGGCTCGTCGGTGGTCACGGTCCTCAGGGGCCAGTGTCCCTGGTCGTCGAGCTGGGCGAGTTCGTGCTCGTAGTCGACAGTGATGGAGCCGTAGTGGTTGACCACCGAGCTGCGGGCCGGCGAGATGTGTGCCAGGACCTCGGCGTCGACCTCGCGGCAGGCGCCGCGCAGTTCGTCGACGCCCAGGCCCATGTACTCGGTGTGCCAGCAGACCACCGCGTTCGTCGCTACCGTCAGGCACCACGCCTGCTCGTTCTGTTGCTCGGATTGACGGCGGGTGACCTTGCCCTCGCGGGCGTAGTGGAGCTGGCGGCGAAGGGCGTGCAGGGACTCGCCCTTGTTCAGTTGCCGGGCGATCTTCCGACTGGGGCGCAAGCAAGCTCCGCTGGAGCTTCACAGCGGATGAATCCGAGGCGGCCACCCTGCGCGAGGTGGCGGCCGGCTGCCCAGAGCACCCCGGGGGCATCCGCGCCGGCGTTAGGGGTCCCCGGCGCGCCCCCCGTTTCCGCCCGCCCGCGCCGGGGGGGCCCCCCCCGCCGCGCGGCGCCCGGCGGGGGAGGCCGGGCGCGTCACTGTTCTATCGGGGAGTGGGTGAGTGTTCAGTTCACGCTCGCGGTGTTGGGTCAGCGGTGGTGGCGGCCGCCGTGGCGGTGGTGGCCCCAGGAGGCGTCGTCGAGGAAGTGGCCGTGGTCGTTGCGGAGGGTGGCGGTGTCGGAGCGGTTGTCCCAGACGTAGTGGCGGCGGTCCTGGAACAGGTCGCTGCGGGAGTCGCGGCCTTCCCCGGTGTGGACGCGGACGGTGGAGCGGCCGTCCGGGCGGTAGTGGTGGAAGGTGAACTTGTGGCCGTCCTCGTCGCGCAGGGTCCAACCGTCCAGGTTCACGGCACGGCGGCCGGTGTTGGTGATCTCCACCCACTCGCGGTTCAGGGAGCGGTTGGAGCGGTCGTCACGTCCGGGGGAGTCGTACTGGACAGCCGAGATCTGCACCTTCGACCGCTCGGGGCGGGCGTTGTCGGCGGCGGATGCCGGCAGCGTGACCACCGAGACCAGGGCGCCGGCGGTGAGCGCGGCGGCGGCGATACGGCGAGTGGTGACAGAAGCGGAAGAGGACGAGAGTCCCCCTCAGTGTGCGGACACCCTCCCCCGAGGAGCCGGCTTGCAGGCTGCCCGGGGGAGTGGGTGTGGTGTGCGTCGGCGACCGGCTGGCCGTGCACACACTCTGTCCATGCTGTGGAGAAGTTGCGGGGAAACGCGACGCCTTCTTACTTGTTGTCCACTTTTCCATGATTCTCAAATGTAATATCCATGTACGCCACCCATGCGTGGTGTTGACGCGCTGACAGCCTGTCAGGCCTTGCAGGGGTTGAGGCGTGGCGTCTGTCCGCCACAGTCCGTCGCCCCGCACTGGATCGGGCCGTCACCCGAGAGTGAGTAACAGCAGGCTGGTTGCCGAGTCTTCGGGGTTCTGGCCCGGAGAGGGCCGGTCTGAGGAATCAGGGCGGGTCCAGGTGGCTGCCCGCTCCTGCTGTGAGGGGCGATGCCGGCCGTGCGGGGCGCCGGGGTGTGGCTGGGGTCCGGTGGTTGGAGGTGCAGGTTCCGCTGCTTCACCGGGCCCAGCTATGAGGCCTTGTGCCCGGGAAGGTGGTGGTTACACCGTTTGCCCGGGGGGGATGTCTTGAGGCCGGACATGCCTGTGGGCCCCGGGTGTTCCCGGGGCCCACAACTGGCTTCTGTGTGGTGGGTTACCAGCGATACCAGCGGCCCTTGCGGCCGCCTGTGTCCGCACTGCGCAGCACGAAGCCCAGCAGCCAGACGACCAGCACGATGACGGCGATCCACCACAGTGCCTTCAGCGCGAAGCCCGCGCCGAAGAGGATCAGGGCCAGAAGCAGGACGAGAAGCAGGGGAACCATAGTTATCAACCTCCGTTGCTCCTGGTGCCCGGCGATTCGAAGAACACGCGGCTGATCTGCCTGGTTTCTTCACTTCTCTTGCGGGAACTGGGCTCAGTTTCGTCACTGGTGTTCACCTCACGGCCAGCGGGCGCCCGGCGCGGCCGCGCTATTTCCGACGCGCATCTTGGAGCGGGACTTGCTGTCCACGCCCCGCTCGTCTGGCTTCGTGGGTGAATCTCGCGGACAAAGCCACGCACCCGATGTGGTGGTGCGCACCGACGGTGTCCGACATCCACTCCCACTGAGTGGAGTCCACCGGCCGGGGGTGGACGACACCGTGCTCAGCGTCCACTCCACCGAGTGGAGCCCACTGGGTGAAGTGGACGACGTGGGGAAGTGGGCGACATCGACGGGGCGATGCCGCGCCTCCATCTGGTGCGAACCCGCCGCGTTTCTCGTTGACCTGAGGAGAGGTCAAGGAGAAACGCGCCGCCTCCATCCGGCCCACTCCACCGCACCGGCCCCACCCGATGCGCACCGCTCCCGCGCCGCCGGCGGCACCGGTGCGCACGCCCCACCGAGTTGGTGCGCACCGATGGACGGTGGTGCGGAGTGGTGCGCATCGGGTGGGGCCGGTGCGCACCAGGTGGGTGCGCTCCACCGTGTCGGTGCGCACCCACCCCGCACGGTGGTGCGGTCACCGGTGCAGAGCGGCCACGGCCTCCACCACCGCACGGGCCCGCTCCAGGTGTCCATCGCGCAGCGCCGGCAGAGCCCGGACGACCTCCGTCGGTGCGTCGGCGAGGACCCGGCCGACTGCGCGATGGTGCGGGCGATCCCCGGCGCGGCAGCTGCAGGGGTGTGCGTGGCCCACTCCCTGATCGCCATCAGGTAGATGACGCGACCTTGTCCAGCTCGAAGGAGTCGGCGCAGGGATCGGCGTCGCCGGACAACGCGGTCACGGGGGAAGACGATCAGTTTCGCGATGCCCGGCAGCAGTCCCGGCAACTGCACCACCTCCGGCGCGAGCCGCGCGCCCTGGACGTCGTCTCCAGCCTCCACCGCCAGGACGTAATCGAAGCCGAGCTGGACCAGGTGCGGGGGCAGCGAGGGAACGATGGGGAACACAGGCAGCTCCTGACGTACGGTCGCCGCGCCGATCACGGCGACGCCCCAGCAGGTCAGCCCGCCAGCCCGTGGATGGAGGACAGAGAACTCTCCATCCCGAGCCGGAACGGACGAATCGCGGCTGCAAGGGGCAGAGCGGGCCCTCTTGTCCAGGGTGGTCGGCCCGACCACGAGCCCGACAATGACCCCTTGTCCAGGTCTGCTACCGCCCCGACCACCGCCGCGTTTCCCCTTGTCCACGCCCGCTACCGGCGGCCGTCAGACCGCGGACAAGGGGGTCACCTGCACGCTGCTCCCTCGATTCCCGCCCCCCGAAAGGGCGGCCCGACACGAAGGAGCCACCGCGATGACCACGCACCGACCACCGGCAGGTGCCCGGAGCGCCCGCCCCGGCCACGGGCCCGACCAGCACCGGGCACGCCGCCCTGGCCTCCTGTGGTGCGCACTTGGGACGCCACTGTGGAACCCACTTTGGTGCCCGGCACCGAGCAGGACGGAAAAGCCGCAGGTCACCGCGCAGATTCGGCCGCGCGCCGCGTTGTCACAACCCTCTTCTCTCTGCCTGAACTTCTCGGTGATGTCCGTGGAGGAGGAGATCATCGGGTCCGGGGGCCGGATGCCCTCTGCGGCCGGGCGCGGCCGACGCTCGGCAGGTGGCCGCGCGCGACAGACGACGGGGAGGGAGCGCAGCTGATGGCGGTCAAGCGTGAGGAGAACCCGGCGGGGTCGTCGAACAATCTGCGCGGCGACGTGCTGAGCGTGCTCGGAGTGCTGAAGGTCGCGACGGTCGAACAGATCCAGCAGATCTCAGCACCGCACCTGAGCTACCGGCACACCGACAAGCCGACGCCCTCGAAGCGGAAGCAGGTCCGCACCGCCTCGCACACGGGTGCGCTGTCCGATCTGCGCAAGCACGGCCTGGCGGGCAGATCCCGGGCGGAGACAGGCTGCGCAACCTGACGCCCGTGGGCCTGAAGGCCGCTGCTCGCGAACTGGGGCGGCCGGTGGAGGAGATGGGCGACCCGGCCCGCGGCGCGGGCCGCACCGGCGCCTCCCACCGATGACGGTCAACGAAGCCGTGCTCGCCCTGCTGCGCCCGAAGCCGGACCTGTCCGAGCTCGCCAACGAACCCGGACCTGTCCGGGCTCGCCAACGAGCCGGCCGACGTCCTCGCCGCTGTGCAGGCCGCCGTCGACGCGCCCGCCGGGCTGGGCTCCATCGCCTCCTACGCGACCGAGGTGGCGCTGCCCGCGACGGGCACCTGGTCCAACCCCGGCAAGGGCGGCGCCCAAGCGCACATCGTCATCACCGCGCCCGAGGTCGGGGTGCCGCTGCTGTTCGTGGAGATCGACAACTGCTACGAGTCCGCGCAGGTCCTCGCCGCGAAGATCGACAAGTACGTGCGGTTTGCCAGCGGAAGGTGAAGGACGTCGACGGCAGGGAGCGGCCGATGTGGCGCACTCGCTGGTGGGTGCCCGACGGACGCCACGGCGACCAGCCGCACGCCGCTGTTGCTCGTCTTCAACCGGATCGGCCCGCGCAACCCCAACACCGTCATCGCGCAGCTGGCCGAACTGACCGAGCGGCACTGGAAGGGCACCGCGTACGACGGCGGCTTCCACGTGTACGACGGCAAGCTCCCCATCGTGGTCACCGGCATGAAGCAGCTCCACGAGCACGGCCCGGCCGGGGCGGTCTTCCGGCGCTTCGGCCGCCCGCACAACCAGACCCTCCTCGAGGCGATCGGCAACCCGCGCCGCGAAGCCCACGACGCCCGCCAGCAAGCCGAGTACGAAGCCCGCGAGCGGGAGTACAAGGAGCAGCTGCGCCGTGCGGCCGAACAGAAGCGGGCCGAGCGGGAGGCCCGCCGTCCCGTGTGCGCCAGCTGCGGAGCGAAGTTCACCGACGAACGGTGGAAGGCCATCGAGCCCGCCGGATGGGACGCCCCACGGGAGACCCACCCGCACTTGTGCGACGACTGCAAGCAGCGGGCCATCACCGCCGAACGCCAAGCCGAGCAGGCCACGCACGAGCACCAGGAGCACGACCAGGCCGTGCCCGAGCAGAGGGCCGAGGGCGGTTGGCTCTCACGCTTTCGTCCCGGGACCGGGTGACAACAACCGCGTGCGTGCCTCGGGCGAGTGAAGCCTCCGCACCGGTGGAACTCCACCCGCGGGCCCGGGCGTAGTGCTGTACCGGGCTGGGCCGCGCTTCAGCGAGGCAGCAGGACGTCGACCTGCCTGCGGATGTCCTGCACGATCTCCTCGACGCTCAAGGCGATGTTCACGCCTGCCGCCATGCTGAGGAACATCACGGCGGACACGATGTGTGCCAGCGTCGCGGCGTCGCCCTCTGCGATCCGTTCGTCTCGGCGCAGCACGGCGGCGACGGCCTCCTCGGTCTGCGCGACGATGGCGAGTGCTGCGCCGTGCCGGGGCTCCTCGGGGTCGCCGAAGACCATCTCTCGCAGGTAGGTGCGTCCGTTGTCGATCTGGATGCGGTTGCACTCGACGATCGGCCGGACGATCGCCAGCACCGCGTCCAGCACGTCTGGGATGGCCTCGGCGTCCGCCCGGCCCTGCTCAAGTGCTTCGACGTACTTGGCGTTCTGGACAAGGAGGAGGAGTTCGCCCTTGGTCTTGGCATAGAAAAACAGGGTCCCGGTGCCGATGTCGGCCTGGTCCGCGATCTGCTGGGTCGTGACCTCGTCGACGCCGTGTTCGGCGAACAGTTCACTGGCGGCAGCGACGATGCGGTCGAGTTTCTCCTGCTTGTTCCGCTCGCGCCGTCCGACCGACTGGGAGGCGACAGACATGGGTGGTGTCCTCGTGCGTTCTGTGTCGCCCGTCGCGGTTGCGGCGGGTCAGCTGTTGCCGATGACGGCCTTGCCGCGGATGCCGCCCTGGGACAGGGACTGCAGCGCGTGCGGGGTCTGGTCGAAGCCGACCACCTTTCCCACGACCGGGCGCACCACGCCCTGGTCGATGAGGGTGGTGATCTGGCGGAGCTGGTCGCCGCTGGCGCGCATGAACAGGAACTCATACGTCACGCCGAGCTTCTTCGCCTGCCTGCGGATCTTGCCGCTCAGGCCTGCGACCGCCAGGCGCAGCAGCGGGTTCAGGCCGGCCTCGCGGGCGAACGCGGGGTCCGGGGGACCGGTGATCCCGATGGCCTTGCCGCCGGGCTTGAGCACCCGCAGGGACTTCTCGAGGGTCTCCCCACCGATGCTGTCCAGCACCAGGTCGTAGCCGGTCAGGAGCTGTTCGAAGTCCTGGGTGCGGTAATCGATCACCGTGTCCGCGCCGAGCGCGCGCACGAAGTCCGCGTTGGAACCGCTGGCGGTCGTGGCGACGCTCGCACCGAGGTGCGCGGCGAGCTGGATCGCGATCGAACCGACCCCGCCGGCCCCGGCGTGGATGAGAACCTTCTGCCCGGGCCGCACCTTCCCGCGCTCCACCAGCGCCTGCCACGCCGTGAGCGCCGCCAGCGGCAGCGAGCCGGCCTCTTCCATGCTGATCGAGGCGGGCTTGAGTGCCAGGTCGCCCTCCGCGACGGCGATGCGCTCGGCGAAGGTGCCGATGCGGTCCTGGTGGGGCCGGGCGTAGACCTCGTCTCCGGGCTTGAAGCCGCGAACCGCTGTCCCGACGCTGATGACGGTGCCCGCGACGTCGTTGCCCAGGATCAGTGGCAGCTCGTAGGGCAGGATCTGCTTGAACTCACCGGCGCGGATCTTCTCATCCAGCGGGTTCAGTCCGGCGGCCTCCACCCGGACGAGCACGTCGTGCTCCCCCACGGTGGGTTCGGGGACGTCCGCCTCCTGCAGCGGCTCCTTGTACTTGGTGACGACGAACGCTCGCATGGGGCGCCACTCCTTGTCTTCATCCTATTTATCCAGGCGTGAGGGCAGATCAGCCAATTCGGCGTGACATCGGGCCTTGCCTCACTCACTCAACCCGACTGCACTCAACTATGAGTCTGCTCAGGATTATTGTCAAGGGAGGTCCCATGGGACGCGGCCCACATGCCGATCGGGCGCCGCGAGCGGGCAAACAGGCCAAGCGTGAGCGCATCATGACCGCAGCCCGCGAACTGGTCGCCGAACACGGCGCCAACGGGGTCACGACACAGCAGATCGCCCACCGGGCCGACGTCGCGAACGGCACTCTTTACCTGCACGCGTCCACGAAGGCCGAGTTGCTGATCATGGTGCAGAACGAGAAGTTAGCCGCCGCCATCGACGTCGGCCTCGCCGCCGCGAACGCCACCGTCGGACAGGGCGCACTGGAGCCGGTCATCGTTCTCATCCGTCCCGTGGTGGAGTGTCTGAGGGAACACACCGAGACCGGCGGGCTACCGGCAGGCGGGGCGGACCGCGGTGGAGGAGCGGGGGAGCGGCGTGGCCGCATCGCGGGTCGAGGCGGTCCGAGGCGGTCCGGCGGGCGGGCGCCGCTGACGGGCGGCCCACGAGGCCACCGCCCTCGGCACCGAGCGTCCTGGGCCCGCAACGCGCCCTCCCCGGTGCCACATACCGGCCGCGAGCACCAGCCGGCAGCAGCAGGCCCCGGCCACCACCGAAGACACCCTCCGGCGCGAGCCGCAGCCCTGCCTCCGCTCCCGTGCGAGCGGCCGCCCCGGCCGTCACCGAAGCACCCCCGCGAGCCGCAGCCCCGCCCCCTCCGAAGCCCCGAGTCGCAGTTCCGTCCTGTCCGGCCGTGCCCGCAGGTCCGCCCCGTCCCGTTCGGCCGCGCCCGGAGCCCCGGGACCGGTCGGTCCCGGGGCTCCAGTCCCGCTCCACCTGCCCGCAGCCGACCCGGCCGGGGCGGTCGGCGTCAGGCGACGCTCAGGACGATCTTCCCGGTGGTGCGGCCCTGCTCGCCGATCTCGTGCGCCTTCGCGGCATCGGCCAGCGGGACGACGGTCTCGACCACGGGCGTGAGCGCGCCCCGCTCGGCCAGGGCGGCGATCTCGCGCAGACCCAGGTGGTCGGGCTCGACCAGCATCCACACCGCCCGCACGTGGCCGGGGACGTCGGCGGGGACGTCGTCGGGGCCGGGCAGGGTGATCAGCCGGCCGCCCGGGCGCAGCACCGTCAGGGACCGCTCGGCGTTCTGGCCGCCGAGCCCGTCCAGTACCACGTCCACGTCCCGGACGGCGTCCTCGAAGCGGACCGTGCGGTAGTCGATCACCTCGTCCGCGCCCAGTTGCCGCAGCAGGTCGTGCTTGCCGGCGCTGGCCGTGCCGATGACGTACGCGCCGCGGGCCTTGGCGATCTGCACGGCCAGGTGGCCGACCCCGCCGGCCGCCGCGTGCACCAGCACCCGCTCACCGGCGCGCAACCCGGCGGTGTCCACCAGGGCCTGCCAGGCGGTCAGCGCGGCCAGCGGCAGCGCCGCCGCCTGCACGTGGGTGAGGTTCGCCGGCTTGGGTGCGAGGTGGCGGGCCGGGGCGACGACGTACTCGGCGTAGGCGCCGGCCTGCCGCGGGAACAGCGGCATGCCGTACACCTCGTCCCCGGGGCGGAACATCCCCACGCCCGGTCCGACGGCCTCCACGGTGCCGGAGACGTCCCAGCCGACCGCCGGGACCTCACTCCACTCGATCAGGGCCCCGCTGGCCCGGGTCTTGAAGTCCACCGGGTTCACACCGGCCGCGTGGACCCGCACCAGGACCTCGTTCAGTCCCGGCTCGGGCCGGGCGACCTCACGCTCCACGAGCACCTCCGGTCCGCCCCACTGCTCCACGACCACCGCACGCATGCTGTCCGCCTCACTCTTTTCCGTCTTGATCGGATACCGGCCGCCCGGGCCCTTCCCGGCGCGACGCAGTCCACGATCCGGCACCCGCCCCCACCATGGTGTTGGCCGTCTGGCCACTATGTGACAGGATCTGGCCATGAGCGAGATGCAGTGGCCGTGCACCGACCCCCGCCCCGACCCGAGCGCCGACGCGGCCGGGCGGCACCGCATCGCCGTCCTCGCCCTGCCCGGCGTCCCGCCCTTCGAACTCGGCATCCCCTCCCGCGTCTTCGGCAGCGTCCTGGACGCCGGCTCACGCCCGCTGTACGAGGTCACCGTCTGTACCGCCGACGGCGCCCCGGTCCTCAGCGACGCCGGGTTCACCGTGCAGCCCGCGGCCGGTCCCGAGGCCCTGGCCGCCGCGGACACCGTGATCGTCCCGCCCACGCACGCCATGCCCGAGCTGGGCCGCGGCGGCCCGCTGCCGCCCGAGGTCACCGCGGCCATCGCCCGCATCCGGCCCGGCACCCGCCTGGTGTCCATCTGCACCGGCTCCTACGTCCTGGCCGCCGCGGGCCTCCTCGACGGCCGGCCCGCCACCACCCACTGGAACCTCGCCCCCGAGTTCCGCCGCGCCTACCCCCGCGTCAAGGTCGACGAGGAGGTCCTCTTCGTCGACGACGGCGACGTCCTGACCTCCGCGGGCGTCGCCGCCGGCGTCGACCTGTGCCTGCACATGATCCGCCGCGACCACGGCGCCGCCGCCGCCAACCGCGCCGCCCGCATGTGCGTCGTCCCGCCCTGGCGGGACGGCGGCCAGGCCCAGTACATCGACCGCCCGGTGCCCGAACCCACCGTCGCCACCACCACCGCCACCCGCGCCTGGGCCCTGGAACACCTCGATGAACCCCTCTCCCTGAACCGCCTGGCCGAACACGCCCGGATGAGCCTGCGCTCCTTCACCCGCCGCTTCCGCGACGAGGTCGGCATGACCCCCGTGCAGTGGCTCACCGCGCAACGCCTGGAACTGGCCAAGCAGTTGCTGGAGACCACCGACCTGTCCATCGACCTGGTCGCCCACCGCTGTGGCTTCGGCTCCGCCAACTCCCTGCGCGCCCACATGCGCACCGCCTTCGGTGTCTCACCCGCCTCCTACCGCCGCACCTTCCATGCCGACGACCTGATGGAAGCGGGCGTCTGAGGACACATCAGCGCCGCACATACCCGCTCCGCGGGCCGGCCGGGATCCGCCTGATCATCCGCTGACGGCCTGCCACTCGGTCGGGTGGAGACACGGCAGCGGCGGAACTTACCCAGGGACGCCGGGCGTAGTGCCGTACACGGACCCGATCCACGAGACGCACGTGAGCGAGCCGGGCCTGCTCGTCGTCGACGTCGCGGCCGCCGACGACGCCACCGCGCTCGCTTTCCAGCAGCTGCTCGCCGACCGGTAGGCGACGGCCACAGCGGAGCAGACGACGCGGGATGCCGGTCAGCCCGGCGTACGGCTGCGCTGCTACCTGGACCTGCGCCAGCAGCTCACCGCGGCCGCTGTGGCCGGCCCGACCATGGAGCCGACCACGGCCCGGCCCTGACTCATGACCGGGCGCCCCCTTCGCCGAACAGCGGCACCTCCTGGACGTCGACGTCGCCGCGGATGCGGTGCGGGCGGGCCGGGTGCCGCCACCGTCCGGCGCTGTCGCGGGCGACGTCGACGTCGACTTCCATCACGACATCTGGCTGCACCAGGACGGCCTCGAGGGTGCGCTGCGTGCCCCCAGCCTGCCGAGAACGTCCAGCCCGTCCACGGATGCGCGCCGCGCGGCGGGGCCAGCTGGTTGGCCACAGCGCGGTCGGCGGCCCCGGACAGGGTGGTGCTGCGGCCGACGTACCGCAGGCGGCCCGCCGGGTCGTAGCGGCCCAGCAGCAGCGTGCGGGGCGCGGTAAGCGACCCGGTGACCGCGCCGATCACGGCTTCAGTGGTGACCCGCACATTACTGGTGGATAGGCAGTATTCGCAGCGTGCGCTATTCGTACCGTGGGTCTGTCAGAGGAGTGGTGGAGAACCAGTTGAACTCACACGTTCTCCGGGGCCAGTCGGCGTGCGGCCCGATCATGCCGATGATCAGCTGGGCGAACTGGTTCAGCTAGCGGGTTGATCAGTTGGCATCGCAGCCGATGCCGTCTCCGTCCCGGTCAAGGCGGTGCGGGTCATCGGGGCCGACCCGGACGGGGCCGGACAGGTCCGAGCAGTCAACCTCGGGGACACCAGCGGGAGGCCCGGCAAAGTAGGCACGCTGAGCCCCGAACCCGTCCACCACTGCAAGAGAACGGCCCTGAGACGGTGAGGCTAGCGGGACCTTTCTTCAGCAGGTACCTTGTTACGCATGGTACTTCCGGGTGGAGCACGTGCTGGAGTGAGTCAACTCCGTCGGGGGATCCTGCAGTTCTGCGTCTTGGCGCTGCTGCGTGACGGCGAGAGGTACGCCTTTGAACTGGTGCGGGAACTGTGCGACGCCCACGGACTCGTGACCAGTGAAGGCACCATTTATCCGCTGCTCTCACGGCTTCGGAAGGAGGGGTGGGTCAACACGGTCTGGAAGGAATCTGACTCAGGTCCTCCACGTCGCTACTACACGCTTACCGCGACGGGGCGACGAGCGCTGGATGAGTTCGCTGGTGAGTGGGGGCCGTTCAAATCCGCCGTTGACAACCTCCTGGACAGTGAGGAGAGCCACGAGTGACCTCGAGGCGCAATCAGCTCATCGACGAGTACCTGCACCGCTTCGACAATGCATCTGTATTCCTCCCCGCTGACCGACGCGAGGAGCTCAAGCAGGAGATCGTTGAGCACATAGATGCCGGCCTGGAAGAAGCAGACGCCCGGCACGCCGAAGCAGTCCGCACCGTCCTGGAACGACTAGGGCCTCCTGCGGACATCGTTGCTGCTGAAATGAGTGGCCCAAGGTCCACTGGTTCCACGCCGGTAGTCAAACCGATCGCTCCTACCACAGATGTGAAGGGCGGACACAAGGCTGACCGTCACGAACAGCTACGACAGGACGACGTTGCTGCGTCTCTTGCCTCTTCGCCGCCTTCACGAAGAAGGACGATGCTCCTGATCGGGGCAGCAGCAACAGCACTTGTCGTCGGCGCGATGGCCTTCGGCATCAGCACTTCCAACGACGATCAAGGGCAGCCACCCGCCTACGAGGGGCCGACCAGCACTCCCTCCGAAAGCGAAGGGCCCGGCAGCACGTCGCCAAGCGAGTGGCCCACAGATGCCAGCGACGAGCCCACCGCGCCGCCCTCCGACGGGCTCTCCGAGGTCCCGGACGCTCCCACGGCCTCGACCTCCTGACGATCACGCTCCGGCGGCAGGCTTGAGCGTGCTCACCCTGCCGTCGGCCCTCCCCGCAGATCCTGCACCTGCGGTCTGCACTCACGTCGCCACAGGGCCTGACGGGATCTGAGTCCTACCGCTCGACATGAGGCTCTGGCCCTCAGACAGGTCCCCCATTCCGCAAGGTTAATAGCCGGGGTTACCAGTACTCGCGCGGCTCCCAGGGATGCCCGATCGTGGAGCACCACGGCGTGGCCCCGGCGGACGAGCGGGGCCGGGAGCCGCGCCGTCCGGGCCTCCCCGGCGGCACCCACCGCCCAGCTGTTGCGGGGCCGCCGGTATAACCGCCGGACGCCGAGCCCGGCGACGACGAGCGCGGCGACCAGGCCGAGCTGCCAGTTCCCCACGGTGGCCGCCGTGAGGAGCGGCAGCACCACCTTGGCCCACCGATGCTCTGCCGCGTTCCGCCGCCCGCGCGGCCTCTCCCATCGGGTCGGCGCTCGCGCAGCCCCGGTATCCAGCCGTCGCCATGTGCTGCCCCTCCACTGGGTGAGGGACGGGCATGTCGGACAGGCTTGGTGGCGGGCCGAGCAGCATCACCACACCCAGGTCGCGGCCACGACCGCTCGTATGGTCCCTCGAACTTGATGGTCTGAGACGGGAACTGTCTGGCACGCCAGCGTGAAGCCACCTCCGCCGTGTGCGCCTGCGCCCTTCTGTGATCCTCAGGCGCGGGCAGGATAGCGACCGGCCAGGTAGTCGGACCAGTTCTGGCCGGCCAAGGCTGCGCAGCGTTCCGCTGTTCTTGGCTGGATGCCGATCAGGTCGGAGATCAGCACCGGTGGCAGGTCGGCGAGTGCTTGCACCATGGCGGTGTTCCGGGCGGCGCGGGTGGGCAGGCTGTAGCGCTTGAGTTTGTCGGCCAGTCCCGCGGGGTTGCGAGGGCGCCCGGGAGTGCGGCCCGGCAGGACGAAGGTGCTGGCTTCGCTGCTGTGCCGGGATCCGTTGCTGAGGTGGTCGTCGATGAGGCGGGCGAGCTTCGGCGGCAGGACGACGGGGTGGCGGTTGATCGTCAGGTAGGTGTGGTCCGCGTCGTGGTGGAGTTGGTCGGTGGTGAGCTCGACGATGCGGGTCAGGGGGAGGGCGTAGAGGCGTATGAGGGCTGCGGCGATGCAGACGTCCGGCGGAAGCGCTCGATCGTTCAGGCAGCGGCGTAGCTCCTCGTAGTGGACTTCCTCGATTTGGAACTGGCCGGGGAGTCGGGTGCTCGGGTGCTCGATGGCCAGGCCGGCCCGGGTGAGGTGGCGGGCGCAGGCCCAGCGGATGAACGGGATGGAGCGGGCCCGCAGGGTGGGCCTGGAGATCGCCCAGAAGTCCAGGTCTTCCTGCGTGAGGCTACGGAGGGTGTGTTGCTGGCTGTCTAGCCAGGTGAGGAAGTCGATGGCGGCGCGGATGTTGCCGCAGTCGCCCTTGTGTGCGGTGTAGGTGTAGCGGCCGCGTGCCGAGCGCCGGCGGGCGTCGCGGATGATGTGCCAGTCTGCGAACGGGCGGATCAGGGTTGCCTGATGTGCTGGCAGCTTGGCCAGGGCGCGGGTCGTCCAGTTGATGAGGAGGGCGAGGTTCTCATCGCGTGGCGGCAGCAGGCCCGCGCTGGTGAGCAGGCTGCGGACGTAGGTGGTGGAGTGTCCTTGGGGCAGCGCGTCCAAGGCCGCGTGGTTGAGTTCGTTGGGTGCCGCTACCAGCTGGCCCAGGAGGCGCGCGGCGGGGCTTCGGCGCAGCCAGGCCAGGACGGGGTAGAGGTTGGGAGCGTCGGTGAGTACCGCAGCGAGCGGCTGCAGGGACGCATCGAGGGTGGTTCCGTTGGGTGAGAGCAGGCTGGTCACCTTGGCGTGCAGTGTGCAGCGTGGACAGCGGCGCCCCGGCAGCAGGTCAGCCGGCTGCTGGCAGGACGAGCAGTAATCGGGCCGCGCGTCGGGGAAGGAGCACGCCTTGCAGATCCGGCCGCCGTCGGGGGTGCGGCCCACGAGAATGCGGCGTCTGCCGCAGGCCGTGCACGGTTCGGGCTGGGACAGAGCAGTCCGGTAGCACAGGGGGCAGACGGGCCCTACCGGCCAGAACACGCCCACGCTCCGCTCCTGGCTGCACAGCGCGCACGGGTGCAACTGCCGCTTGCGGACCTCGCGAGGGACGCACGCATCGCAGTGGAACGGTCCGTTGCCGTGATCGATGTGGTGGCCGCGGCGGATCCGCCCGCAGGCGGTGCAGAGCTTCTCCGGCCGTACGTAGCAGCGGTAGCAGATGTCGGGAGTCTCGCCTTTGCCCCGCACCCTGATGGGCGCGACCCGCTCGCAGATGCCGCACCGGCGCGGAGGGCTCGCATAGCAGGTCCCGCAAACTGGTCCTTCGGCAGTCAGCGCGTTCGCCCGGCGCCGGCGGCCGCAGCGGCAGCACGTCTGAAGCTTCTTGGGAGCGCAGGTCTGGCACAGGTAAGTGCCGTCGGGCAGGTGCCGGGTGGGGATCATCATCCGGCGGCAGGTGCCGCACTCCTTGCGCGAGCCCGGCTCCTTCTCCTTGCACACTTGGCAGATTCGCCCGTCGGGACGCCGTGCCACTGCCTTCGCGAGCTTGCCGCACCGCGCGCACGAGACCGCGAGACGTCGGCTGGAGCAGCCGTGGCACAGCCGCCCTTCGGGTCCTGCGTACGTCGGCAGCGGGTTCGTCCGTCCGCAGTCGGCGCAGGGCACCAGGCCCACCTTCTCGTCGTGGCCGGCGGCGATGAGCAGTGCGATCAGCCGTACCCCGCAGGGCGGGCAGTCTGGTGTCGGCGCGCTCAGCGCGTCGGGTCTGGACGCGAGGTAACGCAGTAGGCGGAAGGTGTTCGGGCCTCTCCATGCCCGCACCTTTTCGACGAACTCCTGAGCCTGCTCGGCCCCTAAGTGGGCGGTTCGTAAGGTGATGTCCGTTTCTGGCTGAGGTTGGGGCAAGGTCGC
>NZ_JBHVCP010000093.1:0-19781 GCF_042803315.1 Streptomyces sp. NPDC057424
GGCCTGATCCCCGGTCAGCGGGGTTTGCCTTCGCGGCTGTTGGGCCGTTCCGACGAGTGAGACTTTAGCGGATTCCCCGGCTCCCGAGCCAATCGGGGGCCGCGTCCTTTCGAACGGGGATTCCACATTCCGTAAATACACATGCCAATGAAACGACGACAGGCGTACTGCGCGTCGAATAGTGGTTGTTACCTGCGGATTGGCTGCCCGGGGACCGACCGGAGTCGGCGCTCACGTCGGGCAACTCGGAGCACACTACGGTTCGGGTCCGGGCGTGTCAACTCACCGGCGGACGGCACTGCCGGGGCGTACTGTGGGGTGCATGACGACGCGTACGTGCAGCCAGTTCTGGTGGGCCGCCTGACGGCGGCCGTTCTCACGTATGCACTCAACGGCCGCCGCTTCGGCGGCCGTTCTCGTTTCTCCCTCCAGGACCACCGAGGGGCGGCCGGCCGGGCGGCGGTCACGACCGGAAGGTGGCGGAGAGATGACACGGGTCTTCAGCGGGGTCAAGCCGACGGGGCATCTGACGCTGGGGAACTACCTGGGAGCCATGCGGCGGTGGGCTGACGTCGACCAGCACGAGGCCGACGCCTTGTTCTGTGTCGTCGATCTGCACGCCCTGACCGTGGACCACGATCCCGCGCGGGTGCGCAGACTGAGCCGGCAGGCGGCGACCCTGTTGCTGGCGTCCGGGCTGGATCCGGAGCTGTGCACGGTGTTCGTGCAGAGCCACGTGGACGAGCACGCCCGGCTGTCGTACGTACTGGAGTGCGTGGCCACCGACGGCGAGATGCGGCGGATGATCCAGTACAAGGAGAAGGCGGCGCGGGAGCAGAAGCGGGGCGGGAGTGTGCGGCTGTCGCTGCTGACGTATCCCGTGCTGATGGCGGCGGACATCCTGGCGTACGGGGCCGACGAGGTGCCGGTGGGGGACGACCAGGTGCAGCACGTGGAGCTGACGCGGGATCTGGCGGTGCGGTTCAACCAGCGGTACGGGCATACGTTCGTGGTGCCGCGAGCCACGCGGCCGGGAGTGGCGGCGCGGGTGATGAATCTGCAGGATCCGGCGTCGAAGATGGGCAAGAGCGACGACGTCGGACCGGGGATCGTCTATCTGCTGGACGAGCCGGACGTGGTGCGCAGGAAGGTCGTGCGGGCCGTGACCGACAGCGGGCGGGAGGTCGTCTACGACCGGGAGGCCCGGCCGGGGCTCGCCAACCTGCTGGAGATCCTCGCGGCGTGCACGGGTGACGATCCCGAGCGGTTGAGTGGTGCGTACACCTCGTACGGGGCCTTGAAGAAGGACACCGCGGAGGCTGTGGTCGAGGTGCTTCGGCCCTTGCAGGGGAGGCACAAGGAGTTGTGTGCCGACCCCGGTTATGTGGACGGGGTGCTGCGGGGCGGGGCGGAGCGGGCTCGGGGGATGGCCCGGCCGACGGTGGATGCCGCGTATCGGGCGATCGGGCTGCTGCCGGCCGTGGCGGAGGCGGCGGCCGGTGCCGGGGCCGTGGCGGCGGTGTGAGGTGACGGCGACTGCGGGGGCGGGTGACGGGCCCGCCCCCGGTGGTCAGCTGTTGTTGCCGGAGGCCAGGGCGCGGCTGCGGTCGCGGGCGGCTTCGAGGGCGGCGATGAGGGCGGCCCGTACGCCGTGGTTCTCGAGTTCGCGGATGGCGTTGATCGTCGTGCCGGCCGGCGACGTGACGTTCTCGCGGAGCTTGACCGGGTGTTCGCCGCTGTCGCGGAGCATGGTCGCGGCGCCGATGGCGGACTGGACGATCAGGTCGTGGGCCTTGTCGCGGGGCAGGCCGAGGAGGATGCCGGCGTCGGTCATGGCTTCGACCAGGTAGAAGAAGTAGGCCGGGCCGGAGCCGGAGAGGGCGGTGCAGGCGTCCTGCTGGGACTCGGGGACGCGGAGCGTCTTGCCGACGGCGCCGAAGATCTCCTCGGTGTGGGCGAGGTGGGCGGCGGTGGCGTGGGTGCCGGCGGAGATGACGGACATCGCCTCGTCGACCAGGGCGGGGGTGTTCGTCATGACGCGGACGACCGGCGTGTTGGGGGCGAGACGCTCCTCGAAGTACGCCGTGGGGATGCCGGCGGCGCCGCTGATGACCAGGCGGTCGGCGGGGACGTGGGGGGCCAGCTCGTCGAGGAGGGTGCCCATGTCCTGCGGTTTGACCGTGAGGATCAGGGTGTCGGCGGTCTTGGCGGCCTCGGGGTTGGTGACCGGGGTGACGCCGTAGCGGGCGCGGAGTTCCTCGGCTCGTTCCTGGCGGCGGGCGGTGACCAGGAGGTCGGACGGGGTCCAGCCGGCGCGGATCATTCCGCTGAGCAGGGCTTCGCCGATCTTGCCGGTGCCGAGGACTGCGACTTTCTGGGTCATGGCTGAGGTGCCCTCCGGGGGTTGCGCGTCGTCCGTGTTCATCCTCGCACCCGGGGGTGGCGGGCGGGGGTGATGTCCGGTGGGCGGAATGTGGGCGCCTTCGCCGGGCGGTCTAGGCCGTCCGGCGCCTGAGGGTCGCCGCGCCCAGGGCCAGGACCAGGAGTGCGCAGCCCGCGACGATCAGGACGTCGCGGACGAACGCGGCGGTCATGTCCGTGTGGCGGAGGACCTCGTTCATGCCGTCGACGGCGTAGGACATGGGGAGGACGTCGGAGACGGCCTCCAGGGCGGGGTGCATGTTGTCGCGCGGGGTGAACAGGCCGCACAGGAGGAGCTGGGGGAAGATCACCGCCGGCATGAACTGGACCGCCTGGAACTCCGAGGCCGCGAAGGCCGAGACGAAGAGGCCGAGGGCCGTGCCGAGGAGGGCGTCGAGGAGGGCCACCAGGAGGAGGAGCCAGGGGCTGCCGGTGACGTCGAGGCCGAGGAACCAGAGCGCGAGGCCCGTGGCCAGGGCGGACTGGATGATCGCGAGGGTGCCGAAGGCGAGGGCGTAGCCGGCGATCAGGTCGCCTTTGCCGAGGGGCATGGCGAGAAGGCGTTCGAGGGTGCCCGAGGTGCGTTCGCGCAGGGTGGCGATGGACGTCACCAGGAACATCGTGATCAGTGGGAAGATCCCCAGGAGGGACGCGCCGATGTTGTCGAAGGTGCGCGGGCTGCCGTCGAAGACGTAGCGCAGCAGGAACAGCATCACGCAGGGGACGAGGATCATCAGGGCGATGGTGCGGGGGTCGTGGGTGAGCTGGCGCAGGACCCGGGCCGCGGTGGCGGTGGTGCGGGAGGCGTTCAGGGCCCTCGGTGGAGTGACCGTCCTGGTCGGGGTGGTGGTCATCGGGTCGTGTCCTTCGTGTCCGTCGTGTCCTTCGTGCGGGCTGCTGCTCTTGCCTCGTCCACGAGGTGCAGGAAGGCCTCCTCGACCGTGTCGGCGCCGGTGCGGGTGCGCAGGGCGTCAGGGGTGTCGTCGGCGAGGAGTTCGCCCTCGCGCATGAGGAGGAGGCGGTGGCAGCGCTCGGCTTCGTCCATGACGTGGGAGGAGACGAGGAGGGTGGCGCCACGGCCGGTCGCGATGTCGTGGAAGAGGTTCCACAGGTCGCGGCGCAGGACCGGGTCGAGGCCGACGGTCGGTTCGTCGAGGACCAGGAGTTCGGGGGCTCCGAGGAGGGCGACGGCCAGGGAGACGCGGCTGCGCTGGCCCCCGGAGAGGTTGCCGGCGAGGGCGTCGGCGTGGGTGGTGAGGTCTACGTCGGCGATGGCGCGGGTGACGTTGTCGTCGCGGCGGTCCGCCGCTGATCGGCCGGGGTCGAGGATCGCGGCGAAGTAGTCGAGGTTCTGGCGGACGGTCAGGTCGTCGTAGACGGACGGGGCCTGGGTGACGTAGCCGATGCGGGTGCGCAGGGTGGGGTGGCCGGCGGGGCGGCCGAGGACGTCGAGGGTGCCGGTGACTTTGGCCTGGGTGCCGACGAGGGCGCGCATGAGGGTCGACTTGCCGCAGCCGGAGGGGCCGAGGAGGCCGGTGATCTGGCCTCGGGGGACGGTGAAGGCGAGGTTGCGCAGGACCGTGCGGGGGCCGCGGACGACGGTGAGGTTCTCGGCGTGGACGGCTGTGGTGTCCGGGTCCGGGGACGGGCCGGGGGTGGGTGCCGGGCCGGGGCGCGGCGAGCCGGGAGCATTATTCATCATGTGATGAATAATGCTCCCGGGGGCGGGACGCGTCAAGCGGCTGCGCCGAGCGGGTGCGCGTCAGGCCGGGGGCTCGGCAAGAAGGAGGACGACCTCGTAGACCTCCTCCACGAAGCCGTCCGGGAAGGTCCGGAGGAGGTGCTCGCGTTCCTCGGCCAGGAACGATGCGGTGTGTTCCGCGCCGTGCACGAGGAAGACCGAGTGGCTGCCGATGTTGGCCAGGTGGGTGTCGATCGGGACGCGGCGGCTCCAGCGGACGGTGCGGCGGGTGAAGTCGAGGAGGCCGGTGGGGTCGGCGGCGCGGGCGTTGACGTTGCGCTTCTCGGCGGAGACGTCGATGCCGAAGTGGCGTTCGGTGCGGGCGGCGGCCTCGGCGATCCAGGGGACGTCGAGGGCGTCGGTGTTCCACCAGAGGGCGAGGGCGCCGCCGGGACGCAGGACGCGCAGGGCCTCCGGGACGGCGCGGGCGGGGTCGGTCCAGTGCCAGGCCTGGGCGTAGGTGACGAGGTCGACGGAGGCGTCGGTGAGGGGGAGGTCGTCTCCTGTGCCGCGGATGACCGGGATGCCGGGGAGGGCGCGGCGGAACTGGGCCGCCATGCCGTCGCCGGGTTCCACGGCGACGACGTTCGCTCCTCGTGCGTGGAGGAGGGCGGTGGCGATGCCGGTGCCGGCGCCGATGTCGGCGACGCGGGCGCCGGAGAGGGGCCGGCCGGTCAGGTCTTCTATCGCGTCGAAGAGGGCCGGCGGGTATGAGGGGCGGTTGGCCGCGTACTGGGCCGCGGCGGCGTTGAAGGAGTGGGCTCGGGCGGTTCGGGTGGGTTCGGCAGGGGGTTCGGGGGTGCGGTCGGCTCCGAGGGGGTGGTGGGCGGAGGGAGGCGTGGTCATACCGCCATGGTGGCCGTGGGTGGGGTGCGATGCGGTGAGATTTCGGTGAGATCGGCGGGAGTTGGCGCGGCGGCGGCTCGGCGGGCGGCCGGGCCGCTTCGGGCGTCTGCCGTCGGCGCTCTTCGTGCGGGCAGCGGGGGTTGTTCCACGTGGCCTAGCGGCGGGCGGTGAGACGCGTGAGGGTGACGCCGTGAGGGAAGGCGGTGCGCTCGGCGACGTCGAAGACGGTGGGGTCGAAGGCGCCGTCGAAGGCCGGGATGCCGGCGCCGGCGACCACCGGGTAGTGCTTGACGACCAGTTCGTCGATCTCGGGCAGGAGGGCACCGGCGAGCTTGCCGCCGCCGCAGAGCCAGACGTTCAACCCGGCGTTCTCCTCCCGCTTGAGTGCGCGGACGAGGGCGAGCGGGTCGCCCGGAACGACGGTGACGGCCGGGTCGACGTCGGGCTCGAGCGTGCTGGAGACCACGTACTGGCGCAGGTGCGCGTAGGGGCTGGTGATCCCGCTGTCGAGGGGGTCGCGGTAGGTGCCGTGGCCCATGACGACGGTGTCGAAATACCGGTGGGGTGTGTCGGTGAGGCCGGCGGCGGCACGGTAGGCGGTCGGGACGGTCTCGGGGTACAGGGAGTTGACCCAGGTGCTGTAGGCGGCGCCCTGCTCTTCGTCACCGGCGGGGAAGAAGTCGTACTCGCCGCCGGGGCCCGCGATGCGGCCGTCGAGTGTGACGGCGATGTAGTAGACGAGCTTTCGCATCCTCGATAACTCCATTCGTAGTACTCTCCTTGAAGTGGTTCGGAAGTTAGTACTACAACTGGAGTGGTGTCAATGGTGCGACGGAACGACCAGCGGCGCGCCGCCCTCGTCGATGCGGCGATCGAGGTGCTGGCCAGGGAGGGTGCACGGGGTCTGACGTTCCGGGCGGTGGATGTCGAGGCCGCCGTGCCGACCGGGACCGCGTCCAACTACTTCGCCAGCCGGGACGACCTGCTCACCCAGGCCGGCGCCCGTGTGTATGAGCGGCTCCAGCCCGACGACGCGACGATCGCGCGCCAGCAGGCGGCCGGCCGCGACCGGGAGACCTACGCCGTACTGATGCGGGAACTGGTCGGCCGCGTCGCCGCGTTCCGCACCGGCTACCTCGCCCTGCTCGAACTGCGCCTGGAGGCCACCCGCCGCCCCGAACTGCGCAAGGTCCTCACCGAGCGGGTCCGCGCCGATGTCGACGCCAACGTCGCCTATCACGAAGCGTCCGGGCTCCCCGGCGACGCCATGGCCGTCAAGTTGCTCATGCTGACCCTGAACTGGCTGATCGTCGAACAGCTCACCCTGCCGGACGTCTTCACCGAGGCGGAGCGCGAACAACTGGTGACGGCGGCGGTCGAGCGCATCGTGATGGCGCGGTAGGCGGCCGGGACAGCGGGGCGGCGATACCCCGGAGGGCTACGCGCGGCGGCGGTTCTTCGGGTTGCCCGAGCGGCGGGTCGTGCGCTTCTCGTACTGCTTGCGGGCCTCCTCGTACTCCTCGCGGTGGAGCTTCTCGCCGGGGGCCTCGGTGAGGGAGCGGAAGAAGTAGGCGAGCAGGGAACCGACGAACCCGACGGTCAGGAGGCCGCGCAGGGATGCCTGGCGGTCGGGGTCGGGGCGGCGGGTGTAGCCGTCCCAGGTGTGGCGGAAGGCGAGGACGCCGCAGATCGCGAACATCGCGACCATGAGGACCGTGACGAAGTCGCCGATCGCGGCGATCTGCAGGCCCTGGTAGGCGAGGCGGAGCACGAGGCAGGAGGCGACGGCGGCGGCCAGGGATCCGACGGCCACGGCGATGCGGCGCCCGGTGTAGCCGTTGTCGTGGTTCAGCCAGGTCGTGCCGAAGAAGCGCAGGGGCTCGGGGCGGGGGCCGAGGGTCTCGGCCTTGGAGCCCGCGGGGGCGGCAGGGGTGCTGTCGTCTGCACTCACGGGTCGATTATGACCCTTGCCGGGGCGCGGGCTCCGGGCGGGCCGGGTCCGTCAGACGCCCCCTGGCCGCAGCGGCCGGCGACTGGCAGTAAATCGGGACCTTCGCCCTCTCGGGCAGGACCCGGACGACGGTGCAGTCGGTGCCGGGGCCGCTACGGACGTTGCGGGTTGTGAGGGCGGTCAGGAGCAGCGCGGGCGGACGTAGCCGTCGCTGCCGGTGTTCACATAGGCGTCCGAGACGTACTCGCCGTCGTCGATGTTGTCCCAGATGTTCGAGCTGCCGTACGGGCCCGCCACCGTGGTGCCGGGCCGCTGGCAGAAGATGGTGACCCTGGCCCCCTCGGGCAGGACGCGGACGATGGCGTATCCGGTGCCGGGGCCGCTGCGGACGTTCAGGCGGACGCCCGGGGCGACGGCGTACGAGCGCAGGGCCGACGCCGCCATGGTGACGGCCTCTTCCTCGCCTCTGCCTTCGAGTTCCTCGACATGGTCGACAGACATGAAATTCTCCCCCGTTGAGCCCCATGACTGCCATGGGGTCCCGTTGATTCCCCCGAATCACACCATGAAACACATGTGCGCGACTCGTGTGGGGGAGGCTAGCAAGCCGCCTCCGTCCCGTACGAGTCTTCGACTAGGCTCCGTGCGTCGCGCGCGCGGAGGAACAGCACGGGGGTGGTCCCATGGCGCCACAGCGGAACGCCGGAGCGGGCGCGGAAGCGGAACTTCCCGAATACGCCGGTCACTACCGTCTCGAGTCCTGTCTGGGCTCGGGCGGCATGGGTGTCGTGCATCTGGCCCGGAGCACCTCCGGGATGAAGCTCGCGGTGAAGGTCGTGCACGCCCAGTTCGCCAAGGACCCCGACTTCAGGGGGCGTTTCCGGCAGGAGGTGGCGGCGGCGCGGAGAGTGAGCGGCGCCTTCACGGCCCCCGTCGTCGACGCCGACCCGGACGGCGAACGGCCTTGGATGGCCACGCTGTTCATTCCGGGGCCGACCTTGTCCGAGCAGGTCAAGCGGAACGGCCCGATGGATTCGGCCCAGTTGCGGCGCCTGATGGCGGGCTTGGCCGAGGCGCTGCGTGACATCCATCGGGCCGGGGTCGTCCACCGGGATCTGAAACCGAGCAACGTCCTGCTCGCCGACGACGGGCCGAAGGTCATCGACTTCGGTATCTCCCGGCCGCTGGACAGCGAACTGCGCACCGAGACCGGGAGGTTGATCGGCACGCCGCCCTTCATGGCGCCCGAGCAGTTCCGGCGCCCGCGCGAGGTGGGACCGGCCGCCGACATCTTCGCGCTCGGGTCGGTGATGGTGCACGCGGCCACGGGGCAGGGGCCGTTCGACTCCGACAGCCCGTACATCGTCGCCTACCAGGTGGTGCACGACGAGCCCGACCTGACCGGTGTGCCGGACGAGGTCGCGCCGCTGGTGCTGCGGTGTCTGGCGAAGGAGCCGGAGGACCGGCCGACGCCCGACGAGTTGATGCGGGAGCTGCGATCCGTCGCGGCTTCGTACGACACGCAGACGTTCATGCCGGCTCAGCGGACCGGGGACGCCGAACATTCGTGGCCGCCCTCAGAGAGACCCGGCCGTGCGGTGGAAGCCGGTCGTGCGGTGAAAGCCGTCCGTGGCAGGGGGCGGTGGCTCGGCAGGCGGGCGGCACTCGGAGCCGGGGCGTTCGGCCTGGCCGTCGTCGGTGCTCTGGCCTCGCTCCCGTTGCTCGACGGTGCCGGCGGCTCGCCGCAGCCCGCCTCCCCGCGGACCACGTCCGCCGCGTTCAGCGGGTGGCGGACGACTCCGGCGACCGGGGACAGCGCACCCCTGTGTTCCCACGGGGCCGGACGGCTGCTCTGTGCCACGTCCGGACTGGTCTTCGCCCTGGATCCGTCCGACGGGCACCTGCTGTGGCGGCACCCCGTCCGCAAGGGGCCCCGGAAGGAACCGCCGGTGCTGGCGGGTGGACTCGTGCAGCCCTCGACGGGCCAGGGGCGTCTCCTGGAGGCACTCGATCCGGCCTCGGGCAGAGCGCGCTGGCAGCGGGACGTCGCAGAGGCCGGCAGCGCGGTGTCCGCCGGCGGCATGCTCCTGGTCACGGGTGCCGACGGGAAGGTCACTGGCGTGGACGGCGCCTCCGGTGACCCGCGGTGGAGCCACCGGGTCCCCGGCCATGAGGTGCCGTACTTCGCCACGTTCACCGGCGACCCGCTGGCGTACGCCACCAGCACGTCGGGTGACGGGAAGAGCACCCGGCTCACCGTGGTGGATCCGCAGACGGGTGACGTGCGGTCGGACGCCCGGCTCGACGGGACGCTGGAGCCCTTCGGCGCGACGGACGGATCGGTGTTCCTCCTCTCCGAGGACCCGGTGCACGGCGATGCGCGGGCCGTCGTCCGCTACACCCCGGGGACGGGTGAGACCCGGCGGGTGCCCCTCGCCGTCCCTCTCCAGCAGGCCCATGGCGCCGTGCAGGGGAACACGGCCTATCTCATGGGGACAGGGGGGTCGTTGGTGGCCGTCGATCTTCAGGCGCGTGAGCGGCTCTGGCGTCTGGAGACGGGCATGATGCGGGGGTCCACGCCCGTCGCCGGTGACCGGCACGTGTACGTGACCGCGTCGGACGGGCGGCTGCTCGCCGTCGACGCGCGCCGCGGGAAGCTCTCCGGGCAGACGTCCCCCCGGCTGGGCGACCGGTCGGACCGGATCCCGGCCGCGCTGCCCGAGCCCGTGGTCGTGGGCGACCGGGTCTACGGCAGTGCGCCGGACGGGACCGTCTTCGCCGTGAACGGGCGCGATCCGGCGGCCTGGTAGCCGACGGGCATGCGCGAGGGCCGCCCCCGACAGCGGGAGACGGCCCTCGGCGCGAGAAGGGGTCACCCCAGCTTCGACACGTCCCGCACGGCGCCCTTGTCCGCGCTGGTCGCCATCGCCGCGTAGGCCCGCAGCGCCGCCGAGACCTTGCGGTCGCGGTTCTTCGGGGCGTACACGCCGTTCAGCGCCTGCTCGCGCAGGGCCAGCTCGGCGTCGTCCACCAGCAGCTCGATGGAGCGGTTCGGGATGTCGATGCGGACCCGGTCGCCGTCCTCGACCAGGGCGATGGTGCCGCCCGCGGCCGCCTCCGGCGAGGCGTGGCCGATGGACAGGCCGGAGGTGCCGCCGGAGAAGCGGCCGTCCGTGACGAGCGCGCAGGTCTTGCCGAGGCCGCGGCCCTTGAGGTACGAGGTCGGGTAGAGCATCTCCTGCATGCCGGGTCCGCCCTTGGGGCCCTCGTAGCGGATGACGACCACGTCGCCGTCCTTGACCTGCTGGGTGAGGATCTTCTGGACGGCCTCCTCCTGCGACTCGCAGACGACCGCCGGGCCCTCGAAGGTCCAGATGGACTCGTCGACGCCGGCCGTCTTCACGACGCAGCCGTCCACGGCCAGGTTGCCCTTGAGGACGGCGAGGCCGCCGTCCTTGGAGTAGGCGTGCTCGGCGGAGCGGATGCAGCCGCCCTCGGCGTCGACGTCCAGGGCCTCCCAGCGCTCGGACTGGGAGAAGGCCTCGGCGGAGCGGACGCAGCCGGGGGCCGCGTGCCACAGCTCGACGGCCTCGGCGGACGGGGAGCCGCCGCGCACGTCCCAGGTCTTGAGCCAGTCGGCGAGGGAGGGGCTGTGCACGGAGTGCACGTCCTCGTTGAGCAGCCCGGCCCGGTGCAGCTCGCCGAGCAGGGCGGGGATGCCGCCGGCGCGGTGCACGTCCTCCATGTAGTACGTGCGGTCCTTGGCGACGTTCGGGGCGACCTTGGCGAGGCAGGGCACGCGGCGGGAGACCTCGTTGATCTCCGTGAGGCCGAAGGGGACACCGGCCTCCTGGGCGGCGGCCAGCAGGTGCAGGATCGTGTTGGTGGAGCCGCCCATGGCGATGTCGAGGGCCATGGCGTTCTCGAAGGCGGCGACGGACGCCACGCTGCGGGGCAGGACGGTGTCGTCGTCCTGCTCGTAGTAGCGGCGGGTGATGTCCATGACCGTGTTCGCCGCGTCCACGTACAGCTGTTTGCGGGCCGTGTGCGTGGCGAGGACCGAGCCGTTGCCCGGGAGGGAGAGGCCGATGGCCTCGGTCAGGCAGTTCATCGAGTTGGCGGTGAACATGCCGGAACAGGAACCGCAGGTCGGACAGGCGTTCTCCTCGATGCGGAGGATGTCCTCGTCCGAGATCTTGTCGTTCACGGCGTCGGAGATCGCGTCGACCAGATCGAGGGTGCGGACCGTGCCGTCGACCAGGGTGGCGCGGCCGGACTCCATGGGGCCGCCGGAGACGAAGACCGTGGGGATGTTCAGCCGCAGGGCGGCGTTCAGCATGCCCGGGGTGATCTTGTCGCAGTTGGAGATGCAGATCAGGGCGTCGGCGCAGTGGGCCTCGACCATGTACTCCACGCTGTCCGCGATCAGGTCGCGGGAGGGCAGGGAGTAGAGCATGCCGCCGTGGCCCATGGCGATGCCGTCGTCGACGGCGATCGTGTTGAACTCGCGCGGGATGCCGCCGGCCGCGACGACCGCCTCGCTGACGATCCGGCCGACCGGCGCGAGGTGCGTGTGCCCCGGCACGAACTCGGTGAAGCTGTTGGCGACCGCGATGATCGGCTTGCGGCCGATGTCCGCACCCGGTACACCGGAGGCCCTCATCAGGGCGCGGGCGCCCGCCATGTTGCGGCCGTGGGTGACTGTGCGGGACCTCAGCTCGGGCATCGTCGCTCGCTCCTTCGACAGACGGCGTCAGAGGATTCGGAGATTTCTGACTGCTGTCGAGCGTACGCCGGTCATCCAGTGGGCGGGACGGCGTGTCCGAAATGCGGGATGACTGTCTCGGACGACGGCACCCGCACGCCTTACGGATCGGTCAGGTGTCCCTGTACGACGGGTGCGAGCCGCGCGATGATCTGCTCCGGGTCCGCCGAGGCCAGCGGCTCGACCTTGATGACGTACCGCAGGACGGCGGTGCCCACGAGCTGGGCGGCGGCGAGCTCGGCCCGCAGCTCGGCGTCCGGCAGCTCCAGTTGTACGGCGATGCGGCGCAGCACCTGGGTGGCGATGATCCGCCGGAAGACGGCGGCCGCGGTCTCGTTGGTGACGGCGGACCGGACGATGGCGAGCAGGGGCGCGCGGGTCGCCGGGTTCTCCCAGACGCCGAAGAAGAAGCGGGCCAGGCGCTCCCCCACCCCGTCGAGCGGGCCCTCCTCGATGGCCGTCGGTGCCTGCAGGGCGGGTCCGAAGGACTGGGTGATCGCCGCCTCGAAGACCTGCTCCTTCGTGCCGAAGTAGTGGTGCACGAGGGCCGGGTCGACCCCGGCGGACTTGGCGATGCCGCGGACGGACGTCTTCTCGTAGCCGCGCTCGGAGAACTCGTCGCGGGCGGCGGTCAGGATGCGGTCGCGGGTGTCCGCCGACTCCGTACGCGGGGGGCGGCCGCGGCGGCGGGCGGCGGTGCCGGACCCACCGCCCGCCGGGGGCGGGCCGGTCATCGCCGCGGCACCTTCACGGCCGAGGCCAGATGCAGGCGGGTGAAGGCGAGGGCCTCCGCCAGGTCGGCCTCGCGCTCCGCGCTCGACATGGCGCGGCGGGTGTTGACCTCGATGACGACATGCCCGTCGAAGCCGGTCAGGGCGAGCCGCTCCAGCACCTCGGCGCAGGGCTGGGTGCCGCGGCCGGGCACCAGGTGCTCGTCCTTGGCCGAGCCCCGGCCGTCGGCGAGGTGGACGTGGCCGAGCCGGTCCCCCATGCGGCCGACCATGTCCAGCGCGTCGGAGCGGGCCGTCGCGGTGTGGCTGAGGTCGATCGTGAAGTGCCGGTAGTCGTCCTTCGTCACGTCCCAGTCGGGGGCGTACGCGAGCATCTCGCGGTCGCGGTAGCGCCAGGGGTACATGTTCTCGACGGCGAACCGTACGTCCGTCTCGTTCGCCATGCGCCAGATGCCGGCGACGAAGTCCCGGGCGTACTGGCGCTGCCAGCGGAACGGGGGGTGGACGACGACCGTGCTCGCGTCGAGCTTCTCCGCCGCCGCGCGGGCCCGCTGGAGCTTGGTCCACGGGTCGGTGGACCAGACGCGCTGCGTGATGAGCAGGCAGGGGGCGTGGACGGCGAGGATCGGGATCCGGTGGTAGTCGCTGAGTCTGCGCAGGGCCTCGATGTCCTGGCTGACCGGGTCGGTCCAGACCATGACCTCGACTCCGTCGTAGCCGAGGCGCGCGGCGATCTCGAAGGCCGTGGCCGTCGACTCCGGGTAGACCGAGGCCGTCGACAGGGCGACCTTCGCGTCCGGGATCTTTACGGCTGGCTCTGCCATGCAGGACAGATTACGGGGTGTGGTCGGGGTGGGGTGGGGGGCCTCTTGGCCGTTGTGGTGTTTGCCATAGGCGGGCGGGCCCTGCCCCGGACTCCGCTACACCGACTCCATGTGATCCAGACGGCGCAGGATCACGCCCTCGCGCAGCGCCCAGGGACATATCTCCACGCGCTCCACACCGAAGAGGTCCAGCGCGGCCTCGGCCACCAGGGCGCCCGCCAGGAGCTGGCCGGCCCTGCCCTCCGAGACGCCCGGCAGCTCCGCGCGCTCCCGCTCCGTCATGGCGGCCAGACGCGGGACCCAGCCCTCCAGGGACTCCCGCTTGAGCTCGCGCTGGACGTAGGGGCCCTCGGCGGAGCGGGCCGCGCCGGCGATGCGGGCCAGCTGCTTGAAGGTCTTCGACGTGGCGACGACGTGGTCGGGGGTGCCGAGGCGGCTGAACTCGCCGACCGTGCGGGCGATCTCGGTCCGCACATGGCGGCGCAGGGCGCGGACGTCGTCCTGGTCGGGCGGGTCGCCGGGCAGCCAGCCGGCGGTGAGGCGGCCGGCGCCCAGCGGCAGAGAGGCGGCCGCGTCGGGCTCCTCGTCGATGCCGTAGGCGACCTCCAGGGAGCCGCCTCCGATGTCCAGGACCAGCAGCTTCCCGGCCGACCAGCCGAACCAGCGGCGGGCGGCGAGGAAGGTCAGCCGGGCCTCCTCGGCGCCGGTGAGGACCTGGAGCTCGACCCCGGTCTCGGTGCGCACGCGCGCGAGGACGTCGTCGGCGTTGCGGGCCTCGCGCACGGCCGAGGTGGCGAACGGCAGCAGATCCTCGACGCCCTTGTCCTCGGCGGCCTGGAGCGCCTCCTGGACGACCGAGACCAGCCGGTCGACGCCGTGCGGGCCGATCGCGCCGTCGTCGTCGAGGAGCTGGGCGAGGCGCAGCTCCGCCTTGTGCGAGTGCGCGGGCAACGGGCACGCGCCGGGGTGCGCATCCACCACGAGCAGATGCACCGTGTTCGATCCCACGTCGAGGACACCGAGTCTCATGTACGGAACGCTACTGCCCGCCGGGCGGTCCGCCGTCCTCGGTGGGGGTATGAGGCCCGTACCCTGGAGGCGTGCCAAAGACGAAAAAGGCGAAGCGCGACAAATCACCGGGCCTCGTGGAGCCCGACGAGAAGGGCCTCGACTTCGCTCGCGCGTGGGTGGAGTTTCCTGATCCGGCGGACGACGAGCAGGTCTTCCGCTGCGATCTGACATGGCTGACCTCTCGCTGGAACTGCATCTTCGGCAGCGGCTGCCAGGGCATCCAGGCGGGCCGCGCGGACGACGGGTGCTGCACGCTGGGTGCCCACTTCTCCGACGAGGACGACGAGAAGCGCGTGGCCGGGCATGTGGCCAGGCTCACTCCGGACATCTGGCAGCACCACGCCGAGGGCACGCGGGACGGCTGGGTCTCCGAGGACGAGGACGGCGAGCGGCAGACGCGGCCCTTCCAGGGCTCGTGCATCTTCCAGAACCGGCCCGGCTTCCCGGGCGGCGCGGGCTGCTCGCTGCACATCCTCGCCCTCAAGGAGGGCCGCGAGCCGCTGGAGACCAAGCCGGACGTGTGCTGGCAGCTTCCGGTGCGGCGGACGTACGAGTGGATCGACCGGCCCGACGACACGCGCGTCCTGCAGGTGTCGATCGGTGAGTACGACCGCCGGGGCTGGGGCCCGGGCGGCCACGACCTGCACTGGTGGTGCACCTCGGCGACCTCGGCGCACGGCGCCGGCGACCCCGTGTACGTCTCCTACCGGCCCGAACTGATCGAGCTGATGGGCAAGGCGGGCTACGACCGGCTGGTCGAGCTGTGCGAGGAGCGGCTGGCCTCGCAGCTGCCGCTGCTGGCACCGCATCCGGCGGATCCGGTGGCCTGAGGGTCGGCTACGACGTGACCGGGCTCGGGTCGCCGCTGTCCGAGGGCGGTGGCGTCGAGCCCGTCGGGTCGGTCGGGCCCGGGTCCGTCGGCGTGGGTGTGGGGTCCGGGTCGGTCGACGGGGGTGGAGTGGTCGGCGTCGGGTCCGGGGTGGAGGTCGTGGGGGTCGGGTCGGGGTGGGTCGGGGGCGGCTCGCTCGGGCCCTCGGGCCGGGGGCCGGGACCGGTGGGGCTGGGCGCGGTGCCGTAGCCCTCGATGTGGACGACGGCGCCGACCGGTGCGACCGCCACCTGCGCGTGCCAGGGGCCGGCGGGCTCCCGCAGGTGGTCGACGTACACCTTGATCGTCAACGACTCGCCGGGCCGGAGCGTGCCCGAGGACTGGCTGAGGTAGAGCCAGGGGGCTCCCGTGGACGCGGACCAGCGGACGGGGGCCGGGCCGGTGGCGGTCAGGGTGACGAGGGTGGTGTCGCCGCTGTGGTCGGCCGTGACTTCCAGGGCGGTCTTGCGGCCGGCGCCGGCGACGCCGATGACCTCGACGGAGACGTCGGCCTTGCCGTCCTTGCCGAAGCGGGGGCCGGGCCGGGTGCTCGCGTTGCCGGTGTTCTCGTAGCCGCCGCCCGCCATCTCGCCGTCCAGGCCGAACGGGTCGTCCGCCTCGCGTGCGGAGGCCGAGCGGCCGTCCTGGCCCTCGCCGATGGGGGTGCCCCGGTAGGCGGCCCACAGGGCCAGCACCGGGGCGGCCACGACGGTGGCGACGACAGTCGTGGTGACGGCCCGCGCGCGGAGGCGGTCCCGTCGGGCGGCGTGGTCCTTGGGATCCATCGGGAAGCCGCGCCGGTCGAAGCGGGGTGCGGCGCTTCGCGCGCGCGGGTGGTGGGCCATGGCGACGTGCAGGGCCGCCCGGGGCGCCTGCAGGACCGGCAGTTCGGCGGGCGTGACGCTGGTGCCGGGCCAGCGGCCGGGGACGGCGCGCTCGGCGGTGCGGCGGCAGCGCGGGCAGTCGTCGACGTGCCGGACGAGTTCGCGGCGCAGGGCCGTGCCGAGCACGAGCCGGTCGTCGCCGGCGAGGTGCGCGATACTCGGACATGCCCCGGTCTCGACCACGGCGAGGGCCGCACGCGTGCGTTCCACCTCGCAGGCGGCGGAGGCGAGCAGATCGCGGGCGGCGGCCGGGCCCATGCCGAGGACGGCGGCGACCTCCTGGGCGGCGAGGTGGTGGCGCACGGCCAGTTCGAGCGCCTCCCGCTGCTCCGGGGTGGTGCCCGCGGCCTCCGGCCAGGCCAGCAGGGCCAGTTCGCGACGGCGCCGCTCCTGGACCTCCTCGGAGAGGGCCGGGGCGGCCGGACGGTCCGCGCGCTGCCGGTCGGTGCGGCCCGCGGCGTGGTGGCTCTGACGTTTCTGCTTGGCCTCGGCCAGCTTGCGCAGGCACGCCCAGCGGGCCAGCGCGTACAGCCAGGCCCTGCGGTCGGCGGGTGCCTCGGGGACGTGCCGGCCGCGGCGTTCGGCGAGTGCTAGGACGTCGCCCAGGGCGGCCGTCGCGGCGTCGTGGTCGCACAGCACGGACAGGCAGTAGGTGAACAGGCCGTCCAGGTAGGGCTCGTAGCGCGCGGGCGGCCGCTGCGCCAGCGTGCGCGCCGCCCCGCGGTCACGCGCTTCCCGGTGCGCCCGGTGTGCGCCGGCCGTGTGGGTCGTGCGGCTCGAGATCTCCGGAGTACTGCTCATCATTCGGCGACCGTAGGGGGCCGGGAGTGGCACCTTCAGGCGGCTTGAGCACATTTAATCCGTACGGGTGAAACGATCCCTCAATCGGGGACATGAACCGGTGGTTCCGCCGCTGGCGCGGGGTGGCGGACCCCTGGCGCACAGGTGGGCCGCCGTCGGCCGGTCCGCGCGATGTCAGTGCCGGCGGCTACGGTTCCGTCCATGGCTGCCCGCACGAAATCCACGAAGGACCGCCCGTCCTACCGCTGCACGGAGTGCGGCTGGCAGACGGCGAAGTGGCTCGGCCGCTGCCCCGAGTGCCAGGCCTGGGGGACGGTCGAGGAGTACGGCGCGCCCGCGGTGCGTACGACGACACCGGGCCGGGTCACCACCTCCGCCCTGCCCATCGGCCAGGTGGACGGCCGTCAGGCCACCGCCCGCCCCACCGGCGTCCCCGAGCTGGACCGCGTGCTCGGCGGCGGACTGGTGCCCGGCGCGGTGGTGCTGGTCGCGGGCGAACCGGGCGTCGGCAAGTCGACGCTCCTGCTCGACGTGGCGGCCAAGTCCGCGAGCGACGAGCACCGCACGCTGTACGTCACGGGCGAGGAGTCGGCGAGCCAGGTCCGGCTGCGCGCCGACCGCATCGGTGCCATCGACGACCACCTGTACCTCGCGGCCGAGACCGATCTGGCCGCGGTGCTGGGCCACTTGGACGCCGTGAAGCCGTCGCTGCTGATCATGGACTCGGTACAGACGGTGGCCTCCCCCGAGATCGACGGCGCACCCGGCGGCATGGCCCAGGTGCGCGAGGTCGCCGGGGCCCTCATCCGCGCCTCCAAGGAACGCGGCATGTCCACGCTGCTGGTGGGCCATGTCACCAAGGACGGCGCGATCGCGGGCCCGCGCCTGCTGGAGCACCTGGTGGACGTCGTCCTGTCCTTCGAGGGCGACCGGCACGCCCGCCTGCGTCTCGTGCGCGGCGTCAAGAACCGCTACGGCACCACCGACGAGGTCGGCTGCTTCGAGCTGCACGACGAGGGCATCACGGGCCTCGCCGACCCGAGCGGACTCTTCCTGACCCGCCGGGCCGAACCGGTCCCGGGCACCTGCCTGACCGTCACCCTGGAGGGTCGCCGCCCGCTGGTGGCCGAGGTCCAGGCGCTCACGGTCGACTCGCAGATCCCTTCCCCGCGCCGCACCACCTCGGGCCTGGAGACCTCCCGCGTCTCGATGATGCTCGCGGTGCTGGAACAGCGCGGGCGGATCAGCGCCTTGGGCAAAAGGGACATCTACTCCGCGACGGTCGGCGGCGTGAGGCTCACCGAGCCGGCCGCGGACCTGGCGGTCGCCCTCGCCCTGGCGAGCGCGGCGAGTGACACACCTCTCCCGAAGAACCTCGTCGCGATCGGCGAGGTGGGCCTCGCGGGCGAGGTGAGACGGGTCACCGGAGTGCAGCGCAGGCTGGCGGAGGCCCACCGTCTGGGCTTCACGCACGCGCTGGTCCCGGGCGACCCGGGCAAGGTCCCGGCGGGCATGAAGGTCCTGGAAGTCGCGGACATAGGGGACGCCCTGCGGGTCCTTCCCCGCTCCCGTCGCAGAGAGGCCCCACGGGACGAGGAGGGTCGCCGGTAGACTTTGCCCTGGTCTCGCCCGTCCGTGCGAACCGAGCGCGCGACACGGGGGCGCCCAGAACCTGCGACCGGAGGAGTGCAGTGGCAGCCAACGACCGGGCATCAGCTCCCGGAAAGTCCGGTGGGAGTGCCGGTACCGATGGCCTGATGCGCGCCTCCCTGAGCGCCGTGGCACCCGGCACCGCACTGCGTGACGGCCTGGAGCGCGTGCTCCGCGGCAACACCGGCGGTCTCATCGTGCTGGGCTCCGACAAGACGGTCGAGGCGCTGTGCAGCGGCGGCTTCGTGCTGGACGTCGAGTTCACGGCGACCCGGCTGCGCGAGCTGTGCAAGCTGGACGGCGGCATCGTGCTGTCCTCGGACCTGTCGAAGATCCTGCGCGCGGGCGTGCAGCTGGTCCCGGACCCGACGATCCCGACGGAGGAGACGGGCACCCGGCACCGCACCGCGGACCGCGTCAGCAAGCAGGTCGGCTTCCCGGTGGTCTCTGTCTCCCAGTCGATGCGGCTGATCGCCCTGTACGTCGACGGCCAGCGCCGCGTCCTGGAGGACTCGGCGGCGATCCTGTCCCGCGCCAACCAGGCGCTCGCCACCCTGGAGCGCTACAAGCTCCGCCTCGACGAGGTCGCGGGCACGCTGTCGGCGCTGGAGATCGAGGACCTGGTGACCGTCCGGGACGTCTCGGCGGTCGCCCAGCGCCTGGAGATGGTGCGCCGCATCGCCACGGAGATCGCCGAGTACGTGGTGGAGCTCGGCACGGACGGCCGGCTCCTGGCCCTCCAGCTCGACGAGCTGATCGCGGGTGTGGAACCCGAGCGCGAGCTGGTCGTGCGGGACTACGTCCCCGAGCCCACGGCCAAGCGCTCCCGCTCGGTCGACCAGGCCCTCGCCGAACTCGACGCCCTCACCCACGCCGAGCTTCTCGAACTGTCCACGGTGGCCCGGGCGCTGGGCTACACCGGCGCGCCCGAGACGTTGGACTCGGCGGTGTCCCCGCGCGGCTTCCGCCTCCTGGCGAAGGTGCCCCGGCTTCCCGGCGCGATCATCGAC
Organism: Streptomyces sp. NPDC057424; assembly: GCF_042803315.1. Classification (NCBI taxonomy): domain Bacteria; kingdom Bacillati; phylum Actinomycetota; class Actinomycetes; order Kitasatosporales; family Streptomycetaceae; genus Streptomyces; species Streptomyces sp. NPDC057424. The sequence continues at coordinate 19,564 of NZ_JBHVCP010000093.1, forward strand.
CGCCTGGTCGAGCACTTCGGCGGCCTGCAGAAGCTGCTCGCCGCGAGCGTCGACGACCTCCAGGCGGTGGACGGCGTGGGCGAGGCCCGGGCGCGCAGCGTCCGCGAGGGGCTGTCGCGGCTGGCGGAGTCGTCGATCCTGGAGCGGTACGTCTGACGCGCGAGACACCCGGCCGGAACGCGAGAGGGCGGTATCCCAGGCGGGGTACCGCCCTCTCG
>NZ_JBHVCP010000094.1:0-19443 GCF_042803315.1 Streptomyces sp. NPDC057424
CGGCGAGTGGGGGTCCCCCCTGCTCGAAGAGCTCGGGGGAGCGTGCCGGGCGTCGAAACGGGGCGAACGTTGCCTGTCGCGGCACTAGATCGCGCAGGGGTGCGGGGACTCACCCGAGGGGGTTACCCGCAACGCTGGGCGGCGACGGTGTGCGCAGGTTTTCGCACCCACACCCGGACGACCGTGAAAACCCTTGGGAGAACAGGGCTGGAAGGATTCGGCGGGTTCTCTCGCCGGAGCCTCTTTGACCGTTTTTATCCGCAGCCGATAATGCGACGCATTACCAACTCTTTACGTTGCGGCGCCGCAACCTTCGCGGGCTTCGAGCGGTAGTCACTGCGTCCGAGCCGGGGTGATCCACAGCCAGTCGATCAACTGCCGGACCCGGTCGGACACTTCACGAAGCTCACTGTTCTCTCCCGTCGAAGGAGCACCATGTCCCTCCCCCTGACCCGCCGGATCGCCCGTGCCGCGCTGATCGTCGCTGCGGGAGCGGCTGCCGGGGTCGGTGCGGCCGGCTCCGCCAGCGCGGCCCCCGAGCTGCCCGCCACCCCGAACCTCGGTGGCCTGACCGCCCTGGACGGGGCCAACGTCGGCAACACCGTCGACGGCGCGGCGCAGAACGTCACCGAGTCCGCGGGTGACACCGGCGGCAAGACCGTCGAGAAGGCGGTCCCGGCCGCGGGCAAGACCGGCGGCAAGGCGGTCAAGAAGACCACGCCCGTGGCGCAGAAGGCGGCCGGTGACGCGGCGGGCTCCGCCGGGCAGCTCGTCGGCGACACGGCCGGTTCGGCCAAGGGTGGCCTGCCGACCGACTCCCTGACCAAGGGTGGCGTGCCGTCCGCCGACTCCCTGCCGGTGAAGAGCCTGCCGGTCGGCTGACGTCCCGGCCTGTGACGGCGAAGGGGTCCGGGGAGCTTCCCCGGACCCCTTCGTCGTGCGTACGGCGGCGGTCACAGCCGCCGTACGGCCGCCGCCACCCTCTCGTCCGTCGCCGTCAGCGCCACACGGACGAACTCCGCGCCCGCCGGGCCGTAGAAGTCGCCGGGGGCCACGAGGATGCCGCGTTTGGCGAGGTGGTCGACCGTGTCCCAGCAGGATTCGCCCCTGGTGGCCCACAGGTAGAGGCTGGCCTCGCTGTGCTCGATGCGGAAGCCGTGGGTGAGGAGGGCCTCGCGCAGGAGCTCGCGGCGGGACGCGTAGCGCTCGCGCTGGACGCGGACGTGGTCGTCGTCGGCGAGGGCCGCGATCACCGCCGCCTGCGTCGGGGCCGACGTCATCATGCCGCCGTGCTTGCGGATCTCCAGGAGCGGGCCGAGGACCGCCGGGTCACCGGCCAGGAAGGCCGCACGGTAGCCCGCGAGGTTCGAGCGCTTGGAGAGGGAGTGGACGGAGACGATGCCGTCGTACGAACCGCCGTTGACGTCCGGGTGCAGGACCGAGACCGGGTCGGCCTCCCAGCCCAGCTCCAGGTAGCACTCGTCGGAGAAGAGCAGGATGCCGTGCGAGCGGGCCCAGGCGACGATCCGGGTCAGCTCCTCCCGGGAGAGGACCTTGCCCGTGGGGTTCGACGGGGAGTTCAGCCAGAGGAGCTTCAGGCCCTCGGGGTCCAGCTCCGTCGGGTCGTCGTAGGCCTCGTACCCGGCGCGGGCCAGCCGCGCGCCGACCTCGTACGTCGGGTAGGCCAGGCGCGGGTAGGCCACCCGGTCGCCGGGGCCGAGGCCCAGCTGGGTCGGGAGCCAGGCGACGAGTTCCTTGGAGCCGACGATCGGCAGCACGTGGTGGTGGGTGACCTCCCGTGCGCCGAGGCGGCGCTCCACCCAGCCGGTGATCGCGTCGCGCAGCTCGGGCGTGCCCCAGACGGTCGGATAGCCCGGCGAGTCGGCCGCGGCCACCAGCGCTTTCTGGATCAGCTCGGGTACCGGGTCGACCGGGGTACCGACGGACAGGTCGACGATGCCGTCCGGGTGGGCGGCGGCCGTGGCCTTGTACGGGGTCAGCTTGTCCCAGGGGAAGGTGGGGAGGCGGTCGGAGACTGCGGACACGGGTCTGGCTCACTTTCTGGCACGTACGAGCCGGGCTGCGGCAAACGGCAAACGCCTCGGCCCCGTACGGCGATCAGCGGGCTGATCAGGCCGTACGGGACCGAGGCGGCGCTGGTGCGGGCCGCTCTTACTGGTTCTGCGGCGGCAGCGCGGCGACGAAGGGGTGGTCACGCTCGATCAGCCCCAGCTTGCTCGCTCCGCCGGGCGAACCGAGCTCGTCGAAGAACTCGACGTTCGCCTTGTAGTAGTCCTTCCACTCCTCGGGAGTGTCGTCCTCGTAGAAGATCGCCTCGACCGGGCAGACCGGCTCACAGGCACCACAGTCGACGCATTCGTCCGGGTGGATGTACAAGGACCGCTGGCCCTCGTAGATGCAGTCGACCGGGCACTCCTCGATGCACGCCTTGTCCTTGACGTCGACACAAGGCTGCGCGATGACGTAGGTCACGCTGTCGTTCCTCCTCGATAGGGCGCTGGCGGGCCTCCTCAGGCTCCGCCGCCTGGCGCGCGGGAGCGCGGCGTCGTCGATGCCCGCCCCTAGTATCTCCGTTCTTGGGCATGATCCGAACAGGAGGGGTGAACTGACCTGTGGAAATCTCTGCCGCGGGGCGACTTGAGGTCCGTATCACCGCTGCTGACGTGGGCAAACGGGTCTCGGTGCGGAGCTTGATCGAACATGGGGCTCCGGGTGAGATGTTCACCGACACGGTCGGTGTTCTCACATCATGGGACAAGGGTGTGTTGCTGATCACACGCAAGAGTGGTGAAAGCGTCCGTATCGCGGAATCCGCGCTGGTCGCGGGCAAGACCGTGCCCGCCGCCCCGGCGCGTCGCCGCGGCCCGGCGGCCACCTACGAGGAGCTGGCCCGGGTCGCCGCGCGGGCCTGGCGGCCCGTGGAGAGCGAACGGCTCGGCGCGTGGGAGCTGCGGGCCGCCTCCGGTTTCACACGGCGGGCCAACTCGGTGCTGCCGTCGGGCACGCCGGGCGTGCCGCTCGACGAGGCCCTGGACGCCGTACGGCGGTGGTACGGCGAGCGCGGACTGCCCGCCTACGTCCAGACCGCGACCGGCGCCGAGGGCACGCAGGAGCTGCTCTGCGCCGAGCTGGAGCAGCGGGGCTGGGTGCGGGAGGTGACCGCCGAGCTGTGGACCGGGCCGCTGGCGCCGCTCGCCGACCGGGGTGATCCGGCGGGCGTCGTGCTGTCCCGGGAGGCCGGTGAGGGGTGGCTGGCCCGGTACCAGCGCAAGGGCGTGAGCGAGGTGGCGCTGCGGGTGCTGGGGAGTGGGCCGTCCGTGTGGTTCGCGAGCGTGCCCGGGCCGACGGGGCCGGCCGCCATCGGGCGGTGTGTCGTCGACGGGCGGTGGGCCGGGTTCGCCGCCGTGGAGGTCGATCCAACGCTGCGGCGGCAGGGCCTGGGCACGGCCGTGATGGCCGCGCTGGCCCGGCAGGCGCTCGACGAGGGCGCGTCGGCCTCGTGGCTCCAGGTCGAGGCCGACAACGCGGGAGCGCGGGCGCTGTACGCCGGGATGGGCTTCGCCGCGCATCACGCCTACCACCACTACCGGGCGCCGGACGACCCCGGCACCGGCCGGTGACCGATCGTCGTGAGAGGGCACGAGCCAGCCATGCGTCCCCCGAATCCCCCGTCCCCCGGACGTTCCGCCGAGCTGCGGCGGCGGTTCGCCGAAGAGGCCCGGTCCGAGCGGCCCGATCTGTCGACGCTGTGCCTGCTGGTGGGCGCGCAGGCGGACGGGGAGCTGGACGAGGCGGGCCTGGACGCCGCGCAGGTCGAGCTGGACCGGCTGGCCGGGCTGCTGCCGTACCGGCCCGCCGGGCCCCGGGCCTGGGCGGTCGCTCTGCGGGAGCTGCTCGGTGAGCGGATGGGGTTCCACGGCACTCCGGCCGATTACCAGCGTCTGGAGTCCTCGCTGCTGCACGAGGTGCTGGGGCGGCGCAGAGGGCTGCCCATCCTGCTGTCCGTGGTGTGGATGGAGGTGGCACGGCGGGCGGGAGCGCCGGTGTACGGGGTCGCCCTGCCGGGGCACTTCGTGGTCGGGTTCGGGCCGGAGGAGCGGCAGGTGCTCGCCGACCCGTTCGACGGCGGGCGGGTGCTGGGCGGGGCGGACGCGGAACTGCTGGTCGCCGGGGCGACGGGGGCGCGGCTGGATGCGGCGATGCTGCGGCCGGCGAGCCCGCTCGATGTGGTGCTGAGGATCCTGAACAACGTGCGGGCGTGGGCCGCGACCCGTCCCGAGCGGTCGGATGTGGCGTTGTGGGCGGTCGAGTTGTCGTTGCTGCTGCCGTCGCGTCCGGCCCGGTTGCGCTACGAGCGGGCGCAGTTGCTCGTTCAGCGGGGGGAGTTCCTCGCCGGGGCCTTGGAGTTGGAGGCCTATGCGGAGGTCGTGCAGGCGGTGGACGAGGGCGCAGCGGAGCGGGTGCGCAGGGAGGCTTTCGCGGCTCGGGCGATGCTGAACTGAGCCCTCCTCGCAGCAGGCCCGGTTTCTGCAGCCAGCCCTTCACCCGTGCCACCCGGACCGCCTCGGCGTTCCAGGGTGGTGGACTTGCCGGCGCCGTTGGGGCCGAGCAGTGCCGCGGTCTGACCGGGGCTGGGGTCGAGGGTCGGTCCGTCCACGGCCCGGACGGCGTCGTATGCCTTGCTCACCTGGCCGAACGCGACCACCGAGGCTGTCGTGGTCATGCGGCCATCGTGGCTTCGGGCGTGAGGTCGGGGGCAGTGCGGGGCGTCCGGAGTGCCGCATGACGGGTGTCATGCCTGTGGGGTGACGACGAGAGCCCCTGCCCTCACCGGGCAGGGGCTCAAGCGCGCGAGTGGCCGGAGGTCAGTTCGGCTTGGTGTCGATGACTCCGACGCGCTCCGCGGGCGTCTTGCCGCGCAGGGCCTCGCGCAGCGCCGTGACGACGTCCTGCGGCGTGACCTCGCGCTTGCCGCTCGCGCCCTCGATCTGCACGCCCTCGAAGGTCGTGCCGTACGCCTCCTGGAGCGCCTTGAGGTTGTACGTGTCGACCAGCTTGCCGTCCACGGCCTTGAAGCTCAGGATCTTCGGCAGGGACACACGGCCGAAGTCGATGCTGTGCGCCGCGTCGGTGCGGATGGTGACGAGGTCCGACATCGCGGGCTGCGCGAACTCCTTGAGCATCCGGTCGACCTCGGCGTTCGAGACGGTCGGCTGCCGGGTGGTGGTCGGGAGGTTCACCGTGCCGGCCGTGCCGGTCTCCACCTGGGCGCGGTACGCCTCCTCCACCGTCGTCGTCGCCTTGGCGAGGTCGACGCCCTGGCCGGTCTTGCCGTAGACGGGGACGGCCTTGCCGCCCTTGAAGACGATCGTGCCGTCGGTCGTCGCGCCGCCGCCCGCGGCGCTCTCCAGGGAGGCGTGCAGCTTCTCCTCGTCGACGGGCATGACCGGTGTGACGACCCGGTGGTTGCCGAACAGCGAGCCGATCACGGAGACCGGGTTGTAGTCGCTCTTCGCCGCCGCGTCGGCCGTGGCGTCCATGTCGAACTGCAGGCCCGCGTTGTCCGGGTCGAGGGCGACGGTCTTGCCGCCCACCGACAGCTTCAGCTCCTTGCCGACGTTCTTGTCGAAGGCCTCGTCGAGCTTCCTGACGGCGCCGTCGCGGGTGGTGCCGCCGATGTCGACGCCGAGCACGGTCGTGCCCTTGGGCACGTCGGTACGGTTCATCAGCAGGCCGGCGCCGTACACGCCACCGGCGAGGACGATCACGCCGACGGCCAGCAGCACGAGCTTGTTGCGCCCCTTCTTCTTCGGCGCCTTCGAGGAGCTCGCCGGGGGCGGGGAGACCGGCTCGGGCAGCTTCGGGGCCGTGTGCGGCACCGGGCCGTCACCGGGCGCGCCCGGGCCGAACGGCGAGGCCGCGCCGGACGGTACGACGGGGATGCCGCTGGTGACGGTGTGCCCGGAGACGTTGTCGTGCCGGGGACCGCTGTAGCCCTGGCCGTCCGGGGGTTCGGGGGCGGGCTTCTGCGGGGTGAGGATGGCGGTGTCGTCGCTCATGCCACCGCCGGGGCCGGGGCCTGCGGCACCGGAAGCGGTGGTGGCGCCCCGGGCGCCCGGGCCCGCGGGGCCACCAGGAGCTCCGGGTCCGCCCGTACCGGCGGGACCGCCCGGGCCACCGGGGCCGCCGCCTATGGCTCCGGGGCCGGCGGGCACGCCGGGGCCTCCCGGCCGGCCGGGGTCGTTGAAGGCGCCGGGGGCACCAGGACCGCCGGGGTCGTTGAAGGCCTCGGGGCCACCAGGCCTGCCCGGCTCGCCGAAGCCGCCGGGACCGCCAGGGGCACCCGGGCCGCCCGGCTCGTTGAAGGCCTCGGGAGCGCCCGGCCTGCCCGGCTCGCCGAAGCCGCCGGGACCGCCAGGAGCACCGGGGGCGTTGAAGGCAGCAGGTCCACCCGGGTTACCGGGGCCGCCGGGGCCGCCGGGTGCGTGGAACGCCCCGGGTCCCCCCGGGCCTCCGGGCGCGTTGAAGGCATCCTGCCGCCCGGGACCGCCCGGCCCGCCCTGCTCGTTGAAGCCGCCCGGCCCGCCGGCCGGCGGCACCATCGGGCCGTCACCCGTGACCGGTCCGCCCGTCGGGCCGGCCGGGACCTGGGAGCCGGGACCGCCGGGCGCGCCGGTGCCGCCGAAGCCGCCCGCCGTGCTCGGCCCGCCGGGCTGACCGCCGTAGCCGCCCTGGCCGTTCTGGCCGTTCTGGCCGTTCTGGCCGTTCTCGGAGAAGTACGGCAGGTCGTCGCGGCGCGGTTCGCCGCCGCCCGGGGCGGGACGCGAGCCGTTGCCCAGCGGGCCCGCCGCCAGGGCCTCGGTGACGTCGAAGGAACCGGTGCCGCCGCCGTGCCCGGGCGCGACGGGGCCGCCGGTCGCGCCGCCGGGGAGCCCGGCACCGTTCGTACCGCCGGACCGGGAGCCGCCCGGCGCGCCCATGGAGCCGACCACGCCTCCGGGCCGCCCGGCACCCGGCCGCGCCCCACCGGACGCACCGGCACCGGAACCCGGCGCCCCCGCGCCGGGACTGCCCGCGCCGGAGCCGCCCGCCGCGGGACGCGAACCGCCCGGCAGCCCGGCCCCGTTGGTGGACCCGCTGCCCGGACCGCCCTTGCCTGTGCCGGACTTGCGGGGCGCGAACCAGTCGCTGGCCGGCTTGTCGTCGCCCGGCTGTGCGGGCTCGGCGGGAGGCTCGACGGTGCCCGTGCCCGTGCCCGTGGACGGGGCGGCGCCGGGCGCCGTCGGCGCCTCACCGCGCGTGTCGGTGCCGGCCGAGCTCTCCGCCTCCGCGACGGGCTTGCGCACCACCACGGGCGGAATGGGCCGCGACCCGGGGATGTTGATCCGGATCCGGGTCGTCAGCGTGGTCTCGGTCTTGCGTTCCTCCGGCCGCGTGGCGGAACGGCCCGCGTCCGTACCGGCGTCGGAGACCGTCGGGGTCCCGTACGGCGGCGTACCCGACGGGTAGGCGGCTCCGCCGCGCCCGTTGGGCCCGGAGGACGGAGTGTCAGTTTCACGACTCAAGGCAGGTTCTCCCGGTTGGCTCCGCCGCCCGACACAACCTCACGCGGGCAGCTCGGCGGCGCGCACCACCATACTGGCCACTTCTCACCCGTATCCCAGGACCGCTGGGGAAACTCACACCGGACCCCCACGGGCGCGTCCCGGCGAAGTGGTACGTCACTTGGCAAGTCGGACGGCGTCGCCGTCCGGTTGCCGCCCCGGGGCGAAGGTGGCGCAGATCACAGCCACGGCGATGCCTCCGAGCAGGAAGAGATAGGAGCCGCTCCCCGCGGCGAAGAGGAAGTCCCCCTCGGGTCGGCTGGCGGTGAGCAGGACGACGGCGAGCATCCAGCCCGCGGCGGCCGCGACGCCCCCGGCACGGCCGCGGATGACGCGTGTGGCGCCGAGGACGGCTCCGGCCTCACCGGCCAGGGCGAGCAGCAGCCCGCCCGGGGACCAGCCGGGCTGCACGAGGGCCCCGGCCACACCGACCACGGCCCCGAGCACGAAGAACCCCAGGTACGCACCGACCCGTCCGGCGGAGGGCGGCCGCACCGGCTGGGCGAGCATCGGCGTACGGTCGTTCATGAGGCCTCCTCGACACCGGCGAACAGGTCCGTCTCCCGCTCGCCGGGGCCCCGCTCGCCGCGCACCAGCTCGTAGTACTCGGTCGTGAGGATCGGCTGGGCGAGTTCGTTGGACAGCACGAAGTACGGCTCGGCCACGGTGATCTGGGTGGCGTGGGCGCGCATCGCGGCGGCCTTGGCGGCGGCGTGGGCGGTGCCGTCGATCACGGTGGTGATCCGCTCCTCGGGCACGACACCCGGGACGTCGTCGACCTCGGCGGCCTCGGTGAAGGGGGTGCCGGGCAGGTCCTCCCGGAGCCGCGCGAAGGACTCCTCCGCAACCGGGCGGGGGACCCGGTTCCAGTAGATCTTGGGGATCGGCAGACCGGCGTCGGCGGACAGCTCCGCGGCACGCATCGCGACGCGGTGGGCCTGGATGTGGTCGGGGTGTCCGTAGCCCCCGTTCTCGTCATAGGTCACCAGGACCTGGGGGCGTACCTCGCGGATCACCTCGACGAGGTGCGCGGCGGCCTCGTCGACGTCGGCCTGCCAGAAGCAGCCGGGGTCGTCGTTGTCGGCCAGGCCCATCATCCCGGAGTCGCTGTAGCGCCCGGCTCCGCCGAGCAGGCGGACGTCCTGGACGCCGAGCTCGGCCATCGCGGCGGCGAGCTCGCTGCGGCGGTGCCGGCCCAGGGCGGCACCGCTCAGGTGCGCGAGCCCGGGCGGGATGACCTCGCCGCGTTCACCGAGGGTGCAGGTGACCAGGGTGACGTGGGCACCCTCGGCCGCGTACCTGGCCATGGTCGCGCCGTTGTTGATCGACTCGTCGTCCGGGTGCGCGTGCACCAGCAGCAGACGCCGGGAGGGCAGTTCCGTCATGGGACCACCCTATGAGGCACCGGACCGCTGTTCGGCCCGTGCCCAGGTGCTCGACGCCGGAGGTGACCGGGGCAGCCCCCTCTGATTCCGGATCACGCCCTTCACGGCTCCGCCTCTTCCGCGCCGTCGTCCCGCTAGCGCGGCAGGCCGCTCGTGGAGATGGTCCACTCACCGATCGCGATGGTCATGGCGCTCGCTCCTCGTCGTCTGTGCCCGGGGGCAAGGATCGTCACGTTCATGCTGCCTCCTCGAGGTCGGAGCGGCAGTCGCGGCAGCGGCCGGGACGGACAGCGCGGAACCCGCGGTCGCGGCCGTCGCAGTTCTGCATCGGGTGTCGTACCGGTGACGGCGGGTCGACGGCCGGTGCCCGGAACGGGGCCGGGGGCGGAACCTGGGCGGCGAGACGGTGGGCCAGGAAGGCGGCGGGCCGTCGTACGCCCTCGGGCGGCAGGTCGGCGGTCAGGGCGCGGCGTACGGCGGCGGGGCTGACGTCCCGTTCCAGCCAGGCGGCGACACCGGGGGTCAGGTGGGCCGACTGCGGGGTCAACTCGAGCATCTGCTTGAAGCAGCCCAGTTGCACAACGTCGAGCTTCGGGTGATGCCGATCGAACGGGAAGCGCATGCCGGCCTGGACGGCAGCAACGAGGTGCTCAAGTTCGAGGACGGGTCAGCGATCGGGCGTTCACCAGCAGTGGCCAACGGGCGACCGGTGTCCGACCTGCGGCAGCTCCGTATCCTGGAACTCCGCTATGGCATTATCCGGCTCAGGCGCTCACACCACCTGAGTCGACTGCCTTCATCACGGCGGGGGGAGACATGATCCGCAAGACCTCGTCCGGAGACGCCTCCGGCCTGGCGTGGTTCAAGAGCGGCTACAGCAGCGGCAGTGAAGGCGACTCCTGCGTCGAGGTCGCCACAGAACCCGGCACCGTCCACGTCCGTGACTCCAAGAACGCCGACGGTCCCCGGCTGGCCTTCGCACCCGCCGCGTGGGCCGGCTTCGTGCCGTACGCGGTCGGGAGCTGATCCGGCGACGCCTCCTCTCAGGCCCGGATCGTCCCTCACTCCGGGCCTGGACGCGCGACGCTCAGAACTTGATGCTGCCGATCATGCCCGCGATGTTCGTCGTCAGCTCGCTGATCGTGGGAGCGACGGTCGAGGAGGCGAGGTAGAAGCCGAGCAGCATGCAGACGATCGCATGCCCCGCCTTCAGTCCCGACTTCTTGATCAACAAGAAGACGATGATCGCCAGCAGCACCACCGCCGAAATCGAGAGTGCCACGGCGGTTCACCTCCAAAGATCCACGAGGGCGCGGGGGGTCGGACTATGGGGGCAGTAAATCCGTACAGCAGCCAGCAGGTTCATACCCACTATGCGACATTGATCATAACTATCCCTCCGTGCGCATCGATCGGCGCACGGCCGCACAAGGGGGCGCATGGCCAATATGGTCAGGGCATGACGACCGAGCCTCACTCCTTCCCCCGACGGCACGCCCGTACCCAGCGCTTCACGCTCGGCGCGCCGCGCTCGTTCACCGTGGCGCCCGACGGTTCGCGTGTTCTGTTCCTGCGCTCCGGTTCCGGTACGGACCGGGCGAATTCGCTTTGGGTCCTCGATACGGAGGAGGGCGGGGAGCGCGTCGCCGCCGACCCGCGCGCCCTGCTGGGCGGCGCCTCGGAGGACCTCTCGCCCGAGGAACGGGCCCGGCGCGAACGCAGCCGCGAGGGCGGGGCCGGCATCGTCGCGTACGCCACCGACGCGGCCGTCGAATTGGCTTCTTTCGCCTTGTCAGGGCGGCTTTTCGCGGCCGAACTGCGGGCCGGGACGGCGCGTGAACTGCCCGCGCCGGGGCCGGTGATCGACCCGCGTCCGTCGCCCGACGGACGGCACGTCGCGTACGTCGCGCAAGGTGCTCTGCGCGTCGTGGGCGCCGAGGGGGAGGGCGACCGGGTGCTCGCCGGGCCGGAGTCGGAGAATGTCTCATACGGACTGGCCGAGTTCATCGCGGCCGAGGAGATGGGGCGTTCGCGGGGCTTCTGGTGGGCTCCGGAGTCGGACCGGCTACTCATGGCGCGTGTGGACGACACGCCGGTGCGGCGATGGTGGATCGCCGACCCCGCACATCCGGAACGGGAGCCGCAGCGGGTGCCGTACCCGGCTGCGGGCACCGGCAACGCGGAGGTGCGGCTGTTCGTGATCGACCTGGACGGGCTGCGCACGGAGGTCGCCTGGGACCGGGCGCGCTACCCGTATCTGGCGCATGTCCACTGGTCAGCGGCGGGCGCGCCACTGCTGCTCGTACAGGCGCGCGACCAGCGCAGTCAGCTGATCCTGGCCGTGGATCCGGACTCGGGCGCGACGCGGATGGTGCACGCCGACGAAGATCGAACATGGCTGGAACTTTTCCCCGGGGTGCCGTGCTGGAGCCCGTCCGGGCAGCTGGTGCGGATCGCCGACGAGGGCGGTGCGCGCGTGCTGGCGGTCGGGGAACGGCCGCTCACGGGAGCGCAGCTGCATGTCCGGGCCGTGCTGGACGTCTCCGAACACGACGTGCTGATCTCGGCGTCGGCGGGCGCGGAGACCGCCGGCGAGGCGGAGACGGGCCAGGTGCATGTGTACCGGGTGAACGAGCTGGGCGTGGAGCGGGTGTCCCAGGAGCCGGGCGTGCACGCGGCGGTGCGGGCCGGGGAGGTGACGGTCCTGGTCTCGGCGACACTGAATCGGCCAGGTTCTCTGGTGCGGGTTCTGCGCGACGGAAAACCGACCAGGACTGTCCCTTCCTATGCCGAAGCTCCCGGTATGTCCCCCCGCGTGACGCTCACCGAGGGGGGCGCACGCCGTGTCCCGTGCGCCGTGCTTATGCCTCGGGACTACGACGGCGACACCCCACTGCCGGTGCTCATGGACCCGTACGGAGGGCCGCACGGCCAGCGGGTGGTCGCCGCGCACAACGCGCACCTCACGTCGCAGTGGTTCGCGGACCAGGGCTTCGCGGTCGTGGTCGCGGACGGCCGCGGCACCCCGGGCCGCTCCCCCGCCTGGGAGAAGGCGATCCACCACGACTTCACGCTGTCGCTGGACGACCAGGTGGAGGCGCTGGAGGACCTCGCGAAGCGCTACCCCCTGGACCTGTCCCGGGTGGCGATCCGCGGCTGGTCCTACGGCGGCTGGCTGGCGGGCCTGGCGGTGCTGCGCCGCCCGGACGTCTTCCACGCGGGCATCGCGGGCGCGCCGGTGACGGACTGGGCCCTGTACGACACCCACTACACGGAGCGCTACCTGGGCACGCCGGCGGAGCACCCGGAGTCGTACGCGAAGAGCTCCCTCGTCACCGCCGGGGACCTCTCCTCCCCCAACGAGCCGCACCGCCCCCTGATGATCGTGCACGGCCTGGCCGACGACAACGTCGTGGTCGCGCACGCCCTGCGCCTCTCCTCGGCCCTCCTGGCCGCCGGCCGGCCCCACGAGGTACTGCCCCTGTCGGGCGTCACCCACATGACCCCTCAGGAGCAGGTCGCGGAGAACCTGCTGCTTCTCCAGGTGGACTTCCTGAAGCGCTCCCTGGGCCTCACCGGCACCTGAGGACACGGCAACGGGCCGGGGCGACATGGGCGCCCCGGCCCGCTTACGGCACCCGCACGGCCGTACGCCGACCAGCCTGACGCGTCCGTATATCGGAACCGGGTCGGCGAAGTTGCCTGCGTGTTAACACAGTTGGCGGGGGTTTGTGGGGTTGTACGCCGCGGACGTCACGAGTTCCACTTCGAAGCCGTCGGTGTTCGAGAGAAAGGCCGCCCAGTGCCCGGGGGCCGGCCCCACTCGTGGACGGCCCGGGACAGGTCGAGAGCTCCGAGTTCGATGCGTTGCAGCATTGCAGGAGCCTCGAACGCCGGATCCCGGCACCCCTGAGGGAGGCCGGGATCCGGGGACGGTGAGGTCAGGCCGCGTGGACCACGTCCTTCTCCTCCGCGAAGTGGCAGGCCGAGTCGTGGGCCGCCGGAGTGTCCTCGCCCTGGAAGCGCTCGGGGACCGCCAGGAGCGGGACCTCCTCGGCGCACTTGTCCTGGGCCTTCCAGCAGCGGGTGCGGAAGCGGCAGCCCGAGGGCGGGTTGGCCGGGGACGGGACGTCACCGGTGAGGATGATCCGCTCGCGGCCCTCACGGGACTCCGGGTCGGGGACCGGGACGGCCGACAGCAGCGCCTGGGTGTAGGGGTGCGTCGGGTGGTCGTAGATCTCCGTGTCCGTACCGATCTCGGCCATCTTGCCGAGGTACATCACACCCACCCGGTCCGAGATGTGCCGGACGATCGACAGGTCGTGCGCGATGAAGAGGTAGGAGAGGTTGAACTCGTCCTGGAGCTTCTCCATCAGGTTGATGACCTGCGCCTGGACGGACACGTCCAGCGCGGAGACCGGCTCGTCGCAGATGATGATCTCGGGGTTGAGCGCGAGGCCGCGGGCGATGCCGATGCGCTGACGCTGACCGCCCGAGAACTGGTGCGGGTAGCGGTGGATGTACTCCGGGTTGAGACCGACCACGTCCAGCAGGTCCTGCACCTTGCGGCGGCGGTCGCCCTTCGGCGCCACCTCGGGGTGGATCTCGAAGGTCTCCCCGATGATGTCGCCCACCGTCATACGGGGGTTGAGCGACGTGTACGGGTCCTGGAAGACCATCTGGATGTTGCGGCGTACGGCCTTCAGCGCGCGGCCGGACAGCCTGGTGATGTCCTGGCCCTTGTAGAAGATCTCGCCCGCGGTCGCCTTCTCCAGCATCATCAGCAGCTTGGCCACCGTGGACTTGCCACAGCCGGACTCGCCCACGATGCCGAGCGTCTCGCCCTGGTAGAGGTCGAAGGAGATCCCGTCCACGGCCTTGACCGCGCCGATCTGACGCTTGAGCAGGATGCCCTGGGTGAGCGGGAAGTGCTTCACCAGGTTGCGCACCTGAAGGATCGGCTCACCGCGCTCGGCCGGGGCCTCGATCGCGGCGACGGCCTCCTCGGCGCTCGCGGCCTCCACCGTGTCGACCTCGGCCACGTCGGGAGTGGCGTCCATGGACTCGTCCGTCTTCTCCAGGTCAGCCATGGATCGTCTCCTTCCAGAAGTGGCACGCGCTGCCGCGGCCGACGAGCTCGCCGCCGTCCCGCTCGGTGACCGGCTGCAGGGCCGGGACGTCCGTACGGCAGATGTCCTGGGCCTGCGGGCACCGCGGGTTGAAGGCGCAACCGGACGGGATGCGGGTCAGGTTGGGCGGCAGACCCTTGATCGCGTACAGGTCCTGGCCCTTCTGGTCCAAGCGCGGGATCGACTCGAGCAGTCCCTTGGTGTAGGGGTGCGCGGGCCGCTTGTACAGCTCGTGCACCGGCGCGGTCTCCACGATCCGGCCCGCGTACATCACCGCGATCTTGTCCGCGACGTCGGCGACGACGCCGAGGTCGTGGGTGATCAGGATCAGGCCCATGTTGTACTCGCGCTGGAGCTCCGCGAGCAGGTCCATGACCTGGGCCTGGACCGTCACGTCGAGGGCCGTGGTCGGCTCGTCGGCGATGATCAGGTCCGGCTCCAGGGCGAGCGCCATCGCGATCATGATGCGCTGGCGCATACCGCCGGAGAACTGGTGCGGATAGTCGCCGACGCGCTCCTTGGCGGCCGGGATCTTCACGCGGTCCATCAGCTCGATGGCCTTGGCCTTGGCGTCCTTCTTGCTCAGGCCCTGGTGGACGCGGAACATCTCGCCGAGTTGGTAGCCGACGGACAGCACCGGGTTCAGCGCGGAGAGCGCGTCCTGGAAGATCATGGCGATCTTGCTGCCGCGGATCTTGCGCCGGGCGTCGCCGGACATGGTGAGCATGTCCTCGCCCCGGTACAGGATCTGGCCCTGGGGGATCCGCCCGGGCGGCATGTCGAGGATGCCCATGATCGCCTGCGCGGTCACGGACTTGCCGGAGCCGGACTCGCCGAGCACGGCGAGGGTCTCGCCGGAGTTCACGGTGTAGTCGACGCCGTTGACGGCCTTGGCCACGCCGTCACGGGTGTGGAACTCGACGTGCAGGTCACGCACTTCGAGCAGGGGGACGTCACCCTCGGCCGCACCGCGCGGCTCGGGGACGTTCCTGGTCTTGTCAATGGTGGTCACGTACGCCCTCCTCAGCGCAGCTTCGGGTCGAGGGCGTCGCGTACCGCGTCGCCGAGCATGATGAACGCGAAGACCGTCACGAAGAGCATGCCCGCCGGGAACAGCAGCGCGTGCGGGTTGTCCCGGATCACCTTGCTGCCCTCGGAGATGTCGATGCCCCACGAGATCGTCGGGTCGCTGAGGCCGAGGCCGAGGAACGACAGTGTCGCCTCAGCCGAGATGTAACCGCCGAGGGCGATCGTGGCCACGACGATGGTCGGCGCGAGGGCGTTCGGCATCACATGGCGGAACAGGATCCGCGTGGTGCCGGCGCCGAGCGCCCGGGCCGCCGTCACGTAGTCGGCCTGCTTGGCCGTGATCACGGAGCTGCGTGTGACACGCGCGATCGAGGTCCAGCCCAGAGAGGCCAGGGCCAGGATGACCACGTACTCCTTGCGCTCGGTGAAGGCGTTCAGGACGACCATCGCGCCGAGCAGGAAGGGCAGGCCGAAGAAGATGTCGATGATCCGGGAGATCACCGAGTCGATCCAGCCGCCGAAGTAGCCCGCCAGCATGCCGAGCAGGCCGCCGACCAGCGTGACCGCGAGGGTCACACCGACTGCGACCATGATGGAGGCGCGGGTGCCGTGGATGACGCGCGAGTAGATGGACCGGCCCTGCTGGTCGTAGCCGAACCAGTCGGGCTGGAAGAAGTGAGTCAGCTCCGGCTTGCTCAGGTAGTGGTGAACGAGATCACCGTCGCGCGGGTTGACGCTGGCGAACCAGCCGGGGAACGCGGCGATCACCAGAAGCAGGACCAGGAGCACCGAGGACACCCAGAACATGGGGCGGTGCCGCAGGTCGTACCAGGCGTCTCCCCACAGGGAACGGGGCTTCTCCTTCTTCTCGGCGCTCTCCAGGGCGGGTCCGCCCACGGCCGGCGGGGCCACGGCGTCCACGGTCGCGGAGTCGGTGGTCTGGGCCTTGGTCACGTCAGGCATACCGGATCCTCGGGTCCAGGACCGCGTACAGCAGGTCGATGAGCAGGTTGATCAGGAGGATGACGAGGACGAGCACCGTCACCACACCCGTGACCGTCGAGCCCTCGCTCGTCTGGATCGCCCGGTAGAGAAGGTTGCCGACACCCTGGATGTTGAAGATGCCCTCGGTGATGACCGCACCGCCGATGAAGCCGCCGACGTCGGTGCCGACGAAGGTGACCACGGGGATCAGCGAGTTGCGCAGCAGATGGACACCGATGATGCGGCGCCGGGGCAGGCCCTTGGCGAGCGCGGTGCGCATGTAGTCGGCCCGCAGGTTCTCGGCGAAGGTCGTCCGCGTCAGCCGGGCCACGTACGCCATGGACAACATGGCGAGGACGAGGGCCGGCAGGAACAACTGTGAGTAGTCCGTGGAGTCCTGGACGTTGGGCGGCAGCCAGCCGAGTTCGTCGGCGAAGATGAACCGGGCGATGAAGCCCAGGACGAAGACCGGGATGGAGATCACGGTCAGGGTGAAGATCAGCACGCCGGTGTCGGCGGGCTTTCCGGCCTTCAGACCGGCCCAGGCGCCGAGACCCACACCGATGATGATCTCGATGGTGAGAGCCAGCAGCGTCAGCCGCAGCGTCACCGGGAAGGCGTTGGCCATCAGCTCGATGACCGGGCGCCCGGAGAGGGTCTTGCCGAAGTCTCCCTGGAGGAGACTCCACATGTAGTGGACATACTGTTCGAGGACGGGCTTGTCGAAGCCGTACTCGCGCTTGATCTGCGCGATCTGTGCGGGATCGGGAGCCTTGTCCCCGTAGATGGCCCGGACCGGGTCGCCCGGCAGGATGTGGACCATCAGAAAGATCAACAGAGTTGTCCCGATGAAGATCGGGATCATCTGGAGCAGTCGCCTGGCGGCGTAGCGCCCCATCTTGCGCCTCCATGCCGTGAGGGGTCGGCGAGGCCTGCGCACTCATCTACCGCAGGTGAGGGGGGTGAGGTGGAGGCCTGTGCCTACGGACCGGCGCCGCCACTCCCCCTGAAAGGGAGGGGCGGCACCGGTCTGCGGTCGTCTTCTTACTTCTGCTTGACCTGGATGGTGTCGAAGATCGGGTCACCGTCCTGGCCGTACTCGATCTTGCCCAGGATGTTCGTGGACTGACCGCTGTTGACCTCGTAGAACCAGAGCGGAATCGCCGGCATGTCCTTGGCGAGGAGCTGCTCCGCGTCCTGGTACAGCTTCACGGTCTCGTCGAGCGAGCTGGCCTTGTCCGCCTCGGAGCTCAGCTTGTCGAACTCCTTGTTGGAGTAGCCGCTGGTGTTGCCGGCCGCCGTGCTGCCGTACAGGTCGCGCATGAAGTTCGAGTTGACCGGGTAGTCCAGCACCCAGCCACCGCGGTACATGGACTTGACCTGCTCCTTGTCACGGGCGTCGAGGTCGGCCTGGAAGGTCGGCTTCGGGTCGCCCGTGCACTCCACGCCGGTGGACTTGCGGATCGAGTTGCAGACCGCGTCGACCCAGGGCTTGTGGTCCTGGTCGGCGTTGTACTGGATCTGGATCTTGTTGCCCGGGACGCCGCCACCCTCCTGGACGAGCTTCTTGGCCTGGGCCGGGTCGAACTTGACGATGTCGCCGAGCGCACCCTTCTTGTAGCCGAGGACACCCGGGGCGACGTAGGAGTCGGCCGGGGTACGCGTGCCCTGGAGGACGGTCTTGGTGATCGTCTGGCGGTCGATCGCCATGGACAGACCCTGGATGACCTTGGGGTCGATGTCCTTGAACTGCTTGGTGTAGAACGCCGGGACGATCGACTGAACGGCCGAGTACGGCTGGTCGATTGCGCGGTCGCCCAGGTCCGTCTTGTAGTTGGCCAGCGCGGTGGTCGGGACCTGCTCGATCCAGTCCACGTTGTCGGAGCGCAGGTCCGAGTACGCGGCGTCGGCGGTCGTGTAGTTCTTGAAGTCGATGCCGCCGTTCTTGGCCTTGTTCGGGCCCTGGTAGTCCGCGAACTTGCGGACCTTGATGAGCTTGTTGTGCTCCCAGGAGACGAACTTGTACGGACCGTTGCCGACCGGCTTCTCGCCGTACGCCTTCGGGTCCTTGAAGAAGGCCTCGGGCAGCGGCGCCCACACGTCGTAGCCCAGCTTGTACGCGAAGTACGAGACCGGCTGCGTCAGCTTGATCGTGAAGGTGTTGTCGTCGACGACCTTCAGGCCCGACATCGTGTCGCTCTTCGGGTCACCCTTCTCCGGGTGCACGTCCTCGAAGCCGACGATGTCCGCGAACCAGCTGGAGTTGGTCTGGTTGTTCTTGATGTTGGCCGACCAGTTCCACGAGTCCACGTAGGACTTCGCGGTGACCGGGGTGCCGTCGTGGAACTTCCAGCCCGGCTTGAGCTTGACGGTCCACTCGGACGAGTCGTCGTTCGGCGTGACCGACTCGGCGTTGACGTACTCGAGCTTGCCGGTGCCGGGCTCGTAGTCGACCAGGCCGGCGAAGATCGTGCGCAGCACGCGGCTGCCCTGGCTCTCCTTGGCGTTGGCCGGCTGCAGCGGGTTCTGAGGTTCGCTCAGCTGCGCAGTGACGATGCCGTTCGGGTCGGCCTTCCCCTTGTTCATGTCGTCGCCGGCACTGTCGTCGCCGCCGCCGCAGGCGGTGGCGGCCAGGGCGACGACTATCGCCCCCGCGACCCACTTGGCGCTCTTGGCACCGCGCATGGGTTCCTCCTATGAAGTCATTGGTTCACCGCAAAGGGAGCACAGACGGACCACCGCCACCGCCCGTCGCCGGTGCCGGAAATCGTCAAGTGCCCCCGCGCTCGTGAGTCGGCGCCGCCTCCAGCGAGTGACCCGTTCATCCGAGCTCTACGCGCCTAACTATCTGCCAAACGCCAGGACCGAACCACACTCTCGAGGTCTCGGTTCGATCACAGCTCGCGCATACATCTTCCAAAATCCGGACAAAGGGTTTGGTGAAAGATCCCTGCGAAACGGACTTGTTACACATCTATCGGTGTCGGCTGTCCGCATTCCGGACGCGAGAGTGAGATAAACCGCTTGCGACCTACCGTGGGTCCCGTGCAGGGTTCCACCGGAGTCTGTCGCGCGATCAACAAGCTTGTGCGGAAAGGCCGTTGTGCGATCCCCGGGGCAGGGGGAGGCACGGCACTTCCGCAGCAGGGTAGTGGCAGAAATCCGCCCCCGACGGCTGCCACCGATAAATCGAGGGTTTTCCCTAACCCTTTCCTCAATCCCTTCCGCTGCGTTCCCTCCCCTTTGATCACGCACAACGAACGGCACCGGGCACCCCGCCCATGCGGGGTG